>DASXTP010000160.1:0-2124 GCA_036505355.1 Candidatus Eiseniibacteriota bacterium | reverse complement strand
CGGCCTCGGCAATCTCGGCCGGGTCCGCGAAGCGCTTCAGTAGGACCTGGCTCTTGATCCACTCCCGGGTCTGGTGCAGCTGTTCATCCGACAGTCCGAAGCGACCGACGAGCGCGCTCTCCACGGGACCGGGGCTGATCGCGTTCACGCGGATGCCACGCTGGACTAGATCCGCCGAGAGGGTCTTGGCCAGATTCACGACCGCCGCCTTCGTGGCACCGTAGACCGTGGTGCACGAGCATCCCCTTGTGCGCATTGACCGACGCGTTCAGGACCACGGCCGCGCCCGGCCGGAGCAGAGGCAGCGCCTTGTGGACCGTGAAGAAGGCCCCCTTCAAGTTGACGGCGACCGTTTCATCGAAGAACTCTTCGGTGACCTGGTCGAACGGAACGAATTTGCCGATGCCGGCGTTGACGAAGAGGGCGTCGATCCGCTTGAAGCGCTCCCGGATCGCGCCCATGGCGCGGTCGATCTCGGGGAGGCGGGAGACATCCGCCCGGAGGGCCATCCCGCTCTCCCCGATGTCGCGCTCGGCCCGCTTCAGCGAGGCCTCGTCCCGCCTCGTGATGACGACGGACGCCCCCTCCCGTGCGAATGCCTTGGCGACCGCAAGACCGATGCCGCTGTTCCCACCCGTGATCACCGCGACCTGGCCCTCAAACCGGGTGCAGGACGCGGCGCGGGTGGTCGCTCAGACCACCCGCGCCGCCTGGGATCACGCCAGGTCGAAGCGATCCAGATTCATCACCTTGTTCCAGGCCGCTATGAAGTCACGGACGAACTTCTCCTGCGCGTCCGAACTGCCATAGACCTCGGCCAGGGCCCGGAGCTGGGAGTTCGAGCCGAAGATGAGATCGACACGCGTGCCTGTCCACTTGCGTTCACCCGTCGTGCGATCGCGCCCTTCGAACACGTCCGTGGCGTCCGACACCGCCTTCCACTCCGTGCCCATGTCGAGCAGGTTCACGAAGAAGTCGTTGGTCAGCGCTTCCGGCCGATTGGTGAAGACGCCATGCTTGGACGGGCGGGCGTTGGTGTTCAGGACACGCATTCCGCCCACGAGCACCGTCATCTCGGGCGCGCTGAGCGTCAGCAGCTGCGCCTTGTCGACCAGGAGGTCCTCGGACGACACGGGCGACCTGGCCTTCTGGTAGTTGCGGAAGCCGTCCGCGAACGGCTCGAGCACGGCGAAGGACTCGACGTCGGTCTGCTTCTGCGAGGCATCCGTGCGTCCAGGCGTGAAGGGAACCGTCACCTTGTGACCGGCGTTCTTCGCCGCCTGCTCGATAGCTGCGCAGCCGCCCAGCACGATCAGGTCGGCGAGCGAGACCTTCTTGCCCCCGGACTGGGCGCCGTTGAACTCGGTCTGGATGCCCTCGAGGGTCTTCAGCACCTTTGCCAGCTGCTCGGGCTGGTTGACTGCCCAGTCCTTCTGCGGCGCGAGACGAATGCGGGCACCGTTCGCACCGCCACGCTTGTCGGAGCCACGGAAGGTGGACGCGGAGGCCCAGGCGGTGGAAACCAGCTGCGAGACGGACAGGCCCGAGGCCAGGATCTTGGCCTTGAGGGCGGCAATGTCCTTGTCATCGATCAGCTTGTGATTAACCGCGGGGATCGGGTCCTGCCAGATGAGCTCCTCGGCGGGAACCTCCGGGCCGAGATAGCGCGCGCGGGGGCCCATGTCGCGGTGAGTCAGCTTAAACCACGCACGGGCGAATGCCTCGGCGAGCTGCTCCGGATGCTCCATGAAGCGCCGCGAGATCTCCTCGTAGGCCGGGTCGAACCGCAGCGTGAGGTCGGTGGTCAGCATGGACGGAGCGATGCGCTTGGACTTGTCGTGGGCATCCGGAACCGTGCCGGCGCCCGCACCACCCTTCGGTCTCCACTGGTGCGCACCGGCGGGGCTCTTGGTCAGCTCCCATTCATAGCCGAACAGGTTCTTGAAGTAGTCGGCGCTCCACTTCGTCGGCGTGGTGGTCCACGTGACCTCGAGGCCGCTGGTGATCGCGTCACCGCCCCAGCCCGTTCGGAAGCTGCTCTTCCAGCCGAGGCCCTGCGCCTCGATGTCGTCGGCTTCTGGATCGGCCCCCACATGTGATTTAGGGCCTGCGCCATGGGTCTTG
>DASXTP010000159.1:0-27723 GCA_036505355.1 Candidatus Eiseniibacteriota bacterium | reverse complement strand
GAGCGCCCGCAGCCTCTGGGCCTGGCTCCAGTTCGCCGTCACCGTGTCGGTGGGGCTGGTGGGGTTGGAGACGCCGTAGACCGTGTCGCCGTTCGCGGTGTAGAACAGCCACCAGCTGCCGTTGCGTGGGAACACGTGCGGGGACTCGACCCGCCCCACGGTGGCCGTCGGCCAACGGTGGAGGGTCGCCCACAGCGGGAAGGTGTTCGACCACGAAGCGAAGTCGCCGTTCGAGCGGGCGACGCCGACCACCATGCCGGGCGTGTAATCGCGCGCCACCGTCACGTAGTACATGAGCCAGGTCCCGGGGGTTTCGGGATCCTCGATCACGAAGGGATCCCGGAGCTGTGTCTGCCCGAAGAGGGGCGGCCCGCCCGGCGAAGGGTGCGGATCCTCCCACCCGTCCGGGGGAACCTCGAAGACGCTGTCGCCCTGGACCCAGTTCACGAGATCGGTCGAGGTCGCCAGGCCGATGCGCTGGTCCCCGCTCGCGTCGACGCCGGTGTAGAACAGGTAGTACGTCAAACCGCGGCGGACGACGTGGGGAGCCCACACGTGCTCGCTGTCGAACCGGCCGGGCCGCGTCTCGATCGCCGCGGTGTCCAGCACCATCCAGGCGTGGAGATCGTTGGATACCGCGTGGCCCAGGTTCTTCTCGGTGAAGTCGAGGCCGCCGTGATACTGCTTGGTGAGCAGATTCTGGCGGATATAGAAGAGGTGGAAGTTCCAGCTCCCCGCGGGGGTCCAGCCGCCCGGAACGAACGCGAAGTCCTTGGGCAAGATCGTGCCGGGAGGATAGACGTCCTCGATGAAGTTCTCCTGACACCCCGACAGTGGCTCGAGCGGTGGTGGGGCCGGGTCGGCCGCAAGGGACATGCGGGCCACGTCTCCGCCCTCCGTCCGAACCTCGAGGGAGCGGGTCGCCGAGACGGCCGGGAGATCCGAGGCGTTTCCACTCCATGCCGTCGGTTGCGCCGACGCAAAGCGAGGAACGAGCCAGCACACGAGGAGCAAAGGACCCAGGGGAACGCCTGGCACCGGTTGCGCCCTCCGTTGGTTTTGGATCCCGAAGCGCCACGCCGCTCGGGCTCGCCTTCGCGGACCCAATCGTACTCGCCGACCCCTCGGTTGGCCTCGATTTTCGGCCCTTTCCCGCGACTGCTCAAATGTGTACTATGGCCTGGTAAGTCCGCTCTGGCGGCGCGCCGCGGTCCCTGAGAGCATGCGCCTCGAGCCCTCGCGCACGTCCCCACCAGCCTAGACCGCCCCTGCGAAGGAGACGCAGACCATGATTCCCAGCACGCCGTCGGCCAAGGAGAAAACGAAGGCCCTGGAGCTTGCCCTCGCGCAGATCGAGAAGCAGTTCGGCAAGGGGGCGATCATGAAGCTCGGCGAGGAGAGCGCCCGGGTGGCGGTCGAGGTGATCCCCAGCGGATCGTTCGGGCTCGACATGGCCCTCGGCGTGGGGGGGCTGCCGCGCGGCCGAGTGGTCGAGATCTACGGGCCCGAGTCGTCGGGCAAGACCACGCTGGCGCTCACCATCATCTCCAACGCGCAGCGGCTGGGCGGCAACGCGGTGTTCATCGACGCCGAGCACGCCCTCGACGCCGCCTACGCCCAGAAGCTGGGCGTGGACATCGCCAACCTGCACGTCGCCCAACCCGACACCGGCGAGGAGGCGCTCGAGATCGCCGACCACCTGGTGCGCTCGGGCGCGGTGGACGTGGTGGTGATCGACTCGGTGGCCGCCCTGGTGCCGCGCGCCGAGATCGAAGGCGAGATGGGCGACTCGCACGTCGGGCTCCAGGCGCGGCTCATGTCGCAGGCATTGCGCAAGCTCACCGGCTCGATCTCCAAGAGCAAGACCTGCGTGATCTTCATCAACCAGATCCGCATGCAGATCGGCGTAATGTTCGGTTGCTTCCATTACGGAACAAGGGTCCTGCTCGCGGATGGCACCAGCGAAAACATTGGAAAGATCGTGAACCAGCGGATGTCGGTCGAAGTGCTGTCCTACGACCCTGCAACTGGAAGGATCGAGCCCCGCCGTGTCGTGAACTGGTTCGACAACGGCCGCACGGAGCGCTTCCTTCAGTTCGAGGTGGAGGGAGGACGTTCGGGCCGGCGGAAGTTCGCAGCCACCGAGAATCATCTCGTGTTCACGCCCGAGGGACCGGTCGAGGCGGGGGCCCTGGCGGTCGGGGACGAGGTCCTGGTCGGGATCGAGGATCCTGCGTCGGCCGAAGCCGGGGCGAATGAGCGGCCGTTCGAAAGCGCTGCCGGGCGTGTCCCGGGCGGGTCCGACACCGCGGTGATGGACGCGGTGCAGCTCAGGCTGTCGGTGGCAAAGGTGGTACAACGGTCCCTGATGACATTGCAAGAGCCTGCTCATCGCTTCGATCTCGAGGTCGAAGGAAGCCACACCTACCTGGTCGACGGCGTCGTGGTCCACAACTCCCCCGAGACCACCGCCGGTGGGCGCGCGCTCAAGTTCTACGCCTCGGTGCGCCTCGACATCCGCCGCATTGCCACCCTCAAGGAGGGCGAGAGCGCGATCGGCAACCGCACCAAGGTCAAGGTGGTCAAGAACAAGGTCGCAGCACCCTTCCGCGAGGCCGAGTTCGACATCCTCTACAACGAAGGCATCTCGCGCGAAGGCGAGCTGCTCGACTTCGCGATCGAGAAGGGCGTCATCCAGAAGGCCGGCACCTGGCTGTCGTTTGGCGAGGAGCGCATCGGGCAGGGCCGCGAGAACGCGCGACTGTTCCTGAAAGAGCACCGCGACGTGCGGGCCCAGATCGAAGCCAAGCTGCTGCCACAGCTCGGGCTCCCGGTACCCGGCGCCGACGCGGAAGCCAAGTCCGGGGCACCGGCAGGGACTCCGCCCAAGCCGGCAGCCGCCCCCGCGAAACCGGCTGCCGCCGGGTCGCCCGCACGGCCGCAGCCGGCGATGGTGGCGGGAGGGGAGCGCAAGCGGTAGCCGGCCGATGGCGCAGCGCTCGATCCCGCCCCTCAAACAGCTCGTCGGCATCCCGCTCAACGTCCTTCTCTTCCTGCTCCTCATGGTGATGGGGTGGGGGGATCCGCGCGGCTTCTTCGCCCATCCGGTACGGGTCGCGGTGGTCGCGCTCCATCTGGTCATGATCCCGGTCATGACGCTGGCCACCGCGGGCCGCAGCAAAGGGCTGAGGCACGCGCGGGATTGGAAGCCGTTCTTTCCCCTGCTGGTGTGCCATTCGCTGTTCACCGCCTACGGGATGCCCTACATGGACGCCCGCGACCTCTGGACCTTGCCGGGCGGCGACGGGACGCGCTGGACGGGGCTGGCGTTGCTCACCGCCGGAGTGGCGCTCCGGCTCGGGCCGATGCTCGAGCTCAGGCGGCGCTTCGTTTCGGTAGTGGCTCTCCAGCCGGGACACGTGCTTCACACCTCGGGGTTTTACGCGATGGTGCGGCACCCCTCGTACCTCGGGATCCTGCTCATGGACCTGGGGTTTGCGGGCGTGTTTCGCAGCGTGCTGGCGCTGCTGCTCATGCCCCTGGTGTTCTGGATGTTCAAGCGTCGGATGGACGTCGAGGAGGCCTTCCTGCTCGAGCAGTTCGGCGATCCGTATCGCCGATACATGAACCACACGGCGCGTCTCGTCCCCGGGGTCTATTGAGCCCATGACGCTCCGGAGTCGACGTCGCACGGCGCCGCGCGAACCCACGACCGGCGACCCGGCCGCGGCCCGCGAAGCCGCGCTTCGGCTGCTCGAGCGCACGCGGCGGACGCGCTCGGACCTGGCGCGGCGATTGCGCGAAAAGGGCTACGCGTCACCCGTCGTCGAGGAGGTGCTCGATCGACTGGCTGCGGTCGGCCTGGTGGACGATACCGAATACGCGCGGGCCTACCTGGCCGGGCGCTGGGGCCGCCGTCCGGCCGGTTGGCGGCGCCTCGAGCAGGAGCTGCGGAGGCGCGGCGTCTCGATCGAGGACGTCGCGGCTGGACGTACGCGGCTCGGGCAGGAGACCGGCGCGGCCGACGAGCTGGCCACGGCGCGCCGGGTGGTGGCCCAGGCGGCACGCCGGTACGCCAGGCTCGAGCCACGGGCGCGACGCCAGCGGCTCTACTCGCTGCTCGCGCGCCGGGGCTTCGATGCCGACACGATCGAGCAGGCGCTGGCCTCCCCCCCCGACGGAGGGGAGGCCGAATCGGAAGGAGACTCGTGAATTCCGTCCGGTGTCTTGGTCGAGGCGAAGTCCTCCTCTGCTTCGCCCTTTCGGTGTCGACTGCCGTCCGCGCAGAAGGCTCGCGCGTGCCCGATCCGCGCCCGTCCCATCCTCCCGCTCTCGAAGGTCACTCGGCGATCTACGATCCAGGTGGGCGGCGCATGCTGGTGTTCGGCGGATACGGCGAAGGTAAGTGGCATGGGGAGGTATGGTCGCTCCCGCTCGAGGGTAGTACGAGCTGGACGCAGCTCGCGCCCGCCGGTCCGCCGCCCGCTCCGCGGGCGGATCACGTGGCGGTGTACGACCCCGTCCGCCGGCGCATGCTGGTGCTCGGGGGCCAGGGCAAGACACCCTTCGAGGACGTCTGGGCGCTGTCGCTCGGCAAGATCACCGCGTGGGAGCGTCTGACCCCCGCCGGGCCCCACCGCCGCCGGCCCGCCGGCGCGCGGCGGTCTACGATCCCGTTCGCGACCGGATCGTCGTCGTCGGTGGAAAGGGCGTGTTGTTCCAGGAGGTCTGGTCTCTCTCGCTCGGCGATTCGTTGGCGTGGTCCCACCTCTCGACCGCGGGGACCGCTCCGCCCCCGCGCCACCGCCACACCGCGGTGTACGACTCTCGGCGAGATCGGGTGATCGTCTTCGGTGGCACGACCGAGCGCTCGCAAGCCAATGACGTCTGGGCACTCACACTGGCGAATCCACCTTCCTGGTCGCGGCTTCGACCGGAGGGGGATGTGCCGGGCGGAGGCGAAGGGCACGCGGCCGTGTTCGACTCCACGGCCGATCGCATGATGGTGCTCGAGGGGACGTCGCATCGGTCGCCGGAGTTCTCCGACTTGTGGGCCCTCGAACTCGGTGACGAGCCGAAATGGTCGCGGCTCGAGGCGGTGGGAGTGGCGCCCCAGCGTAGGGCCTGGCACTCGGCGATTCTCGACCCCGACCGACGCCGTGTGGTGTTGTTCGGCGGCGTCGACGAGTCCGAATCGAAGCTTCATCGGGTGAGGCTCTGGGACACCTGGGAACTGTCGTTGAGCGAGACCGCGCCGGAGTGGACGGAGATCACCCCGGTGGTACCGCCTCCCTATGCGCTGTCCTCACAGGTGTCGGTCTACGACTCGTCGGCGCAGAACGCGGTCCTGTTTGGTGGGAAGTACAGCACCCCCCAGGGTGCCCGCGGGATTACGAATTTGTTGTGGACGGTGTCGGTGGGCGGGACCCCGTCCTGCATGCAGCTCCTGCCGTCCGGGAGTCCACCGGCCGGCAGGGCGGGCCACAGCGCGGTGCTCGATCCCATCGGTGGTCGCATGATTCGTGTTCGGCGGACTGAGCGGCAAACCGCTTGGGGATCTCTGGACGATCACGCTGCGGGGGCACGCGTGGGATCGTCTGCGACCCGTCGGCGACTCGCCGAGCCCCCGTTGGGGGGCACGTGGCAGTCTATGATCCGCTCCGCAGGAGGATGCTGATCCTCGGCGGCACCGATGGCGACCGTTATCTCGACGACGTATGGGCCCTCGCGTTGGACGGCGTCCCAGCCTGGACCCGGCTGACCCCGTCCCGCGGACCGATCCCCGGTCGGGCGGGTCACGCGGCGGTCTACGACCCGGTGGCGGATCGGGTGATCATCATAGGGGGAAGGACGTCCTCGGGCCCGAGCGAGGACGCGTGGAGCCTTTCTCTCCGCGACGGCGCAGCATGGGTTCCCTTGCAGATCCCGCGCCCCTCGCCGGGCGAGCTGGAGGGACATGCTGCGGTCTACGATCCGGTGCGCCGTCGTGTGCTCGTGATCGCGCCGAGAGCTTTCTCGGGGCCGAGGACCAGCGCGAGCTGGCACGCGCTCCGCGTCTGGAGCCTCCGCCTGCAGACTCCACCGTCCTGGGAAAACCTGGATCCGTCCGGGGTGAGGGAGAGCAGCGGGATGGCCGCCGTCAAACTGCTCGCCATGGGCCCCTTGTCGAGCGGCCCGTCCGGCGGCGTGCCGGAATACCGGAAGGGCTTCGCGGCCGTCTACGACCCCGTCGAAGACCTCGTCCTCGTGAACGGCGGCGATCTCCTGAACGACGACACGTCGAGCGAGACCTGGGTTCTCGAGCTGCGACGCGCTCCGGCTGGGCGCCGGCTGAAGTTGAAGCCCAACTGAAGAGGGCGTGACCGGGGACCGCGGGCTCGCTCGGGCGCGACCGAGCGGGCGCGGCAGGCGCCTGGGGCAATTTCCCACCTGCAAGACCCCGCCAAACTCGTTATCTTCGATCCCTTATGAATCCACCTCAGGCCTCGGCGGGCGCTCGCACGGCGGCCGAGCTGCGTCGTGCCTTCCTCGACTTCTTCGTGGCGCGGGGGCACACCGCGGTCCCCTCGGCCCCGCTCGTGCCCAACGACCCGACGTTGCTCTTCACCACGGCCGGCATGGTGCAGTTCAAACCGTATTACACCGCCTGCGACGACGTGCCCTACACCCGCGCCGTCTCGATCCAGAAATGCCTGCGGCTCACCGATCTCGAGAACGTGGGCCTGACCCCGCGCCACGACACGTTCTTCGAGATGCTCGGCAACTTCTCGTTCGGCCCGCGCGAGCGCGGCGCATACTTCAAAGAGGATTCGATCGCCTTTGCCTGGGAGTTCGTCACCAAGGTGCTCGAGCTTCCGAAAGAGCGTCTGTACGCCTCGATCTTCAAAGGGGAGGGCAACCTGCCGCGCGACGACGAGGCGGCGGCGTTGTGGAAGAAGGTCGGCATGCCGGGGGACCATCTCGTCGCGCTCGGTCGCGCGGACAATTTCTGGGGGCCGGCGGGGGGCCAGGGCGCGTGCGGGCCGTGCAGCGAGATCTATTTCGATCTCGGCGAGCAGCGGCCCGACTACCTGGCGGAAGGCGCGTTCTGGGGCGAGCGGCCCGGGGACGCCGGCGACCGCTACATGGAGTTCTGGAACCTGGTGTTCCCGCAGTTCGACGCGCAGCCGGACGACACGCTCACGCCGCTGCCGCGGCCGGGGATCGACACCGGCATGGGGATCGAGCGCCTCGCGCTGATCGTCCAGGGGAAGAGCACGATCTTCGAGACGGACGTCTTTGAGCCCATCATCCACCAGGTGTTCGCAAGGGCAGGCCGATTCGGACCGCAGCCGGAAGGGCAATCGATGCGCGACGCTCGAGTGATCGCCGATCATGTTCGCGCTTTGACTTTCGCCATATCCGAAGGCGCATTACCTGGGAACGAGGGCGCGGGCTACGTCCTTCGCCGGCTACTCCGGCGAGCTGTGGCTCGGGGTCGATCCAGAGATGGTCTTCAGATCCGAGAACCATTCCTTCCATCCATTGCCGACCGGACGAACGGCGTTTTCGGCGAACATTATCCGGAACTGCTCCAGAACCGCGATGTGGTGTTCGGGGTCCTCCAGCGCGAAGAGGAGCTGGTCGCTTCGACGATCGAGAGAGGGAGCCTCAAGCTCGAGGACCTTCTTCTGACGGGAAAGAAGATCATCAGCGGAGAGGAAGCGTTTCGTCTACACGACACGTTCGGCTATTCCATTGACGAGCTCGAGTTCGCGGCGGCAGAGCGGGGCGTCAGCGTCGATCGCGCCGGCTTCGAACGTGCGATGGAAGTGCAGCGCCAGCGCGCGCGCGCCGCGAGCAAGTTCGTCAGAACGGACGAAAAGGCTGTCGCGCGGTGGACCGAAGTCACCGCAGGGCCCGACTCCGAGTTCCTCGGTCACCAGCAGCTCGCCGCGAGCGGCCTGACGCTGCGGCGCTGGCGGCCGGCGCCTGCCGGCGACGGCGAGCCCGAGGCCGCGGCGCGCTCGGGCGAACTGGAGCTGGTGCTGGACCGCACCCCGTGCTATGCGGAAGCGGGCGGCCAGGTGGCCGACCGGGGGCGCATCGAGGCGATCGGCATCGTCGGGGAGCTGACGCACGTCTACCGCGAAGGCGAGAGCATCGTTCACCGCGTGCGCATGGTGAACGGCGACCGGGCGGCGCTGCTCTCGGCCGGCGCCCGCGGCGGCTTGAAGGCGGTGGTGGACCCGCATCACCGCTATCCGACGATGCGCCACCACACCGCGACCCACCTGTTGCATGCCGCGCTTCGCCACCTGCTCGGCACCCACGTCCGTCAGGCCGGGTCCTTGGTGGCGCCCGATCGACTACGCTTCGACTACACGCACTTCGAAGCGACGTCCGCGGAACGACTGGCCGCCATCGAGCGCCTGGTGGCCGAGTGGGTGCTGCGGAACCGGGAGGTGAGCTGGCAGATCCTGCCGCTCGAGCAAGCCAAAGCGCTCGGGGCGATGGCGCTGTTCGGGGAGAAATACGGTGCCGAGGTTCGGATGGTTACGGTGACTGGCGCCGAGGACGCCGACATTCCGGTGAGCCGCGAGCTGTGCGGCGGCACGCACGTGCGCCGGACCGGGGAGATCGGCGCCTTCGTGCTGGTCTCGGACGCCGGCGTGGCGAGTGGCGTGCGCCGCATCGAGGCGCTGTGCGGTCACGAGGCCCTGGCGTATCTCAAAGCGCAGGTGGGCACGCTGGAGCGCGCGGCGGCGCTGTTCCAGGTGCGACCCGAAGCGGTGCCGGAGCAGATCGAGAAGCTGCGCGGCGAGCTCGAACGTCTCCGCAAAGCTCAGCTCGATTCGCAGCGCGGCGGGCTCGAGTCCGAAATGACACGCATCGCCGAGCAGGCCACAGCGGCGGCGGGTGGGCGGTGGGCGGTGGCCGAGATTCAGGCCGAAGCCGATCCCAACGCGGTGCGCGACGCTGCGGATCGGCTGCGCACCTCGCTTCGGCGCGGAGCCGCGGTGTTGGCGATCCGCAGCGGTGGCCGGCTCACGTTTCTCGCGGCGGTGACCGACGATCTGGTGGCCGAGAAGAAGCTGCGGGCCGACGAGCTGGTGCGCGAGGTCGCCCGCGTCACCGGAGGCTCGGGCGGGGGCAAGCCCCATCTGGCGCTGGCCGGCGGCAAGGATGCGACCAAACTCGAGGACGCGCTGGCGGAGGCCCGCCGCCTCCTCTCCCAGGCGCTGGCCACTTGAGAAGCTGGGGTCCCGTGAAGGCTCTGGTCCTCGCCGGCGGTCGTGGGACGCGGCTGCGCCCCATCACCCACACCAGCGCCAAGCAGCTCGTACCAGTGGCGAACAAGCCGGTGCTGTTCTATGGCCTGGAGGCGATCCGCGCGGCCGGGATTCGCGAGGTCGGGATCGTGGTCAGCGATCCCCGCGAAATCCTCCAGCCCGACCCGCGGACGGGGCAACCGGTCACGGTGATGGTCAACAGCCAGGCCGAGATCCGCGCCGCGGTGGGCGATGGCTCGGCGTTCGGGCTCGAGGTGACTTACATCGTGCAGGAAGCGCCGTTGGGATTGGCGCACGCGGTCAAGATCGCCGAAGCGTACTTGGCCGGAGGGCCGTTCCTCATGTACCTGGGAGACAACCTCGTCAAGGACGGGGTGGCGCGGTTCGTCGAGGAGTTCCGGACCGAGAAACCCGACGCGCAGATCCTGCTCGCCCACGTGCGCAATCCCTCCGACTTCGGAGTCGCCGAGCTGAACGGCGACCGCGTGGTGGGGCTCGAGGAGAAACCGCGGCAGCCCAAGAGCGATCTGGCGCTGGTCGGCGTCTACCTGTTCGACCGCGGCATCTTCGAGGCGGTGAACGCGATTCGGCCCAGCGCGCGCGGCGAGCTGGAGATCACCGACGCGATCCAGCACTTGATCCGGAGCGGCCGCCGGGTGCGCTCCCACGTCATCGGCGGATGGTGGAAGGATACCGGCAAGGTGGAAGATCTGCTCGAAGCCAACCGCATCGTGCTGTCAGACCTCGCCACCGAGCTCGAGGGCACGATCGACGGCTCCACTACCATCGAGAACGCGGTCCGCGTGGGACCGGGGTCGAGGGTCGAGCGTTCTCGGCTGCGGGGGCCGCTGGTCATTGGTGCCCAGGCCCGCATCTCCGACGCCTACGTCGGTCCGTTCACCGCGATTGGCGACGGCGTGGAGATCTCCCACGCCGAGATCGAGCACTCGATCGTGCTCGAGCGCAGCGCCATCCGCGACATCCCGGTGCGGATCGAATCGAGCCTGATCGGCAAGGACGTGGTGATCACGGCGAACGGCCAGCGGCCGCGAGCCCATCGGCTGATGGTTGGCGACTCGAGCCGGGTGGAGCTGGCGTGAGAGCGCTGGTGACGGGGGCGGGCGGCCTGCTCGGCCGGGCGTTGGTGCCTGTGCTCAGGCAGGCCGGACACGAAGTGCGGGGTCTCACTCACCGGGACGCCGACGTGACCGATTACCAAGCGCTCTCCCTATCGATCCGGGAGTTTCGCCCCGACTGGGTGATGCACCTCGCCGCCTACACCCGGGTGGACGATTGCGAGCGACACCCGGACCGGGCCCGGGTGAACGAAGTCGGCGCCCGCAACGCGGCGCTGGCGGCGGCCGGGTCCGAGGCCGCCATCCTCCTGATCTCGACCGACTACGTCTTCGACGGCAGCGCGGCCGTTCCCTATCGCGAGCCGGATCCGACCGGGCCGCTCAATGTCTACGGGGTCTCGAAGCTGGACGGCGAACGTGCGGTGCGTGAGGTTCACCCGCGGCCCTTGATCGTCCGCAGCAGCTGGTTCTATGGCCCTTTGGGATCGAACTTCGTGGACAGCATGCTGGACAAGGCAAGGGCAGGGGAGGCCCTCAGGGTGGTGGATGACCAGCGGGGCTCGCCGACCCTGACCACCGACCTGGCGGAGGCGGTGGTGCTTCTGGTGGCGACCGCGGCGTTCGGAACCTACCACTGCACGGGCTCCGGGGACTGCACGTGGTACGACCTGGCGGCCCACGCTTTCGAAGTAGCGGGGCTCAAGCCACGACTGGGACGCACCGATTCCGCGTCGTTCGCGGCCCCGGCGCGACGCCCGGCCTATTCGGTGCTCAGCAACGCCCTGTACGAGCAGGTGACCGGTCATCGGATGCCGCACTGGCGGGACGCGGTGAGCCGCCACGTGCGTGCCACCGCCGGGCCCGCCCGGGTCGCCTCGTGACCTGGCCCGAAAGGGGAATTCGTTGAAGCGATCGAGATCTACCCCCCGGACGCGCGGGCCCCTCGAGCGGCAGGCGCGCTTGGCGCTGCACGCGTCGGGCACCCATCTGGCCCGCCTCGAGCGCCGCTGCGGGCGGGCGCTCGCCGCGGCAGCCGAAGCCGTGATCGCCTGCCTCGAGGGGGGTGGGACGGTGTATTTCTGCGGCAACGGTGGAAGCGCTGCCGATGCCCAGCATCTGGCCGCCGAGCTGGCCGGACGGTATCTGGTCGACCGTCCGGCGCTCGCCGCGGTGGCTCTGACCACCAACTCCTCCGCCCTGACGGCGATCGGCAACGACTACGGGTTCGACGACGTGTTCGGGCGCCAGCTCGAAGCCTTGGGGTCGCCAGGCGACCTGCTGGTGGCGATCACCACCAGCGGCCGCTCGCCCAACGTGCTCCGGGCGGTCGAGGTCGCTCACGGCTTGGGAATGCTGGTGATCGGCATGACGGGGGAATCGGGCCGCCGCCTGGCGACCCTGTGCGACTTCGTGCTGATGACGCCGAGCCGCGTGACCCCGCGCATCCAGGAAGGGCACATCGCGCTCGGCCACGCCCTGTGCGAGCTGGTGGAGCGCGCGATGTTCGGCTCGGGTGCTTCGCGGGCCCGGAACCTCTCGCGCCGCGCGCGCCGCGCCGAGCGTTCATGATCGGTCCCCTGATCGAGTCGCTTCGCCCGCGCCAGTGGACGAAGAACCTGCTGCTCTTCGCCGGCGTGCTCTTCTCTCAGCAGCTCGGCGTGCCCGGCCATGCCTTGCGGGCGGCCAGCGGCTTCCTGGCGTTCTCGCTGTTCGCCAGCGCCGGCTACCTGGTCAACGACCTGAGGGACCTCGAGGCCGACCGCCGTCACCCGGTCAAGTGCCGGCGTCCATTGGCCTCGGGGCGACTCCCGGTAGCGCTGGCGCGCGTGGCCGTGGTGCCCCTGTTCGCCGGGGCGGTGGTGCTGTCGCTCGGTTTGGGCTTCGGGTTCATCGTGGTAGCGGCGGCCTACCTGGGGCTCACCCTGCTCTACACCTTCACGCTCAAGCACCGGGTCCTGCTGGACGTGTTCGCGATCGCGATCGGCTTCGTGCTGCGTGCCATCGCCGGAGTGGTCCTGCTCAAGCCGGTGGCCCCGCGCACCGAGCTTTCGCCGTGGCTCCTGGTCTGCACGTTCTTCGGAGCATTGTTCCTGGCGCTGGCCAAGCGGCGGCGCGAGCTGGCGAATGCCGGGGAGCAGGCGGCGAGTCAACGAGCGGTGCTGGATCGCTACGGTCCCGAGCTGCTGAACGGCCTGCTGTTGGTCTCGGCGGCGGCAAGCCTGATGGCGTACGCGCTCTACACCATCTGGCCCGGGACGGTGGCCAAGTTCGGCACCGAGGCGCTGCTCTACACGATCCCCTTCGTGGCCTACGGTATCTTCCGCTATCTCTACCTGATGACCACCACCGAGCACGGCGAGGATCCGTCCTACTTGCTGGTGGCCGATCGACCGCTCGCGATCTGCGTGGCGCTCTATCTCGTCACGGTGCTGGCGATCCTCTACCGGCGCTGATGCGAGGAGGCGCGACCCGCCCGTCCGGCGGCCGAGCTTCGTGCCGCGCCGTGCGCGTCGAGGCGCGCGCCAAGCTCAACTTGGGGCTGGCGGTGGGTCCGCGACGGCCCGACGGGTTCCACGACCTGGTGACGGTGTTCCAATCGATCTCGCTGGCCGACCACCTGACGCTGATGCCGCGGAGGCAGGGGTTTTCGATCGAGGTACGGCACGAGGACGCGAGCGTTGGCGGCCGCCCCCGCTCGGGCCGCGGCGGCGCCGGCGTTCCCGCCGGCCCGGCCAACCTGGCGCTGCGGGCGGCGCAGCTGCTGCGAGACCGGATCGGGCTCCCCGGCGGGGCGCACCTTCGTCTCGTGAAGCGCATCCCGACCCGCGCCGGACTCGGTGGCGGGAGCGCAGACGCGGGGGGGACTTTGGTGGGCCTCGCCCGTCTGTACGGCCTCCGCTTGCCGCGCTCGAGGCGCATCGAGCTGGCGGCCGAGCTGGGATCCGACGTCCCGTTCCAGACCACCGGCGGCACGGCGTTGGGGCTGGGGCGCGGCGAGCGTCTGGTGCCGCTCCGGCTGGAACGGCCGTTTCGCGCCTTGGTCACGGTCCCCCCGTGGCGCGTTTCGACCGCGCTCGCCTATCGCCGAATCGACCGGGGCAAATATGCCTTGACAGGGTGGGGGGCGAAACTAAGATTCGGCCAACGCCTTGAGCCCGATGCAGTAAGGCCGGATTTCGCGCGGAGGCTCGGCAACACCTTCGAATCCGCGCTGGGGGACAGGCGGGCGGCTTTCCAATCGCTCCGTGAGCGGCTGCAGAGGATCGGGCTGGAGAGCCCCCAGATGAGCGGTAGTGGGTCAGCGGTGTTCGGGATTCTTCGACATGGGGAGTCAATGACGACTCTGATGGACCGCTTCCAGGGGACGGAGGCGTTGTTCGCCGTCCGTTCGACACGAAGAGCGATACGGGTGCTCTGTGAATGGTAGCTTGAGCCGGAGGCAAGGACGCGAGACGCTCAAGATGGCAAACTGCCACCTGACCGGGCGGCCCCCAACGAGCCAGCACTCCTCCCTAAGGATGGCTCGGGAGTGAATTCCTCATGATCGAGATCACCGAGGTTCGAGTTTCGATCCGAAACGACGAGAAGCTCAAGGCGTTCGTGAGCATCACCCTGAACGACTCGTTCGTGATCCGGGGTCTCAAGATCATCCACGGGAACTCGGGTCTGTTCGTCGCCATGCCGAGCCGCAAGCGCCCCGATGGCCAGCACCAGGACCTCGCCCATCCGATCAACGACGCGACCCGCAAGTACTTGACCGAGATCGTGATGGCCGAGTACCAGCGCGAGCTGGCGCGGCCCGGCGCCCACCCCCAGCCGGATCGCTCGGAGAGCCTCTACTAGACGGTCCCGAGGAGGTCGGCTGCGTTGGCTCCCTGTGGTCCCTTCGCCCTCGCCTCGCCCCAGCGCCGTTTGACTTGGTCGACCTGTCCGGTTAGGCTGCCCGCACTTTTTTCCGCCGTGGCAGTTCCTTTGGGCCAATAGCCATCACCCCGGGCCCGCCGTGACGGCCCGGACCGTGACGGAAATCCCGTTCTGTTGGTGGGGCGTGGCCAAGCGGTAAGGCACGAGACTTTGGATCTCGCATCCGGAGGTTCGAATCCTCCCGCCCCAGCCATTTCGGGGCCCGGGGAATGGGCTCCGGCCCTTGCCGATGGCCCGAGTCTGGAATAGCGCCGCCCCCCGCCCGGCCGGAGGTTCACGCTTGGATCCTTGTCGCATCTTCGCAGGCAACGCCAGCCGTCGCCTGGCGCGGTCCATCTGCGAGAAGCTGAAAGTGCCGCTCGGAGATGCGGAGGTGTCCCGCTTCGAGGACGGCGAGGTCTCGGTGAAGTTCAACGAGAACATCCGCGGCAGCGATGTGTTCATCGTCCAGGCGACCGGGGCCCCGGCGGACAACCTGATGGAGCTGCTGGTCATGCTGGACGCCGCCCGGCGGGCCTCCGCGCGCCGGGTCACCGCGGTGGTGCCCTATTTCGGGTACGCACGGCAGGATCGCAAGGACCAGCCGCGGGCCCCGATCTCGGCCAAGCTGGTCGCCAACTTGATCACGGTGGCGGGCGCCGATCGCGCGCTCACCATGGATCTGCACAGCGCGCAAATTCAGGGATTCTTCGACATCCCCTTCGACCACCTGTACGCGGCGCCGGTGCTGATCGACTACTTCTCGCAGAAGCGAGTCCCGGATCTGGTGGTGGTGGCGCCCGACATCGGGAGCGTCAAGATGGCACGCGCCTATGCCAAGCGCCTGGGGGCGGAGTTGGCGCTGGTCGACAAGCGCCGCCCCAAGCCGGACGCGGTGGAGATCATGAACATCATCGGCGACGTCGAGGGCAAGAACGTCATCCTGTTCGACGACGTCGTCACCACGGCGAAGACGTTGTGCCAGGCGGCGATCGCGATCCAGAAGAACGGCGCCCGTGAGATCTACGCCGGCGTGACCCATGGAGTGTTCTGCCCGGACGCGCTCGAGCGCATCGCGGCTTCGCCGATCCGGGAGCTGGTGGTGACCGACACGCTGGACCACGAATACATGAAGTTGCCGTCCAACATCACCGAGCTGGCGGTGGCGGGGCTGCTGGGTGAGGCGGTGCAGCGGATCCACGACGAGCGTTCGCTGAGCTCGCTGTTCGTGTGAGCGGCGAAGGCTTGAATCCATCCGACCTCGAAGGTCGGTGGCGAAGGGGGGCGCAGAGATGGCAGTGATCCCGTTGAGCGGTGAGCGTCGGGAAACGCTCGGCAAGGGCGGTGCCCGCAAGGCGCGCGCAGGCGGGAAAATCCCGGCCGTGCTCTACGGCCATCGCGAGCCGCCGATGCCGGTCAGCGTCGGGGCGCGCGAGTTCGACCTGGCCCTGCGCGAACACCGAGGCGGTAACCCGATCGTGAACCTGGCCGTGGCGGGAGGCGAGTTCACCGCCCTGATCCGCGACGTGCAGTACGACCCGCTCACGCATCGCATCCTGCACCTCGACTTCCAGCACATCTCGCTCACCGAAACCATCGAAGTGCGCGTCGGCTTGCGCCTGGTCGGAACTCCGGTGGGGGTGAAGGATGGCGGGGGTATCCTCGAGCACATCCTGCGTGACGTCGAGGTGAAGTGCCTGCCCACCGCGATCCCGGCCTCGATCGAAGTGGACGTGTCGTCGCTCAACATCGGGGACTCGATCCACGTGCGCGATCTCGTGGTGCCGGAGGTGACCTTGCTCACCGACCCCGACAGCACGGTCGCGACAGTCGTGCCGCCGACCGTGATGGAGGAGAAGCCGGCCGAAGAGGTGCCTGCGGAAGCCGCGGCGGCCGAGCCCGAAGTGATCGCGAAGGGCAAGAAGGAGGAGGAAGCACCGGTGGCCGAGGGCGAGGAGAAGGGGAAGAAGTAGTCGTCCGTGCGGCTCGTGGTGGGTCTCGGCAATCCGGGGGAGCGCTACGCGGCCACGCGCCACAACGTGGCGTGGCGGGTGTTGGACGAACTGGCTCGTCGCTGGCCGGCTGAGGCCGAATCGCAGGCGAGCCAGTATGCGGCCCGCCGGGCACGCGTGGGTCGGGAGGCCGTGGTCCTGATGCAGCCGCTCACGTTCATGAACGAAGCCGGGCGGGCGCTCGAGGGTTGGCTCGCCGACCACCCGGATCGGTGGGAGGGCCTGCTGGTGATCAGCGACGACGTCTATCTGCCGGTCGGCACGCTGCGGCTGCGAGCGCGGGGCGCGAGCGGCGGCCACCGCGGTCTCGAGAGCATCGAGGCGGCGCTGCAGTCGCGGGATTTCCCGAGGTTGCGGATTGGCGTCGGCGGGACGGAGAGCGGTTCGCAGTTGAGGGAGCACGTGCTGGACCCGTTCACGCCGGAGCAGTTGCCGGCGGTGGACGAGGCGGTCCGGCGGGCGGCGGACGTGGTGGAGTGCTGGCTGGCCGACGGCATCCAGGCGGCCATGAACCGGTTCAATCGAAGGGTGCGCAGGGAGGTTCCGGAATCGTGACCAAGTACGAGACCACATTCATCCTCGAGCCAGGCCTCGACGAGGCCCGGGTGAACGAGGAGATCGAGCGCGTCGGCCAGTGGATCAAGGACCTGGGCGGCGAAGTGATCGAGGTCCAGCGCTGGGGCAAGCGGCGGCTGGCCTACGAGATCGCCAGGAAGCGAGACGGCATCTACACCCTGCTCCTCTACCAGGGCGAGGGGGGGCTGGTGAAGGAGATCGAGCGGCGCCTGCGGCTGAACGAGACCGTCATCCGCGTGCTGACCGTGATGCACGTCCCACCCGAGCTCACCCAGCCGAAGGTGGATGCCGAGGCGCTGGCGGCCGCCGAGGAGGCCGCCGACGAGTAGGAGGAGCCGTTGACTGAGCTTCGGCTGCCGGAAGTCAACCGCGTGCTGATCAGCGGTCGCCTCACCCGCGACCCCGATCGCCGCTACGCGCCCGACGGGACGGCGGTCACCGGCTTCAGTCTGGCGTTTCATCGTCGCTACCAGGCGCGCGACGGCAGCGCGGCCGAAACCACGGGCTACGTCACGGTCAACACGTATCAACGCCTGGCCGACGTGTGCGGCGAGTATCTGAGGAAGGGGAACGCGGTGCTGGTGGAGGGCCGGCTGCAGACCCGGGAGTGGACCACCGTCCAGGGCGAGAAGCGCTCGCGGCTCGAGATCCGAGGCGAGACGGTCCACTTTCTCGAGCGACGCCCCGGGAGCGAACCCAAGGCCGACCCGTACCGCCGGCCGCCGACCACGGAAGCAGGGGAGGAGTTGTTCTAGCCCGGGGAGAAGGCCCTGGGCCCATCCAGGATCCGGCCGCGCGGTTGCGCGTCGCGGCCGACCGACCGGAGGTGAGAGACACACCGTCATGGCGAGAGAGCGGGAAGGCAAGAGCATCAAGAAGAAGTACTGCAAGCTGTGCTTCGAGAAGGTGGGATTCGTGGACTACAAGGACGAGAAGCGGCTCGGCCGGTTCATCACCGACCGCGGCAAGATCGTGCCGCGACGGGTGTCGGGGACCTGCGCCCGCCACCAGAAGCAGATCACGACCGCGGTGAAGCGGGCGCGGGTGCTGGCCCTGCTGCCGTTCTCCAGCGATTTCTACCGCTAAATGACTTTGCCCGAATCGGCATCAGCGTTCGGCGACGGCCAGGGGGGGCGCGCGACGGACCCTGACCCGCTAGCGGGTCCTGGTGCCCGGGCCATGGATGGGGACCCCGCGACGGAACGCGGCCCCCGCTGGGCGTCGCCTGATGCAGAATCAGGCGAAGGCATCTAGGGCGGCGCGAAGCACGGGACATCGGTGATCCGCGGGCTGGCGGTGCTCGGGACGTTGGTGCTCTGCACCCTGTCCACTCCGATGCCCTGGGGGGCGCTGTGGCTCGCCGTGCCCGCCGCCGTCGCCCTGGCGCTGCTGCTCTGCTGGCGCTGGGGGCCCTGGGGCGTGACGGTGCCGGTCGCCCTGATGGGTCTGGGCTTCACCCTGGTGGGCCCGCTCAGCCCGTGGGTGTGGTGGATCCCGGTCGCGGCGTTGAGCGGTAGCTGGATGGGGCTGCGCGAGGAGGGCGGCGGGCCACCGGCCGGCAAGCGCGCCTGGATGCTGCTGCCCGTGCTGCTGCTGGCCGCCGGCTTGCCCTGGACGCTGTCGTACCCGCAGCTGGTATCGAAGCTGGAAGGCCATCTGCAGGCCGGGGACGAGCAGCTGATTCAGCTCTCCCGGGAGGTCGGCTACCAGGGCGATCGCCTGCAGTGGCTGAATCGCCGGATCGCCGACAGCGCAGGGCTGCGCCGCCGCGCGCTGCCGAGCGCGCTGCCGAGCCTGATGTTCCTGTGGATGGCGATGCTGGTGGCGGTGGGGCGCGGCGCGTCGTCGCGAATCGCGGAGCGGCTCCGCTGGTCGGAGCTGTCGCGGGCGCGGTTCGCTGACTGGCGCCTCCCGGACGGCGCGATCTGGCTGCTGATCGTCGGCCTGGGACTGCTGGTGGCCGGCGTCGAAGGTTGGGGACCGACGGCCTGGACGCTGCTCGCCGTGCCGGGCCTCGGTTATTGTGTGCAAGGTATCGCGGTCGTAGAATCCGTGCTGCTCGCGCGAGGGCTTTCGCCCTCGATCATCGTCCTGACGATGTTCTTCGTGTTTCTCATGGCCGCGCCGGTGTTTCTGGTGGCGACGGTGAGCGTAGGCCTGAGCGACGTGTGGCTCGATATCCGCCGGCTGGAGGCCGTCCGTGACGGCGACTCCTCGTAGGGAGATCCGTGCATGCAAGTGATCCTGCTCCAAGACCTGGAGGGTGTGGGCGCCAAGGGTGCCACGGTCACCGTGAAGCCGGGCTATGCCCGGAACTACCTGCTGCCGCACAGGCTCGCCATCGAGGCCGGCGCCCGGGCCGCGAACCTGTATCGGGAGCTCGAGCGCCAGAAGGACCTCCAGGTCCAGAAGCGGGTCGGCGAGGCGCGGGCCGAGGCGGCCCGGATCGACGGTCTGGAGATCAACATCCCGGCTCAAGCGAACGAAGAGGACACCTTGTTCGGCTCGATCACCAACGCCGACGTGGCCGAGGCGTTGGCGCGGGCCGGCCACTTGGTGGACAAGCGCAAGATCGAGCTCGATGAACACATCAAGCAGCTCGGACGATACGAGGTGACCGTGCGGTGGTTGGCCGACGTCACGGCGGCCGTGAAGATCTGGGTGGTGCGGGCGTGAACGGGCCGCGGCGCTGGGTGGCGTGGTCGACGCTGGTGATGGTGGTCGGGGGGAGCGGAGCGGTTGCCGTGGCCGCCCGCCGGCCGTCCCGACCGCCGGCGGCGTCGGACACGGTGCTGGTGCGAGTGGGCAAGGAGGCGATAACCGCGGCGACGGTACAGAAGCGGATCGACGAGCTCCCCGAGCAGGTGCGTCCCAACTACGGCACGCCCGAGGGGCGCCAGCGACTGCTCGAGCGCATGGTCGAGGAGCGGGTCTGGCTGATGAGCGCGGTGCAGCACGGCGTGGACACGCGCCCCGAGGTCAAGCGCCAGCTGGAGCAGCAGCGGCGCGATTTCCTGATCCGGACCCACATCAGCGAGATCATGGCGGCCAACCCGGCGCCCTCGGATTCCGACGCGCGCAGCTACTACGAGGCGCACCGGGCCGATTATCGCGTCCCGGCGGCGGTCACCCTCGCCCACGTCCAGCTCAAGTCGGAGGCCGAGGCCCGGCGGATCAAGCAGTGGGCGAAGGCCGGACAGGACTGGAGGAAGTTGGTTGCCAAGTACTCCACCGACACCTTGACCCGCGAGAACGGGGGTGCGCTCGGGACGGTGACGCGGGAGGGGGCGTTCGGCAGCCTGGGGTCTCAGCCGGCGCTGGCCGAATCGGCCTTCGCGGTGGGCGAAGGCAAGATCGGTGGACCGTTCAAGACCGACCGCGGCTGGCACGTGATCAAGGTCGAGTCGGTTCGGACCGAGTCGACCCGGCCGTTCGAGCAGCTGGCGGGCACCATCATGCGCCAGCTCGGCTCGAAGCGCTCGCAGGAGTTCTACGAGAAGCGGCTGGCCGAGACCAAGGCGTCGCTCGGCGTCCGGGCGGACTCGAACGCCATCCACAAATTCCTGGCGCAGAAGCGCAGCGCGCGGGACCTGTTCAACGAGGCGCAGTCGGCTGGGCCGGCCGCCGCCCGCATCGAGGCCTATCGGCGCCTGCTCGAGGCGTATCCGTCGAGCGAGGTCAGCCCCCAGGCCCAGTTCATGGTGGGCTTCATCTATTCGGAGGAGCTCAAGGACTACGACGCCGCCGAGAAGGCGTTCCACGAGCTGGTCGACAAATACCCGAAATCGGAGCTGATCACCTCGGCGCGGTGGATGCTCGAGCACATGCGCTCCGAGGGGGCTCCCGATTTCATGAACCTCGAATCCGACTCGAGCCACACCAGCACCAAGATCCAAGCCGGCAAGCACCCCTCGGGGAAACCGTGAACGTCGTCGAGGTGCGCGTCAATGGGCTCATCCTGGAGCACAAGACGCAGCAGAACATCGTCATCCTGCGCGAGGTCGAGGGAGACCGCATCCTACCCATCTGGATCGGGCCGGGCGAGGCCCAGGCGATCCGCCGGATTCTCTCGGAAGAGCCGTTCCCCCGTCCGCTGACCCACGATCTGCTGTACATCATCGTCGAAGGCCTCAAGGCCCGGGTGAGCAAGGTGGTGATCGCGGACCTGCGCGAGAACACCTTCTTCGCCAGCGTCTTCGTGGAGCGGGAGAGCGAGCTGCTCTCGGTCGACGCGCGACCGTCGGACTCGATCGCCTTGGCGTTGCGCGGCAAGGCTCCGATCTACGTCAACGAGAAGCTCCTGCAACCGCCCCCCCGCGAATCGCAGACCGAGGAGAGCGACGAGCCTCGCCGCGAGCTCACCGAGGAAGAGAAGGCGGAGCAGCTCCGGCGCTACCTGGAGCGCCTGAACCCCGAGGACTTCGGCAAGTTCCAGTTCTGAACGTCGGTCGGCGAGCGGTCGCGGTATCGCCGCGCCGCGGATGGCTTCGCGATTCCCGCCAGCGGTCCGATCAGTTGATCCCGAAATCGTAGGGCATCAGGACGTAGACTTCGATCGGCACTCCCGCGGGCCGGTAGGGACGAAAGCGGGATTGCCGGGCCGCCTCCACGGCGGCGTGCTCGAACAAGGGTTCCCCTGTGCTGGCCATGACCTGGACGTCGATCACCCGCCCTTCCGTGTCGATGAGTGCCTGGAGCAGCACCTTGCCCTCGATGTCGTTCTCGAGCAGGTGTGGCGGATACTCCGGGACGATCAGGTGTTCGATGACCAGGTCCTCGGACTGGACGAGGGGGACCCCCGCGGCCCGGAAGGTGGACCGCTCGACCAGGTCGCGGGCGGCCGAGCCGGGTCCCGACAGGCGGGGCCGAAACTCCACCCGAGCGCTCCGGGGGTCGGTACGTTTGGGGGCCTTGTCCCCCCCGCGGCGCGACGTCGCGGGGTTCACGCGGCCGACTTGAGTCAGGATCTGGCCCGAACCCTGGTACTGCCGCAGCGTGATCCGGCGCACGTACTGGGTCCGGCCCTCGTAGCCGAATCGCATCGCCGTGCGCTCCATCGTCCGCTGCACCGGGGGGATGGTGGCGAGCAGGAGGCACGCGGAGAACAGCAGGCTGACGGCCAGGGTGAGCAGCGACACGCGGCGCTCGAAACGGCTGCGCTCGAGGAAATAGCCGGCGACGCCGTGCTCCATTTGGACGACCCCTGCGGCGCGGCCCCGGGGGGATTCACTCGCCGCGCGGCCCGGTCAGTTGCACGCCCCGATCCGAGTCTAGCAAAATCGATCGGGTCTGCACGCGCGGGTGGTCCACCTGGACCTCGAGGGGGCCCGTCTCGGTACGTACGAAGCGCACCTGGCCCGTGGCGTCGGTCTGGAGCACGAGCGCGCGGCCCAGGGTCACGGACGCCTCCGCAACCGGTCGCCCCTCGGCATCCACGACCCGCAGCGAATCGAGAGGCCAGTCGGCCTGCGGGGCCCACTCACGCAGCAACCCCAGGTACAGCGCGTAGGCCTCGCTCCGCAGGGCTCCCGGGGCGGTCATCCGGTCCTCGTCGGCTCCCTCGTCCACCCGGGCGATCGAGGCGTAGAGCGCGGTGGCCGAGACCTGCTGCAATGGATACTGGGCATCCTCGGCGGGAGCGGGAGCCGGGAGCCCCAAGCGGGCCAGCTCGGTCGCGGTCCGCAGAGCCCACTCCCTTCCGGGGACGCTCGAGTAGTAGTAGCCGAGCCGCGGAGGCTCCGCGCGGTGCCCGATTCTCAGGTAGCGGTCGGGCCGGAACGCCTCGGCGATGCGGACCCGCTCGACGTCCGACAGCGCCACGTCGGCGGTGCGGACGAGCCGCACTTGGGCGCCCGCCGCGACCAGGAACGAGGAGAGCGCGCGCGCCACCTCGAGATTGTAGAGCGCGGCCCGCGTGCCGCTCGGCCCCATGCCGGCGTGGTCCTCGCCTCCGCCATCGGGATCGAGCGCGATCCGGCGCCCGTGCAGGACGCCGCCGGCCACGGCCGTGAGCCGGGGGGGCCCGAGGCTGTCTTGGCCCCATCGCCGGTACCCGTTAAGCCGCGGGACGCCCGTCCGCCCCGCGGAATCCGGCGCCAGCGCGGCAAACCCGTCGCGCGACAGCCAGGAAACGTCCGCCGACGGCTCACCGGTCCCCGGTGCCTCCCGCAGCGGCTGGCCGCTCGGCATCTCGAGCACGAACCCGGTCCACGGCTTCTGGCTTGCGGGCGGGACCCAGGGCTCCACCGAGCCGCGACAAGGCGCCCCGGCCAGGTGGCGGACCCCGGCGGTCAGCTCGGCGCGAAAGCCGATCCCGCGCGGCTGGCCGGCCCCGGCTGACCGTCCGATCCGAAAGTATCCCCATGCCGCTCCGCCCCGAGCCGCCAGCACCGTCTCGCGAGGCGCCACACCGACCGACAGGCTGCGCACGCGCACCTTGAGCGAGTCGAGGCAGGGCTCGCCCCACTCGTCGAGCAGGCGCAGCCGGAGTGCCTGGAGCCCGCCGGCCGAGAACCGGGCCGGGATCGGATCGGCCTCGAGGCAGGCGGGGAAGCGCCGCATCCGGAAGCGCAGCGTGCGTTGGCGCGCCGCCCCACTGCCCGCCAGCCGCACCGCCAGCCTCGCCGTGTGCTCGCCTCCCGCCAGCGGCAAACGGGGCCGGCCCTCGACCACGTCGACTTGCCGGGTCACAGAGACCGTATCGCCGTCGACCGTCAGCTCGGCGACGTCGAAGGCCCCGGCGACCCGCGCCCGCAGCAGGGGGCCCGGGATCCCCTCGAACACCATGTCGCGGGAGCCGTCGGCCGGGGTCAGAGCGGCGAACTCCTGGATCACCGGGGCCCGGCGGGCGAAGTAGTGCGCGAGCCCCAGGAACAGGGCTTCGCCCTCCAGGCGCCGCTTCTCGGCCTGCTTGAGCCGTGCCTCGACGTCGGGGTCGGTGAGAAACGAGGCCTCGGTGAGCACGGCCGGGGCCACGCTGTTCCTCAGCACGAAATAGTTGCCGGGAACGATGCGTTGCCCCTCGATTCCCAAGTTGCGCCTCAAGTAGCGGTGCAGGCTGGCCGCCGCGTCGAGCGACGCCCCTTCGTCCCCCAGCTTGTAGTAGGTCTGGATTTCGTTGCGGTCGTGACTTCCGGTCGGGTCCGCGTTGTGGTGGATCGAAACGAACAGATCGGGATCGAATTGGTTGGCGAGCCGCACGCGTTCCGCCAGATCGGCGCGCAGCGAGCTGTCGGACGCGCTCAGGAAGTCGCGGTCCTCGGTGCGGGTCAGGAAGACGTGGGCGCCATGCGACTCCAGCAGCTCCCGCAGCTCGAGCGCGACCCCCAAGTTGACCTCGGCCTCGGTGAGCCCGCCGACTCCGACGGAGCCACGAAAACGGCCCCCGTGGCCGGGATCGAGCGCGATGCGGCGACCGGCGAGCCAGCCGGCGTCGACGGCATCCAGGCTGTCGATGCGCCCGTCGTAGCCGGGCCGGGGCCGCACCGGGAGCGGAGGCCCCTCGACCGGATGAGGAGGCACCGCGCGGCGCGCGCAGCCCGACGAGACGGCGAGGGCAAAAGGGATGACCAGCACGGCCAAGGCGATGCGCCGACGCATCCGTGCGCGCGGGCCAGCGAGGCTCATGTCGCCGCACTCTAACATCCGTCCTGGGCCGCGGCAACCCGAGCCGCTGGAATCATTTGCCTTGCTCGTCCCGCGGCGGCGTGCTACCTGTACCGGCTCATGTGACGAGGGTGGCGCATCGGCTGTCGAGCGCCCAACGCAGTCCCGCCGGGCGCCGCAGCGTGACCCGGCCGATCCAGCCCGCCCGGCACGACCTCCACAGGAGACCGATATGACGTCGCGCACTCGGCTGCGTCTCGGGGTGGCCGCAATCCTCGCGGTCGCGGCATGGCTCGCAGTGGGCTGCGGTGGCTCGACCACCGACGAGCTGGTGATCGGGGAGTACGGCTCGCTGACGGGCAATGACGCGACCTTCGGCCAGTCCACCAAGAACGGCGTCCAGGTCGCCCTCGACGAGCTGATGGCGCGCGCCGCGGGCAAGATCGGCGGCCTCCGGGTGCGGGTCGTGGTCGAGGACGACCAGGGCCGCGCCGAGGAAGCGGCCACGGTGGTGCAGAAGCTCATCAACCAGGATCGGGTGATCGCGGTGCTGGGCGAGGTGGCGTCGTCGCGCAGCTTGGCCGGGGCGCCGATCTGCCAGAGCGCGGGCGTGCCGATGATCTCGCCGTCCTCGACCAACCCTCGGGTCACCCAGGTCGGCGACGACATCTTCCGCATGTGCTTCCTGGACGATTTTCAGGGTCGGGTGATGGCCCGTTTCGCGGCCGAAAACCTCAAGCTCAAGAAGGTCGCGATCCTCAAGGACGTGAGGAACGACTACAGCGTCGGCCTCACCCAGTACTTCACCGAAGGCTTTGCCGCGCTCGGGGGCACGGTGGTCGTCGAGCAATCGTACAGCTCCGGGGACCAGGACTTCCGGGCCCAGCTCACGGCGATCAAGGCCAAGAAGCCGGAGGGCATCGTGGTGCCGGGCTACTACACCGAGGCGGGCCTGATCGCGCGCCAGGCGCGCGAGCTCGGGATCCAGGTTCCGCTGATCGGCGGCGACGGATGGGAGAGCCAGCAGCTGATCCAGATCGGAGGCGAGGCGCTGAACGGCTGCTACTACTCCAACCACTGGGCGCTCGACCAGCCGGATCCCAAGCTGCAGGCGTTCCTCAAGAAGTACCGGGAGAAGTTCAGCCTCGACCCCGACGCGATCGGCGGGCTGGCGTACGATGCCGCGAACGTCCTGTTTGGCGCGCTCGAGTCCATGGCCAAGGAGGACCCCGAGACCTTCCGTGGGCTGGGTTCCTCGAAGGCGGGCAGCGACGCGCGCAAGGCCGCCACCGCCAAGCTGCGCGACCGGATCGCCGCCACCGCCGGGTACAGCGGCGTGACCGGGACCATCACCCTCGATGCCAACCGCAATGCCTCGAAGCCGGCGGTGGTCATCGAGATCCGGGACGGCCAGAAGAAATACGACACCACGATCAGCCCGAGCTCGCCGTCGTAGCACGTCGCGTGTCGGAGTTCCTCCAGCAGCTCGTCAACGGGATCACCGGCGGCTGCGTGTACGCCCTGATCGCCTTGGGCTACACGATGGTGTACGGCATCCTGCGCCTCATCAACTTCGCCCACGGCGACGTGTACATGCTGGGGGCGTTTTTCGGCTACTTCGTCGCCCGCTGGGTGGGGGTCGGCCGCCATCCCGGCCTGCTGCTCCCTGTGGCCGTGTTCGCCGTGGCGATGGCCGGATGCGGGCTGGTGGGGTTCCTGATCGAGCGGCTGGCCTACAAGCCGGTGCGCAAATCGTCGCGGCTTGCCGCCCTGATCACTGCGATCGGGGTGTCCCTGCTGCTCGAGAACGCCGGCGTGCTCCTGTTCGGGGCCGACCCCAAGTTCTTTCCCCAGGTCATCCCCTCCCGGAACCTCTCGCTGGGGGCGGGGGTCACGATCTCCAACCAGCAGGTGATCATCCTGGTGGTCTCGCTCGTCCTGATGCTCGGGCTGCGCGCCATCGTGCTCTATACCAGGGTCGGCAAGGCGATGCGCGCGGTTTCATACAGCCACACCGCCGCCGCGTTGATGGGGATCTCGGTCGACCGCATCATCACCTTCACCTTCGTGCTGGGATCCGTGCTGGCCGCCGCCGCGGGGGTGCTGGTGGCGCTCCAGAATCCCAAGATCGAGCCCTACATGGGCATCATGCCCGGCCTCAAGGCCTTCGTGGCCGCTGTGGTGGGCGGGATCGGAAACGTCCCGGGTGCGGTGTTGGGGGGGCTGGTGATGGGGATCGCCGAGGTCATGGTGGTCGGGTACCTGTCGCCGACCTACCGGGACGCGATCGCGTTCGTCCTCCTCATCCTGATCTTGCTGGTGCGCCCGGCCGGCATCCTCGGCCGGGCCACGGCGGAGAAGGTGTGACGAGATGAGGCAAGCGGCCTGGGCGCTGGCCGTGATCGTGGTGCTGCTGCTGGTTGACTGGGCGGCGAAGCGCGCCCTCAATCCGTACGTGCTGCAGATCGTGGTGCTGTGCGGCATCAACGTGATCCTCGCCGTGTCGCTCAATCTGATCAACGGGTTCACCGGACAGTTCTCGATCGGCCACAAGGGGTTCATGGCGATTGGAGCCTACGGATCGGCGATGTTCTCGCTTGGGATCGGCCAGGGCTGGGTGAGCGTGCTGCGGTCGGCCGGTCTGCCCGCGGCGCTGGCCCAAGCGCCGGCGCTGTTGACGGCACTGCTGTTCGGCGGGCTGTTGGCCGCGATCGCCGGCTACCTGGTGGGTCTGCCCTCGCTCCGGCTGCGGGGCGACTACCTGGCGATCGTGACCCTGGGCTTCGGCGAGATCATCCGCGTGCTGATCCTGAACATCGACGCCGTCGGAGCGGCGCGGGGGCTGGGGGGCATCCCCAACTGGACCAACGTGTTCTGGATCGGGCTCGGCGTGGCGGGCGTGCTGCTCCTGGCGCGAAACCTGGCGCACAGCACTCATGGGCGCGCCCTGTTCGCGATCCGCGACGACGAGGTGGCCGCCGAGGCGCTGGGCGTCGACACCACCTACTACAAGGTGTTGGCCTTCGTGCTCGGCTCGTTCTTCGCCGGGGTGGCGGGCGGGTTGTTCGCGCACTACCTCTCCTATCTCAATCCCAGCTCGTTCGGATTCATCCAGAGCATCGAGGTGATCGCCATGGTGGTGCTGGGGGGCATGGGCAGCATCTCGGGCTCGGTCCTGGCGGCGATCGTGCTGACCTTGCTGCCGGAGGTCCTGCGCCCGGTCAAAGACTTTCGCATGGTGATCTACTCCCTGATGCTGATCCTGCTGATGATCACCCG
>DASXTP010000158.1:0-33754 GCA_036505355.1 Candidatus Eiseniibacteriota bacterium | reverse complement strand
CGCGACGGCTCCTGCCGATCGCGCTGCCGGGCGTCTCGCAGAGCGGCTCGGATGCTCGTCAGCGCATCCGGAGCTCAAGCGACCTCCGGAGACGTTAGGTCGTCCGGCCGACCGCTACTTCTTCAGCAGCTTGAAGGCGTGCGACCACTGGCCACGCAGGAAGCCGGGGATGCACCAGAGGATGCACAGCGGCTCGATGGCACGGGCGGCTTCGACGCCGCCCATGTCCTCCCACTCCCATCCGAACCGCCGCAGCACCTCGCCCACCTCGCGCTTCGCGCCCGCGTCGTTGCCGCAGATGAACATGGTGGGCTTGCCGCCACCCACCTCGGGGTCGACCATCAAGGCGTTGCCTACGCACGAGAACGCCTTCACGAACTTCGCCGCGGGGGCCAGCCGCTGCAGGCGCTCCATCAGGGATTCGTCGAGGTGGGTGAAGAAACGGAGGACTCCGTTCACCGGGGGTGCCTCGGCGATCGGATTCGTAGTGTCGATGACCGTCTTGCCCTCGAGAGGTTTCACGCCCGCGAGCCGCACGACTTCCTCGGCTCCGGTGCCCTTCACCGCCAGCACGACGATTTCGCCGAAGCCTGCGGCCTCGGCAAACGTGCCGGTCGAGGCCCGGGCTCCAGCGTTGCCCTTCCACCCCGCCAGCTTCGCGGGATCGCGGCTGCCGCGCATGACCTCGTCGCCGTGCTTCAGGAAGCCATCTGCGAGCACCTGTCCCACGGCGCCCGAGCCCAGAACTCCGACTTTCGACATGAGATTCGCCTCGTGACCTGGGAGGACTCGAAACCGGCCGGCGTTCGGCCGGCCCTCCATGAACGCGCGCTTCGATGCGCGGTCGGCTGGCGCGGTCGTACATTTTTCCGCGGCAATCAGATGGAGGTGCTCTCCCTGGCCCGCGCGCGTGGTTCCACCGACGTTGACCGTCGCCCAGAACTGGACGGCCCTGCTCAAGCGGCGTTAGGCGTGCGCGGGTTTCGGGACCCGACGCGTCTCGCGACGGTAGGCGCGGCCCTCGCCGCCTTGACACTCGCCCGGCTTGGCGGGAGACTGCCGAGCTTGGCAGGCATCCCATCGCTGCTTTGACCGCTGAACGCGTAGGGGTTGCGGCCACATTGTGAAAGATGGCGCAAGCCGACGGCGCCCTCCGCTGTCTCCGCCATGAGGCCCTTGCGTGCTCCAGGTCGTCTGCATCAAGCAGGTAGCCGACACCGAGACCCGGGTCCGGGTAGGGCCCGACGGGAAATCGCTCGATCCCACCGGCGTTACCTGGATCTTGAACCCGTACGACGAGTTCGCGCTCGAGCAGGCGCTTAGGATCAAGGAGAAGCTCGGCGCCGGTGAGGTCGTGGTGATGTCTCTCGGCGGTACGCAAGTGCCGACCACGATCCGTAGCGCGCTGGCGATGGGTGCCGACCGCGCGATCCATCTCAAGACCGAGATCGCGCAGCCCGATCCGTTGGTCGTCTCCCAGGCGCTGGCTGCCGAACTCGAGCCGATCGCCCCTCAAATCGTCTGGTTCGGCAAGCAGGCGGTGGACGACGACCAGGCTCAGGTGGGCCCGATGGTCGCGGAGCTGCTCGGCCTGCCGTGTGTCAGCGTGGTGGCGTCCATGGAGCTGGAGGGTTCGCGCGCGATCGTGGAGCGCGAGATCGAGGGTGGCCGGGAGGTGGTCGAGGTGGAGCTGCCAGCGGTGCTGGCCGCTGACAAGGGGCTCAATGAGCCCCGCTACGCCTCGCTCAAGGGCATCATGGCGGCCAAAAAGAAGCCGATCGAGGAGAAGTCGGTGGTGCTCGGGGAGCCGGGGCTCGAGCTCTTGTCAATGGCGCTGCCGGCGGCCCGCTCAGCGGGCCGGATCGTTGGCAGCGGGATCGAAGGCGTTCCGGAGCTGGTCCGCGTGCTGCGCGAAGAGGCGAAGGTGATCTGATGAGCATCCTGGTCTTCGTCGAGCAGCGCGACGGCGCGGTGCGGTCGGTGTCCCGTGAGGCGTTGGGCGAAGCTTCGCGCCTCGCCGGCGCCCTGGGGGGGCCGGTGGTCGGCGTGTGCGCGGCCGCGGCGGACCCGGGGCTCGCCGGGCTCGGCGAGGCCGGGGCGGCCGAGATCCTGCTCGCCTCGCACCCGGCATTCCGCTTCTACGAGCCGCGGGGATACGTCCAGGCGGTGGTGGCCGCGGTCGAGCGGGTCGGTCCCCAGGCGGTGATTTTCGCCGCTTCCTCGATGGGACGCGATCTGGCGCCGCGCGTGGCTGCCCGCCTGGGGGTGGGGCTCGCCGCCGACTGCACCGGGCTCTCCGTCGAGAGCGGCCGACTGACCGCGACCCGCCCGGTCTACGCCGGCAAGGCGGCGCAAAGGGTGGGCTTCAGGCGCGCGCCGGCGATGGTGTCGCTGCGGCCCAAGGTCTTTGCCCCGCTGGCGGGCACCAACGGCCAGGCCGCGACCGTCACCCCGCTCCCGATCGCCTACGACGAGGCCGCGCCGAAAGCCCGGGTGCGCGAGGTCAAGGCCGCCACCGCGGGCAAGCCGGACCTGACCGAGGCGGACATCATCGTCTCCGGCGGCCGCGGGCTCAAGGGGCCCGAGAACTTCCACTTGGTCGAGGCCCTGGCCACCGCGCTCGGCGGCACGGTGGGCGCCTCCCGGGCGGTGGTGGACGCTGGCTGGCGGCCCCATGCCGACCAGGTCGGCCAGACCGGCAAGACGGTTTCGCCCAAACTGTACGTGGCGGTCGCGATCTCGGGCGCGATTCAGCATCTGGCCGGCATGTCGTCCTCGCGATGCATCGTGGCCATCAACAAGGATCCCGACGCGCCCATCTTCAAGGTGGCGGATTTCGGGCTGGTGGGCGACGCTTTCGAGGTCGTGCCGGCGTTCACGGAAGCCGTCAAGAAGCTCAACGCCCAGGGCTGAGGAGATGCGCGAGTACTTGCCGATTCTGATGTTCCTGCTGGTGGCGATCGGTTTCGCCGCCGGCACGATCGGGCTCTCGAGCCTGATCGTGCCGCAGCGCCGGAACCCGGCCAAGATGTCGTCCTACGAGTGCGGTGTCGAGCCAATGGGCGACGCGCGGGCGCGCTTCTCGGTGAAGTTCTACCTGGTGGCCGTGCTGTTCATCCTGTTCGACATCGAGGCCGTATTCCTCTACCCGTGGGCGGTGGCGTTCCGGCGGCTCGGGCTCTACGGCCTGATCGAGATGCTGGTGTTCATCGCCATCCTGCTGGTGGGCTACCTGTACGTGCTGAAGAAGCGTGCGCTGGAGTGGGAATGAGACCTGGGCCGGGCGACGCGACGCGTCGAGGAGACCCATCATGACCGAGGACAAGTTCGCGGACCCGTTCCGGGTCCTGTCGCGCCCGGGCCCGCCGGCGATCCCCGGCCCGACCTCGCCGGGGGGCGAGGAGGCATCGCTCCGCGACGAGGTCGAGCGCGGCGTCCTGTTCACCAGCGTCGAGAGGATGGTGAATTGGGCGCGGGCCAACGCCATCTGGCCGCTCGGATTCGGCCTGGCGTGCTGCGCGATCGAGATGATGGCGATCGTCGGGCCACGCTTCGACATCTCGCGCTTCGGGGCCGAGGTGTTTCGCGCCTCGCCGCGTCAAGCGGATCTCATGATCGTGGCCGGCCGCGTGAGCGTGAAGATGGCTCCCGTGCTGCGGCAACTCTACGACCAGATGCCGGACCCCAAGTGGGTGATCTCGATGGGAGCCTGCGCCTCGTGCGGGGGCATCTTCAACAACTACGCCATCGTCCAGGGCGTGGACAAGATCGTGCCGGTGGACGTCTACGTCCCCGGCTGCCCGCCGCGCCCCGAGGCCCTGATTCACGGCATCATGAAGCTGCAGGAAAAGATCCTCGCCTCGCGGATCGAGCTGGGCCCGGCGGCCCGCAAGAAGCGGGGCGCGGCTTGAGGGCGGACAACGATCCGGGACCGGCGAGCCCCGGGGCCGGCTCGGGTCCTGCCCCGGCCCCGGGGGCGTGGGCCGGCGGCCCCTCTGCTGTGGGGACGGCTGAGCGTCCCCAACACGTGGAAGAGCGCATTCGGGGACGCTTTCCCGACCTGCCCGTCGTGTGGCAGGAGGGCGAGGCGGTACGAGATCCGAGCCTCTTCATTCCCACCGAGCGCCTAATCGAGGTCTGCACCTTTCTGCGGGACGATCCCGAGCTCGACTTCGCGATGCTGGCCTGGATGGGCGGCGTGGACTACCTGCCGCGGGAGCCGCGCTTCGAGCTCGTCTATCACCTGCTGTCGCTGTCGCGGAACTCCCGCCTCGTGCTCAAGGTCCGGCTGCCGGGAGAGGCCCCCCGCGTACCCTCGGTGGTCGGCGTCTGGCCGACCGCCAACTGGCACGAGCGGGAGACCTACGACTTCTACGGCATCGAGTTCGAGGGCCATCCGGACCTGACCCGCATCCTGCTGCCCGAGGAGTGGGTGGGCTGGCCGCTGCGCAAGGACTCCCCGCTCGGCTACCAGGAGGTCTCGTTCACGCACAACACGCCGAACCGGATCCTGCCCGCGCCCGATCTGACCCGGCTCAAGCCGAAGAAGGTCCGATACCGTGCGCACTGAGACCATGACCCTCAACATGGGGCCGCAGCACCCGTCCACCCACGGCGTGCTGCGCGTGGTGCTCGACCTGGACGGCGAGACGGTGGTCAGGGCCAAGCCGATCATCGGCTACCTCCACACCGGCATGGAGAAGCAGGCCGAGTACAAGACCTACACCCAGTCGATCCCGCAGACCGATCGCATGGATTACCTGGCGCCGCTCTCGAACAACCTGGCGCTGTGTCTGGCCGCCGAGAAGCTGCTCGGCATCGAGGCGCCGCCGCGCGCCCAGGCGGTCCGGGTGTTGCTCACCGAGCTGACGCGCATCAGTGCCCACTGCGTCTGGCTCGGCACCCACGCGCTCGACATCGGCGCGATGACCGTCTTCTTCTATTGTTTCCGGGAGCGGGAGAAGGTGCTGTCCATCTACGAGATGGTGTGCGGCGCGCGGATGACGGCGTCGTACTTCCGCGTCGGGGGCCTGGCCGCGGACATCCCGGAGGGCCTGCTCGAGCGCTGCCAGAAGTTCGTGGACGAGATGCCGGCGCACGTGGACGAGTACGAGAAGCTGCTGAGCCGTAACCCGATCTGGCTCGCCCGCACCCAGGGCGTGGCGCCGCTCTCGGAACGGGACGCGATCGCCCTGGGCGCGACCGGGCCGATCCTGCGCGGCTCGGGCGTGCGGTGGGACCTGAGAAAGACCCAGCCGTACTGCGGCTACGACACCTACGAGTTCGAAGTTCCGATCGGCCGGGCGGGCGATGCCTACGATCGGTACATGGTCCGGGTGAACGAGATGCGCCAGTCGACGCGGATCGCGGACCAGGCCATCCGTCGCCTGCGCGAGTTGGGTCCGGGAGACTACCGGCTGCGCAATTACAAGTACGTCCTGCCGCCCAAGGAGGAGGTCAAGACCTCCATGGAGGCGCTGATCCACCACTTCAAGATCGTGGCGCACGGGTTCTTCCCGCCGGTCGGAGAGGCCTACGCGGCGATCGAGGCGCCCAAGGGCGAGCTGGGCTTCTACTTCGTCTCCGACGGCTCGCCGCGGCCGTGGCGCATGAAGGTGCGCTCGCCCTCGTTCGTCAATCTCCAACTGCTGCCCAGGATGATCGAGGGGCGGCTGGTGGCCGACGTCATCACCGCGATCGGCAGCCTCGACATCGTGCTCGGGGAGATCGATCGATGACCGAGACGCACGACGGCCTAGTGACGGTGGCCGCCCCCGAGGCGCTCGAGTGGCCGGCGGCCTGCCGAGGCGAGATCGAGCGGGTGTTGTCGCGCTACCCCAACCGGCGCTCGGCGGTGCTACCCGTGCTGTGGATCGCGCAGCGGCAATGGGGCTGGATCTCGGCCGGCGCGCTGCGCCTCGTGGCGCGGACCGTCGAGCTGCCGGAGCCCGAAGTGTTCGGCATCGCCACCTTCTACACCATGTTCAACCTGGCGCCGGTGGGCCGGCACCACCTCCAGGTCTGCATGACGATCTCGTGTTCGTTGATGGGCGCCGACCGCCTGTTTCGACACCTCGAGGAAAGGCTGGGCATCGGTCACGGCCAGACCACCGCCGACGGCCGCTTCACGCTGCGCCGGGTCGAGTGTCTGGCGGCCTGCGGTGGCGCCCCGTGCCTGCAGGTCGGCTTCGCCTACCACGAGAACCTGGACGAGGCGAAGGTCGATGCCCTGCTGGAGACGTTGCCGTGAGCGCGTCGCGCGGGCCCCTGCTGTTCCAGGACATCGACACGCCCGGTCTCCGTTCGCTCGAGGTCTATCGCGGCCAGGGTGGCTACCAGACGATCGGCACGGTGGTCGGCGCCAAGACCCCCGACGAGTGCATCGAGATCGTCAAGGCCTCGGGTCTGCGCGGCCGCGGCGGCGCCGGCTTCCCGACCGGACTCAAATGGAGTTTCGTGCCCAAGGGAAGCCCCAAACCGAAGTACCTGGTGTGCAACGCCGACGAAAGCGAGCCCGGCACCTTCAAGGACCGCGAGCTGATGGAGAAGAACCCCCATCTCCTGATCGAGGGCATGATCCTCTCCGCCTACGCGATCCAGGCCCACGTCGGCTACCTCTACCTGCGCGGTGAGTTCGAGTACCTGCAGCGCATCCTCGGCCAGGCGATCGGCGAGGCCCAGGTCGCGGGCCTGCTGGGCGACGACATCGCGGGCAGTGGATTCCGACTCGAACTCCATACCCACCTCGGGGCCGGCGCCTACATCTGCGGCGAGGAGACGGCGCTGCTCTCGTCGCTGGAGGGGTATCGCGGGCAGCCGCGCTTGAAGCCTCCGTTCCCTGCGGTCGAGGGGCTCTACGCCTGCCCCACGATCGTCAACAACGTCGAGACGCTGATGAACGTGCCCCACATCCTGCGTCACGGAGCGCAGTGGTTTCGGCAGTGGGGGACGGAGAAGAGCCCGGGCACCAAGATCCTCTCGGTGTCGGGGCCGGTGCAGCGCCCCGGAAACCACGAGGTGCCCATGGGGCTCCCACTCTCTGCCCTGCTGGAGGGGCCCTGCGGCGGAATGCGCGAGGGGTTCCGGGTCAAGGCCGTGATTCCCGGCGGATCCTCGGTGCCCCTGCTGCCGGCCTCGAGGCTCGATACCGGGCTCGACTTCGAGTCGATGGCCGCGGCGGGCACGCTGCTGGGTTCGGGCGGAGTCATCGTGATCGACGACCAGACCTGCATCGTGGATGCGCTCTACAACATCACGCGCTTCTACGAGCACGAGTCGTGCGGCAAGTGCACCCCGTGTCGCGAGGGCACCTACTGGATGAGCGAGGTCTTCGAGCGTCTGGAGAGTGGCCACGGGCGGGAGCGCGACATCGATCTCCTGTTCGACGTCTCGGACAACATCCTGGGTAAGTCCTTCTGCGCGCTCGGCGACGCGGCAGCGATGCCGGTGATGGGCGCGATTCAGCACTTCCGCGAGGAGTTCGAATACCACGTGAAGCACAAGCGCTGCCTGGTGAACCGGCGCCGCGCCGAGCTCGAGGCGCGCTTCGGGGAGACGGCGGCCGTATGAGCCGGCCGTGCCGGGTCAACGTCAACGGTCGGATCGTCGAGGTGCCTTCGGGCACCCTGCTGACCGACGCGGCGCGAGAGGCCGAAGTACACGTGCCCATCTTCTGCTCGCACGGCAAGCTGCCGCCGCTCGGGGCGTGCCGCATCTGCGTGGTCGAAGTCGGGATGCCGAAGCTCGGCCCGGACCGGCAGCCGGTGCTCGGGGCAGGTGGGCAGCCCGAGATCGCCTGGATGCCCAAGGTCCAGACGGCGTGCACCACCACCGTCAGCGACGGCATGCACGTGCTCACCGAATCGCCGGCGGCGGTCAAGGCGCGCAAGGGCGTCATGGAATTCCTGCTGGTCAACCACCCGCTCGACTGCCCGGTATGCGACGAAGGGGGGGAGTGCCAACTCCAAGATTTGGCCTTCGCCTTCGGCCACGACTTCTCCCGCATGGACGAGGCCAAGCGCACCTTCGATTCGGAAGACCTCGGTCCGGTGGTCAAGAAGGAGGCCAATCGCTGCATCGTGTGCATGCGCTGCGTGCGCTACTGCGACGAAGTGATGGGGGACGACGCGCTCACCGCGCACCAGCGCGGCGTGTGGACCGAGATCTCCTCGTTCAACCGGCAGCCTCTCGAATGCGAACAGTGTGGGAACTGCATCGAAGTCTGTCCGGTCGGCGCGCTGACGGCGCTGCCCTACCGATTCAAGGCCCGCCCCTGGGACCTGCGGCAGCACGTCACGGTGTGCCCGTACTGCTCGAACGGATGCTCGGTGCGCCTCGGAGTGCGCGGCGCCGAGGTCCTGCGCGCCCGGGGCACCGAGTTCCGCGGCATCAACCGGGAGTACCTGTGCGTGCGCGGCCGATTTGGCTACGAGTTCATCAACAGCCCCGAGCGCTTGAGCACTCCGCTGCTGAAACTGGGCGGGACGCTCGAGCCGGCCGGCTTCGACGAGGCGGTGACCTTCGCGGCCTCGCGACTGGGCGAGATCGCCGCAGTGCACGGTCCGGCCTCGATCGCCTTCCTCGGCGGCGAAAAGGTGACGGTCGAGGAGGCGTACCTGTTCCAGAAGCTGGCGCGCGCGGTACTCGGCACCAACCACGTGGACTCGCGGACGCGTTGGCCCGCTGCCGTACCCGGCCGCGCCGTGCTCAAGGCGACCGGCGGCGGCCGGCCGGCTCTCACCTTCGAGGAGCTGGTCCATGCCCAAGAGGTGCTGATCCTCGGCGACGACCTGCAGGGCGAAGGACCGTTCGCCCAGGCCCAGGTGATCCGCGGCCAGCACCAGCACGGGCTCCACCTCACGGTGGCCCACCCGCGGCGCGTGAAGCTCGCGGGGGTGAAGTTCCAAGGCCTGTGGCTCGACTATCGGCCCGGCGCCGAGCTGCCCTTGCTTCAGGCTCTGACTCGCGCGGCCCTCGACCTGCCCCGGCCGAGCGGGCTGCCGGCCGAAGTCCTGGAGGGCCTGCCGGCCCTCGAGCAGGCGCTGGCGCCTTGGACGCCGTCGCGGGTCGAGCAGGCGACCGGGCTGTCGATGGCCTCGATTGCCGACGCGGCGCGCCGCCTGCGCGAGGCAGAGCGCAAGGCGGTGCTCTTCGGGCGCGCGCTCACGGAACACCCGGAGGCCCTGGCGTTGCTCCATGCGGTCGAGAACCTGGCCTGGCTGTGCGGGGCGCTGTCCGCCGAGCGCTCGGCGGTCATGTACGTCGGGCCGCAGAACGACACCCAGGGGGCGCTCGACATGGGGCTTTTGCCCGACTGCCTGCCGGGCTACGTGGCGGTCGAGGACGCCCAGGGCCGGCGCGCTTTCGAGCAGCAATGGGGGGGGCCGTTGCCCTCCGTGCCGGGCAAGACGGCGCCCGAAATTCTCGAGGCTGCGGCGGCGGGCGAGATCAAGGCCCTGTGGATCGTGAGCGACAACTGGCTGCGCAGCGCTCCCGACCGCCGGCTCGCCGAGCAGGCGCTGGGTGAGGCCGAGCTCGTGATCGTCAACGAGCTGTTCCTCACCGAGACCGCGCGGGCGGCCCATGTCGTGTTCCCGGCCAGCTCGTTCGCCGAGAAGGAAGGCGTGATGGTCAACTGCGAGCGGCGCCTGCAGAAGAACGTGCGCGCATTGTCGCCACGCAAAGGCTCGCGGCCGGATTGGGAGATCTTCCAGTCGGTGGCCCAGGCCCTCGGCGCGCGCTGGTCGTACCGCACGGTCGAAGACGTCTTCCGCGAGATCGCTCGCCTCGCGCCGAACTACCGGGGGATGCATTGGGCCTCGCTGCTGCCCTCGGGCGCCCAATGGGCGTCCGCGGATCGACCGGTCGTACCCGGGAGTCTCGGGGGAGCCGATGGCGCCGGTGCAACGCGCGACGAGGTCGCTGCGCGAGCGGGCGGCGGTGCCGCCACCGATGGCGCCCCCTCACCGTCCGCGCCCGCCGGACTCGTGCTGCTCTCGGGCGGCGTGCTGTTCCTGCAGGGGAGCCTTTCGCAGCGGGGCTCCCTGCTGCCACGGCTGGCGCGGGCCGCCCGCGCCTCCCTGCACCCCGAGGAGGCGAAGCGCCTCCGGGTGGCGGCCGGGGAGCCACTCGAGATCGAAGGATCGGCCGGCCACATCCGCCTGCCGGTGGCGATCGACCCCGGTGTCCCCGAGGGCAGCGTGTTCGTGCCGTACGCGCACGCGGACGTCGACCTCAACCGGCTGGGGGCCCCGGGTCGGGCCGGGCTGCGCGTGACGGCACGCCGGGCCACCGAGCTGGAGCGCATCGGAGCCGGATAGCCAGGATGGCCGCCCTCTGGAGCAACCCGGACTTCCAGTTCGTCTTCTGGGCCCTGGTCAAGATCCTCGTGATCTTGCACGGGATGCTCTTCGTCGTCTCCTACGTGATCTACGTCGAGCGTAAGGTCGCGGGACACATGCAGGCGCGCACCGGCCCCAATCGGGTCGGGCCGCTCGGGCTGCTGCAGCCGGTGGCGGACGTGCTCAAGCTGTTCTTCAAGGAAGAGTTCATGCCGGAGGGCGCCAACCGGGTGATCTTCCACATCGCCCCGATGCTGGCCGTGATCCCCGCCCTGGTGACGTTCGCAGTCGTGCCGTTCGGGGCCACCGGGGCGTTCGTCGTCACCGACGTCAACGTGGGGCTGCTCCTGTTCCTCGCCATGTCGAGCCTGGGGGTCTACGCCATTACCCTCGGCGGCTGGTCGTCGAACAACAAGTATGCGCTGCTCGGCGGCTTGCGATCCTCGGCCCAGATGATCTCCTACGAGCTGGCGATGGGCCTGTCCACGATCGGCGTGCTGCTGCTGGCCGGTTCCCTGTCGCTGGTGGACATCGTCAAGGCGCAGGGGCGGGTCTGGTACGTCGTCTTCCAGCCGGTGGCGTTCGGGATCTTCATGATCACGGCCCTGGCCGAGACCAACCGGGCCCCGTTCGATCTCCCCGAGGCCGAAGCCGAGCTGGTGGCGGGGTTCCACACCGAGTACTCGAGCATGAAATTCGGCCTCTTCTTCCTGGGCGAGTTCGCCAACGTCATCAGCATCTGCTCGATCGCCGTGACCCTGTTCCTGGGTGGCTGGAACGGTCCTTGGTTACCGGACTCCCTCAAGTTCCTGTGGTTCTTCGCCAAGCTGGGACTCTTGATCTTCTTCTTCATGTGGGTGCGCTGGACGTTCCCGCGCCTCCGCTACGACCAGCTCATGCACCTGGGATGGAAGGTTCTGCTCCCGCTGTCGCTGCTCAACGTGGCGCTCACCGCGGTGGTCCTCTACTGGAAGATCCACCTATGACTCCGGTCCTGTTCCTGGTTTTCGCGGGGGTGCTGGTGGGCTGCAGCCTGATGGTGATCCTGCATCGGAGCCCGGTCACCAGCGCCTTGTTCCTGGTGCTGGCCTTTTGCTCGCTTGCCGGGCTCTACCTGCTGCTCCAGGCCGAGTTCTTGGCCATGGTCCAGGTCATCGTCTACGCCGGGGCGATCATGGTGCTGTTCCTGTTCGTGATCATGTACCTGAACTTGAAGCGCGATGTCGAGGACGGCCTGCCGTTCGCGCTGCGCCGCGGTGCGGGATGGCTCCTGGGCGCCGTCCTTCTGGTCGAGGGGGTGCTCGTGCTCTACCGCCGCTGGGCGCCCGGGGCCGCCGCGGGGCCGACGCCGCCCGCGATCGGCAACAGCGCCGCGATTGGCCAGGTGCTCTACACGCGCTACCTGTTCCCGTTCGAGCTGACCTCGATCCTGCTGTTGGTGGCCATGGTGGGCGCGGTGGTCATCGGACGCGGCCGCACCGATCGAGCGGGCGCCGAGGAGCCGCGGCCATGACGCTACTCAGCGGCGTCCCGCTGTCTTGGTACCTGGCCCTGAGCGCGGTGGTCTTCGTGATCGGCCTGGTGGGTGTGCTGGTGCGCCGCAACGCGCTCGTCATCTTCATGTCCATCGAGCTGATGCTCAACTCCGCCAACCTTGCCTTCGTCGCCTTCTCCCGGCGGTTCGGCTCGCTGGACGGGCAGGTCTTCGTGTTCTTCGTCATGACGGTCGCGGCCGCCGAGGTGGCGATCGGGCTGGCGATCATCGTCAACGTGTTCCGGCTCCGGGAGACGGTGTATGTCGACGAAATCAACCTGCTGAAGGGATAGGCCGTGCCGATGGACTTCACCAGCCTGCCGCTGCTGTGGGTGATTCCCGCGCTGCCGCTCGGCGCGGTGGCGCTCAACCTGCTGCTGGGCGATCGGCTCGGGCGACGCGGCACGGCGTGGCTCGCCTGCGGGGCGGTCGCGGCGTCGTTCGCGCTGGCCGTGCGGGCGGTCCTGGCGTTGGCGGCCCGGCCCGAAGGCGACCGCGTCATCAGCGAGGTCGCCTACCGCTGGATGAGCGTGGGGGACTTCTCCGCCGACGTCGGCTTCCTGCTGGATCCGTTGTCGGCGGTGATGGTGCTCGTCGTGACCGGTGTGGGGTTCCTCATCCACCTCTACTCCGTGGGCTACATGGCGCACGACGCCTCGTTCCGACGGTTCTTCCTCTACCTCAACCTCTTCATGTTCGCGATGTTGACGCTGGTGCTCGCGGACAACTTCCTGCTGATGTTCGTGGGCTGGGAAGGGGTCGGTCTCTGTTCTTATCTGCTGATCGGGTTCTGGTACGAGCGGCCGGCGGCCGCGGAGGCGGGCAAGAAGGCCTTCGTCATGAACCGCATCGGGGACTTCGGCTTCCTGCTGGGCCTGCTGATCCTGTTCGTATGGGGCGGGAGTCTCCGTTTCGCGCATCTGTTCATCCTCGCGCCCTACGTGTTCACGGCGGGCGGCGTCGTGATCACGACGGCCACGCTGCTGCTGTTCCTCGGCGCCACCGGCAAGAGCGCCCAGATCCCGCTCTACACCTGGCTGCCGGACGCCATGGAGGGGCCCACACCGGTGTCGGCCCTGATCCATGCCGCCACCATGGTGACCGCCGGGGTGTACATGGTGGCTCGCTGCCACGTGCTGTTCCGCATGGCGCCGGTCTCGCTCGAGGTAGTGGCGGTGGTGGGTGCTGCGACCGCGCTGTTTGCCGCCACCATCGGGCTCGCCCAGAACGACATCAAGCGCGTGCTTGCCTACTCGACGGTGAGCCAGCTCGGCTACATGTTCTTCGCCTGCGGGGTGGGGGCCTTCGGGGCCGGGATCTTCCACCTCATGACGCACGCCTTCTTCAAGGCCCTGCTGTTCCTCGGCGCGGGCTCGGTGATCCACGCCCTGTCGCAGGAGCAAGACCTGCGACGCATGGGCGGCCTGGCGAGCCGCCTTCCGTGGACCCACGCCACCATGCTGATCGCGACCATCACCATCGCCGGCATCCCGCCGTTCGCGGGCTTCTTCAGCAAGGACGAGATCCTCCATCAGGCCTTCGCCTCGGGCCACTACGGCATCTGGGTGGCGGGCCTGCTGGGCGCGGCGTTGACCGCCTTCTACATGTTCCGCCTCTACGTCCTGTGCTTCCGCGGCACGCCGCGGCTGGCTCCCGAGGTCGAGCACCCCCTGCACGAGTCGCCGCCGTCCATGATCGTGCCGCTGGTGGTGCTGGCGGCGCTCTCGACGGTTGGCGGCTGGGTCGGCCTGCCGATGATGGAAGGCGGCCATCCGTTCGAGCGCTGGTTGGCTCCGGTGTTCGAGGGCAGCTCGCCCGGGATCGTGGGGGCGATCGGGTCACCTACGGCGGGTCCTGCCGAGGCGTCGGCCGCGCTCCACGAGGTCGGTCGCGGTTTGGAGTGGCTCTTGATCGCGCTCTCGGTGGGGGCCGCGGCGACCGGCATCGGGCTCGCGTTCCGGGCCTATGGGCGGGCCGCCGGCGAGCCGCTCGCCGAAAAAGCGCCGTGGCTCCACCGTCTGCTGCTCCACAGGTACTGGGTGGACGAGCTGTACGAGGCGACCGTGGTGGCGCCCGTCCATCGCGCGAGCCAGCGGCTGTGGAGATTCTGGGACGAGAAGGTGGTGGACGGTGCGGTCAACGGACTCGCCTACCTCTTCGAGGCGTGCTCGGCGTTGCTGCGGCTGTTCCAGACCGGGTTCGTGGGCACCTACGCGCTGTTCATCGCCCTCGGGACCGCCGCCCTGCTGATGCTCGTCTTGAGGAGATGACGTGCCCTCGTTTCCGTGGCTGAGCTGGCTGATCTTCTTCCCGCTCTTCAGCGCGGTCCTGGTGGTGCTGCTGCCGCCTCGAGCCGAGCGCACGATCCGCTCGCTGGCGACCGTGGCCGCCCTCGCCGAGCTGTTGTTCGCGCTGCCCCTGTGGTGGCGGCTTCGACCGGGTGAGCCCGGCTGGCAGTTCGCCGAGCAGCGGTCCTGGCTGCCGGCCCTCGGCGCCTCGTACAGCCTCGGCGTGGACGGCATCTCGATGCTGCTCGTGCTGCTCACGGTGGTGCTCACGGCGGTGGCCGTGATCGGGGCCTACCGGGCGGTCGAGAAGCGCAGTCGCGAGTTCTACGCCCTGCTGCTGGCGCTCGAATCCGGCATGCTCGGCACCTTCCTCTCGACCGACCTGTTGCTGTTCTACGTCTTCTGGGAAGCCATGCTGGTTCCCATGTACCTGCTGATCGGCGTCTGGGGCGGGCCGCGGCGGGTCTACGCCGCGGTGAAGTTCTTTCTCTACACCATGGCGGGCAGCGTGCTGATGCTGGTCGCGATTCTGTGGCTCTACTTCCTGAACCGCGCGGTGACCGGCACGCCGAGCTTCGCCCTCGACGCGTTCTACCGCCTGGCCATCTCGCCGGCCGCCCAGGTGTGGCTGTTCCTGGCGTTCGCGCTGGCATTTGCCATCAAGGTGCCGATGTTCCCGCTCCACACCTGGCTGCCCGACGCCCACGTCGAGGCGCCGACGGCGGGCTCGGTCATCCTGGCCGCGGTGTTGCTCAAGATGGGCACCTACGGCTTCGTGCGCTTCGCGATCCCGTTGTTCCCCCAGGCTTCGGCCCAGTTCGCCCCGTGGGTCGTGGCCCTCGCCCTGATCGGCATCTGGTACGGGGCACTGGTCGCCATGGTGCAGCCCGATCTCAAGAAGCTGGTGGCCTACTCGTCAGTGAGCCACCTCGGCTTCTGCATGGTGGGGCTCTACGCCATGAACTCGCAGGGACTGGCCGGCGCCATGCTCCAGATGCTGAACCACGGCGTCTCCACCGGGGCGTTGTTCCTCCTGGTCGGCGTGATCTACGAGCGCCGGCACTCGCGACTGATCGCCGACTTCGGCGGGCTGTGGAAACCGCTGCCGGTCTATGCCTCGGTGTTCCTGGTGGTGATGCTCTCCTCGGTCGGCCTGCCGGGGACCAACGGCTTCGTGGGCGAGTTCCTGGTGCTCTTGGGTGCCTTCCGGACCAACCCGCTGTGGGCCGCGACCGCCGCCGTGGGGGTGATCCTCTCTGCGGTCTACATGCTGTGGATGTTCCAGCGCGTGATGTTCGGCCCCATCACGCACGCGGAGAACGCGAAGCTCGTCGACCTGAGCTTCCGGGAGCGCCTGGTGTTCGCCCCAATCCTGGTTCTGATCTTCGCCATCGGCGTCTTGCCCCAGCCGTTTCTCGATCGCATGCAGCCGGCGCTGGAGCGGACGCTCGATCTGTCGCATCGACGGGCCGAGGCGAGCGAACGCCTGCCGCTCGGCCCAGCGTCCCTGGCCGCGATGGGGTCGAGCATGGTCGAAAGCACCCCGATCGGCGCGGAGCCTCCCGCCACCTCGGGCACCGTCGGGAGCCCCGCCGGCGCGCCACCCGTAGCCGCGCCGCGCGATTCCACCGGCGAAGGCCCACATCCCGCGGGCACGCCGGACACCGCGATGGTCTCGGACACGTTGCCTCTGCCGGCCGCGCCCACCCAACCGGGAGAGCCGCGATGAGCCCCGTGACCGTGCCCGCCCTGATCACCGCCGATTGGTGGGCCTTGGGGGCGGCCCTGGCGCTGAGCGGCGGGGCGATGGTTCTGATGCTGCTCGAGTTCCTGCCCGCTCGTCCGCGCAGCAGCCGCGGGGCGCTGGTGGCGCTGCTGAGCCTCGCGGCGGCCGCCCTCTGCGTCTGGCAGGTGCGCGACGCCAAGCGCGCGATCTTCGAGGGCATGTTCATGCACGACGGCTTCACCGTGTTCTTCACCCTGCTGTTCTGCGGCATCGCCGCGATCTCGGTGCTGCTCTCCTGGGACTACGTCAAGCGCATGCGCATCAACCAGGCGGAGTACTACGCCCTGCTGCTCGCGGCGACCTTGGGCATGATCGTCATGGCCGCCTCGAACGATCTCATCACCATCTTCCTCGGGCTCGAGCTGATGTCGCTCGCGCTCTACGTGTTGGTGGGGTTCCGGCGCTCGCGGCTCGAGTCGAACGAGGCGGCGCTGAAGTACTTCCTGCTCGGCGCCTTTGCGTCGGGGTTCCTGCTCTATGGGATCGCCCTCCTCTACGGTGCGACCGGAACCACGAACCTCGCGCGCATGGCCGCCTTCCTCGTCGCGACGACGCTGCCCGGCAATCCGCTGTTGCTGGTCGGTGGGCTGCTGCTGCTGGTCGGCTTCGCCTTCAAGGTGGCCGCTGTGCCCTTTCACATGTGGACACCCGACGCGTACGAAGGAGCGCCGACCACGGTGACCGGCTACATGTCGGCGGGCGCCAAGGCGGCGGGCTTCGCCGCCCTGCTGCGCGTGGCGCTGGTGGCGCTCGGCAGCCTGCAGGCCGACTGGACCCCGATCCTGGTGTCGATCGCGATCCTCACCATGACGGTGGGCAACGTCACCGCGCTGCTCCAGACCAACGTCAAGCGCATGCTCGCCTACTCGAGCATCGCCCATGCCGGCTACGTGCTGGTGGCGGTGGTCGCCGGGGGAGTGGACGGTGGGTCGGCGGCGCTCTTCTACCTGGCGGTCTACTCGCTCATGAACTTGGGAGCCTTCGGGATCCTGGCCCTGCTCGGGCGCGACGGAGACGAGCGCGTCCTGCTCGCGGATTTGGCGGGCTTAGGCTTCAAGCACCCGGCGCTGGCCTTCGCGCTCACCGTGTTCATGCTCTCGCTGGGCGGCATTCCACCGACTGCGGGCTTCATGGGCAAGTTCTACGTCTTCAGCGTGGCGATCAAGGCGGGCCACGTTCCGCTGGTGATCGTGGGTGTGCTGAATAGCGTGGTGTCGATCTTCTACTACCTGCGCGTCACCGTGGCCCTGTACATGGAGGAGCCACACGGCCAGCCCACGCCGGTATCGTGGACGGTGCCGGCGGCGATCGGTGTGGTGCTGTCGGTCGCGCTCACCTTGTGGTGGGGGATCCAGGCCCACGCGCTGCTGATCGAGGCGCAGCGCTCGGTGCTGGGGTTGCTGTAGGGGCGGGGCTCCGAGGTGTCGTGGCCGAGGACGCCGCGCGTAGTACCGGAGCAACACCAGCCTGAGAGGATTGGACGCAACACCCGCGGCGTCGCGGACCACGGCGAAATAGATGCCGGCTCCGAAGATTCCGTGGGCCGCGGTCAACTCCAGCATGATCGTGTCCCGCCCGCTGCCGTCCGCCGACGCGCTCTGTCGCAGCAGCAGCCGACCCTGCACGTCATAGAGGCGCACCTCGAGCGGCCCGGCTTCCGCGCCGGTCAGCTCCAGGCGATCGAATGCGAGCAGCGAAGACCCCGCCCGAGCCAGCACCAGCGGCCGGCGGCTCTGCGGCGGCCACCAGGCCTCCACGCTCTCCCAGCGGTAGCGGGCGTCCACGCTCTCGTGCCGCGCCACCGATCCGGACGGCGAGCCGCTCACCTACCAGGGCGCCGACCTGCCACCGGGGGCGACGTTGAGCCCCGGCGGGGAGTTCATTTGGCCTGATCCCGGCCCTCAGAACACCGACTACTACGTGGTCTTTCGCGCCCTCGATCCCTCGGGCGGGGTGGCCAACCGGGTGACCCTGCACCGTGGGCCAGGCCCCCGGCCCGGGCGGCGGCTGTCCGTTCGCCGACACCCGGACCGCTTCCGGCTGGCAGGTCGAGAACTCACTGCTCGGCCGCTCGCCGACTGGGCAGGTGCTGCGCGATGCCTACCGGCTCAAAGCCACGCCGGTGGTGGTGGAGGGGCGCTACCAGGTGCGGCTGCGCGAGAACGAGCAGGAGCGGACGACCCTGGACTAGGTGGAGCTGCTGGCGGTGGACCATGCGACCGGGCTTAGGGCGTTCGCCCTCGGCGAGCGCATCGTGCTTGGCACGCCCATGCCGGCCAGCCGAGTGACCACCGCCGCAGGGGCGGACATCACCGAGCACGTGAGTGGAAAGGGGACGGATTTCTTCTTCGGCCAACCGGGCGAAGAGCTGCAGGTCGAGACCACGAGCGGTGGCGGCACCCATGTGTCGCACGACCCACTGGTGATCACCACCAAGGTCAAGGACGGGCCACCCCCGACCCGGGCCCAGCGCGGGGCGGGGGTCGCCCGGGCCAGCGACGCCGCCGTGCTCTCCTCGACCGGGGTAGTGGTGCAGGCGGCCGACGGCAAAGGAGACTGGCGCAGCTTGCCCAAGCACTACCCGCGCGAAGACTGGGACGAGGCGGTCTTGGATGCTCCAGCTCAAGGACCGGTCCGGCTCGCGTTCGTGGGGCGCCATCAGCTCGAGTTCGTGGGCCGCTCGCGGTTTCGTCCGACGCCGCCCCGGTGCATCGCCTCGGCTTGCTGGTGGCTCGACATTCTCGATTGGGCAACGTGCAGGCCGCGGTTACAGCCGCTGGTGGAGGCACCACCGCGCTGACGCCGGGCGACACCCTGACGCTGGAGTTCGCCGCCACGCCGGTGCCCGAAGGGCAGGTGCGGGAGTGGTTCCTGGTGACGCGCGGGTTCTATACCTCGGAGCTTGGCGCCACGCCAGGAGCCGACGGTCCATCGGGCTCTTCGGGCTTCGCCCTGGCGCAGAACCACCCCAACCCCTTCGCCGCCACCACCTCGATCGCGTTCCGGCTTCCCATCGAATGTCGGGTGAGCCTCGAGGTGTTCGACCTCAACGGACGCAGAGTGAAGTCCTTGGTCGAGGAGGCGATGCCCGCCGGCGAGCATGCGGTGGAGTGGAATCGCCGGGACGCGGGCGGATCGCCCGTCAAGCCGGGGGTGTATCTGTATCGCCTCGCGGCAGGCTCGTTCCGCGAGCAAAGGAAGATGGTGCTTCTGTCTCGGTGAGGGCCGCGATAAGAGATCGCCCCCCCCGAACTTCGAGCAAGGTGGCCAGCGAGCGCTGGCCACCTTGGTACTGGGCTGTGGCAGACTGTGAAACCCTGGTCCCTCGGCCTCTATCCGCCTTGGGAATTGCTAGGGTAGGCGTGTGGTCACGAGTGCTCCCTAATCCGTCGCTTCACCACCCGCAGCGAATCCAGCGCCTCCTGGTTCCCGGGATCCCGCCGCCATTCCTCACGGTAGTGGCTGCGGGCGCGCCGCCGGTCGCCCAGCATCTGGTAGGCCTGCCCGACCCTCAGGTCGTAGCCCGGGGACCTTCCGCTGAGCCTGCGCTCGAGTGCCAGTTCTCGAAGCGCATCCCGCGGGCGGCCCTCGGCGAGCGCCAACAGTCCCAACCGCTCGTGCGCGTGCGGCGTGAAGGGGTCGATGCGAATCGCCTCCGCGTATCGCTCGTGTGCCTCGCGCCCATTGCCCTCGAGCAGCGCCAGGTTCCCGAGCCGAACCAAGGCCGCAGCGCGGTAGGGCGACTCGGCCACCTCGCGCTCCAGCTCGCGCCGGACCGCCGAGCGGATCCGCGGGTCGGTCGCCACCGCCTGCCCGATCGCCGTCATCCCCTGGGTCCCGGCCGGAAGGGCCCGGTAGGCGAGGGACTCGGCGATCACTGCGAGGGCTCCGCTGCGTCTGACGTAGAGCGCAGCGGCGTCGTCCTGGAAGACCCGGGCGAAGCTGGTGTCGGCGTCGAGGATGTCGAGGAGCTGGTCTCCCGGATAGGCGAGCCGCCGCAGCACGGCGTAGTCGAAGCGATAGCGGTCGTCCAGGTCCCGCCAGGCGCGTGGATTCTGGAGCGCGAACGCGTAGGTGTACCGGTCCTTGGGTGTCCCGGCCTGATGGATGTCCATGAACGGCAGCCACCCGCGGTCGGGCCAGAAGCGGTGCAGCAAGTAGCCGCCCAGGTAGAACTGGTTGAAGCCGCGACCCTCGATCCCGTGGGCGGCGATGAAGTCGCAAGCCGCCACCGGGTACTCTCGCATGCGGATTCCGATCCCGAGCGGCAGGTCGCTGCGGCTCCATTCCGCGATCCCGACCACCACGCACGCCGCGCCCGAGAGGACCGCCCGGCTCCACGCCGGCACCGTCCACGAGGGCCAGGAGTGCGCTCGCACCCAGGCGTCGAGGTCGCGGGCCAGGTAGGGCGCGGCCACGACCATCGCGAAGCCCAGGAAACGCTCGGCCGAGAAGGCGAACCCGATCGCGCCGAGCGCGAGGCACGTCTCGACCCGATCCAATCCCACCCGGCGCCAGCGCCAGACGAGGAGCAGCGGCCAGCCGAACAGGACCAGCGGTAGGAGGTTCTTGAGGTTGACGCCGAGATCGAGCGCCTGGAGCTCCGGGATGCTCCGGAAGATCGGCTCGTGGCGCTGGAAGAGGGCGAACTCGAACGGCTGCCAGAGCGCCCGCCACCCGAACGGGTTGAGGAACGAGATCGCGACCGCGGCGGCCGTCACCGCCCAGAGCCGCATGGCGTACGGCTTGGCGCCCGGGTGTTTCGCCCGCGCGTCGAGCTGGGCATCGAGTTGATGAATCGCGAGCAGCCCCAGGCCCAGGAAGTAGGACAAATGACAGTTCGCCCACCCCCAGGTGATCGCTACCAGGGCGACGCCGGGCATAAGACCGTGCCCGGGGAGAGAGGAGGACTCACCCGGGGCACGCGGCGGCCCGGCCGCCGAGAGCCGCCAACGCGCGAGGATCCAAATCTCGAGCGCCAGCAGCACCGCCGCCAGCGACTCCGGGCGGATGTGAGCGCGCTGGCGGAAGGTGAGCGAGCAGAGCACCATCACGAAGAGGGGACTGAAGCCCCGAGCGCCCATGCTTCGCGCGCTGGCCCAGGCGAGGCCGAAGACGAGGAACGTCGTGATCCAGCGCCAGAAGAAGAGCCCCCACACGCCGCCCAGCCTCCAGATCGGCCACAGCAGGGTCTCGAATCCCCACGACGAGTTGACGTCCGGGCTCCCGTAGGTGGGCCAGGTCCAGAGCTGCACCGTGGGCACGCGGTGGAGCTGCCAGATCGCGCGACCCACCGCCAGGTGCTGCCAGAAGTCCTTCTCGTAGAGCCGGAAGCTCACCGAGACCGCGACGCAGGCGGCACTCACCAGGATCGCCATGATCCAGCCGGGATGTCGCAGCGGCACGTCGGGCGCTGGGAGAGAGGGGCGCGCGGGCCGCGCGGGGCCTCCCTTGGGAGTACGGTCGCCTCTTGAAGCCTCGCGTTCGGCGGCCGGTCCCGCCCCGCGCGCGCCCGGCCGCCCCTTCGACCGCGGCCGGCTCACGCGGCCGGGGAGGGCCAGCGCAGGAGGAGCGCCCGCGCAGGGTCCCCCGGCGCGAGACTCGAGCGCTCCTCCGGGACGATCAGCAGGGCTTCGGCGCGCGACTGGGGAGCGAGGTGTCCAGATACCTGATCCCCGGCGGGGGCCGCCCACCACTCGCCGTCCCGCCACGTGAGCCGCGCGCGGATCAGGTCCGTCCGCCCCTTGCGTGACGCCACGGCGACCGCCGCGCGCACCGGCAGGTGGGGGCGGTCCAGCTCGGAGAAGCCTGGGAGCTTCCGCAGCGCGGGTCGCACCAGGACCTCGAAGACGCACGCCACCGAGGCCGGATTGCCGGGCAGACCGAAGAAGAGCTTGCCGTGGGGCGTGCCGAAGGCCTGCGGGCGCCCGGGTTTCATGGCGACGCGCCACAGCGCGATCCCGCCGATCGATCCCAGGGCAGCCTTGACCGGGTCGAACTCGCCGGCCGAAACCCCGCCCACTGTGATCACCACGTCGGCCGCCTCCAGGCCTTGCTCGATTCGCGAGGCGACCTCGGCCGGATCGTCGCCCGCCCGCACCGCCGACGTCACGACCGATCCGCATTCTCTCAGCAGAGCCTCCAGCATCGGCAGGTTGCTGTCGCGGATCGATCCGGGCTCGAGCGGCGCCTCCACCGGGAGCAGCTCGTCGCCGGTCGAGATCACGGCCACCTTGGGCCGCGCTCCGACCGGGACTACCCCCTGTCCCAGCGCGGCCAGCAGGGCGATATCGTGCGCCGAGAGCTCACGACCCGAAGGCAGTGCGCGCTCCCCCAAGGCCAGGTCTGCGCCCGCTTCGCGCAGGTGGGCGCCGGGCTCGACGGGTCGAAGGATGTGAACCTGCTCTTGCCCGCCGCGGCCCTCGCCGGGCTCGATCTCTTCCACCGGGACCACGGCGTCGGCGCCCTCGGGAACCATGGCCCCGGTCATGATCCGCATCGCCTCTCCCGGACCGATCGCACCCGCGGCCGCGCGACCGGCGGCGACGACCCCGACCACGCGCAGGTCGACCGGCCGGTGCGCCGCGGCGCCCAGGGTGTCGGCGCTACGCACCGCCACTCCGTCCATGGAGGAGTTACGGAACGGGGGGAGCCCGTGCGGGGCCACGATGTCGCGGCCGAGGGCGCGACCCCACGCCTGGCCGAGCGGCACCGGCTCGATCGGCAGCGGGTTCGCCGCGGCGAGCACCCGGCTGCGGGCGGTCGCCAGGCTCAGCAGCTCAGGCGCCGCGGCGGTAGGGGCCACTCCGTCCCCCGCGCTTCTCCCAGAGCGCCAGCTCGCCCATCACCATGCCCCGGTCCACCGCCTTCAGCATGTCGTAAATGGTCAGTGCGGCCACCGCGACGGCGGTGAGGGCTTCCATCTCCACCCCGGTGCGCGCCCGGGTGCGCACCCGCGCCTCGATGCCCACCGAAGACGAGTCCGGGTCGATCGAGAACGCCATGTCGACGGCGTCGAGGGACAAGCGGTGGGCCAGCGGAATGATGTCGCCAGTGCGCTTCGCGGCCATCACGCCAGCCAGATGGGCGGTCGCGATCACGTCGCCCTTGGCGGAGGCTCCGGACTGCATCCGCCGCAGCGTGTCCCGGTGCATGAAGACCCGGCCCCGCGCCACGGCCTCGCGGGTGGTGACGCGCTTCCGCCCCACGTCCACCATGCGCACGCGGCCCTTCGAGTCGAGATGCGTGAGCTTGCGCCGCATGGCCGGTTGACATTAGGAATCGGCCTGACTAGTGTCAACCAACCCACGACCCAAATGCCATTGCCTCGCGCGCGTCCGCCCATCTCGATCCGTCACGCCTTCGCCCTGGCCTTCGATCTCGCGGTCAGGCGCGACCCGCTGCAGTCGGTGGTGGTGCCCTTCTTGATGCGCTCGCCATGGGCGCTGGCGCTGGCCTTGGTGCCGCCGCTGCCATCGAGTGAGCCGCAATCGCCCATGGTCTTCGTTGCCTCGATTGCGCTGATTGGCGACTTCCTCGTCATGCTGATCGTGGGCGCGATGCTGCGCTACCGGGCCCGCTCGGTGTTCAACACCGCCGCCGACGTGCGCCCCGCGCCCGCCGGCGAATGCTACGCGGCGGGGCTGCGCCGCGTGCCGTCGCTCCTCGTCACCGAGGTGGTGAGGAACTTCTCGCTCGCGCTCGCCGCCTCGTTCGCCATCCTTCCCACCCAGTTCATCCGCCTGAGGCCCGAGTTCCTGGTGGAGGACGTGGTGCGCAACCTCGGACTGCTGGGGCTCGCAGCGGGTCTCGCCCTGCCCGCGTTGTTCCTGGGGTTTCGCCTGGGCGTGGCGACCGAGGCGGTGGTGCTCCACGAACGCGACCTGGCGGGGGCGTTCCAGCGCTCCTTCCACATGATGCGCGGGCACTTCGAGCGGTGGCTCGAGCTGTTGGTGAGCTCGGTGGTCCTGGTGCTGGGACTAACCCTGCTGTTCGCGATCCTCTCGCTCGGGATTCCGTGGCTGATGAGCGCCGCGGGGCTCGCCGCGCTGTGGCTCCTGGTGATCGCGGTCACGCCGCTGATCCAGTACGTCTGGACCTTCTTCTACCTGCGGGTGGTCGAGATCGACGCGCCGGGGATCGAGGTCGGCCCAGCCTACGCCGCGGGAAACGGCCGGCTCACCGCTGCTCGACCCATGCCGCCTCCGCTCGCGTTGGTCCCGGGGCCTCCCGAGGCCGAAAGCGGTGGAGACCGCCCCGCTTAGTCTCTCGTCGCTTGCGGCGGCCCCGATTGACCTTCCGTTCCCAGTTGTGGCATTTTGAAACGGGTCTATTCCCCTTCATTCTTATCTGAGCCATTCCCATGGTTGTGACCACAGGTTCGGCCCGTTCGGGACACCCCAAACGGGCGGCGGGCAGCCCCTCCAGCAATGCCCTGTACAAGGACATCGTCGGAGCGAGCCCCAAGATGCAACGCATCTTCCGGCTGATCGCCAAGGTGGCGCCGACCGACAGCACGGTGCTCCTGCTGGGCGGCAGCGGGACGGGCAAGGAGCTGGTCGCCAGGTCTCTGCACCTCCAGTCCCGGCGCGCGCAGGGTCCCTTCGTCACGGTCAACGTGGGGGCGATCCCCGAGACCCTGATCGAAAGCGAGCTGTTCGGTTACGTGCGGGGAGCCTTCACCGGGGCTGCGGCCGACCGGGCCGGCCTCATCGAGGAGGCGGACGGCGGGACGCTCTTCCTCGACGAGATCGGCGACATGCCGCTCAACACCCAGGTCAAACTGCTACGCACCCTGGAGAGCGGCGAGCTGCGCCGTCTCGGCGAATCGACCACCCGCATCGTGGACCTGCGGGTGATCGCCGCCACCAACCGGGAGCTTTATGCCGAAGTGGAGGCTGGGCGGTTCCGCGCAGACCTCTACTACCGGCTCGCGGTGGTCCGAATCGATCTCCCTTCGCTGCGGGAGCGCCGAGAGGATATCGGGCTCTTGGCGTCCTACTTCCTGGCCCGGATCTCGGAGCGTCAGGGCAAAGTCGGTCTCAGCTTCTCACCCGAAGCGATGGCCCTGCTCGAACGCTACGACTACCCGGGCAACGTTCGCGAGCTGGAGAACGCAATCGAGCACGCGGTGACGCTGAGCGAGGGACGCGTGATCCGCCCGGCCGATCTGCCAACCGCGCTTCGCACCCCGCGGCTCCTGCCGGGTGTGGGGGGGCGCGACCTGGCAGGCGGCCCACGGCCCGGCCCGGAACGGTCCGGCGCCGCGGCTGCGGCGTCGGTTGGAGCGGGGCTCGAGACCGCTCCGCCGCGCGACTCCTGGTCGCTGGCCGACGTCGAGCGCGAGCACATCCTGCGGGTGCTGGAGGTGCACCATGGCAATGCCACCAGCGCCGCGCGCCAGCTCGGCATCTCGCGCACCACGCTGTGGCGCAAGATGCGCCACTACGGCCTCCAGCGCTCGCGACACTAGCCAAGAGCGCCATGGCTTCCCAGCGCCTCTACTACGACGACTCCTACACCACGCACTTCGCCGCCCGGGTCGTGGAGGCGGGGCGCCACCGCGGCCGCGCCGCGGCCGAGCTGGCCACCACGTACTTCTATCCGGAGAGCGGAGGCCAAGAGGCCGACCACGGCACCTTGGGCTTGACGCCCGTTGTCGACGTGCAGGCCGACGACGACGGGCGCGTCTGGCACGTGCTGGAAGCCCCACTGGAACCGGGAGTGGAGCTGGAGGCCGAGGTGGACTGGGCGCGACGCTTCGATCACATGCAGCAGCACACCGGTCAGCACGTCCTGTCGGCCGCGCTCGAGCGCGTGCTGGAAGCCCCCACGATCTCCTCCCATCTGGGCCACGAGCACGCCACGATCGAGGCGGCCCTCGCCGACGTCGATTGGCGCACCGTCGCGCGGATCGAGGACGCGGCGAATCGAGTGGTGTGGGACGATCGACCGGTCGAGCGGCATTGGGTGTCGGAAGCGGAGATCGGGCGGTTCGCCCTGCGCAAAGCGCCGCCCGAGCAACGTCACGGCTCGGAGGGCCGCATCCGCATCGTGGAGATCCCCGAGTGGGATGTGTCGGCATGCGGGGGCACGCACACACGCCGAACCGGCGAAGTCGGCGTGATCAAGATCGTGCGCTGGGAGAAGGTCCGGGGCAACCTGCGCTTCGAGTTCCTGTGCGGTGGCCGCGCGCTCCGGGACCACGCCTGGCGAACCGAGGCGTTGGTCGAGGGGGCTCGCCGCCGCACGCTCAAGGATCGCGACCTCATCCTCCATCTGGAGCGCGCCGCTTCCGAGCGGGACGAGCTGCGGAAGCGGCTCGAGCAGATCACGGACCGGTTGATCACCGCCGAGGCCCGGGAACGAGTAGGGGATCCGCCGCGCGCAGTCGAGGACCTGGCCCAGCAGCGCCCGCGCGACGAGGTGCGGCGGTTCGTCATCAAATGCCTGGAGGCCGGCGCCCCCTGGGTGGTCGCGGCTGCGCAAGCTCCGGATCCGGTGGTGTTCGTGGGCCGCGCGAAGTCGGCGGCGATCGATCTGAGAACCTTGGTTCCGGAGCTGGGCACGCGCGGGCGCGGGCGCGGCGGCGGAAGCCCGGAGCTGGTCCAGATCTCGGCCGCCGATGGGGCGGCCGCCGAGGATGCCGGGCGGTGGGCTGCGTCGGAGTTGACGGCGCGCGCCGAGTCCCGCTAGGCCTCCCGGCTTCCGGGCTTCGCGTGGCCGCGTGCCGGGAGCAGCCGGCGGCCGGTCCAGGAACGACGCGTCATCCGCTCCGCCGGCCGCCGCCCGTGGCGGCTTTGGGCTTCGGCCGACGTCGCTTGGCGACCGGGGGAACGCGGGCGGGCGGGCTCGTGCCCGCCGGTGTCGGGCGGCCAGTCGCGTTCCGGCGTGGCCCGGCCGCGGGGGCGCCGCGCCCCGCCTCGGCGTAGCTCACCACCTGCTTGATCTCGGTCGGGCGCATCTGGTAGTCGAAGTCCGGCAGCAGCACGCGCGGCACCGTACGCCCGAGGAAGCGCTCGATCGCCGCCACGTCCTTCTGCTCTTCCGGGCTCATCAGTGTGAAGGCGTCCCCGACGGCTTCGGGCCGGGCCGTGCGTCCGATGCGATGCACGTAGTCCTCGGGGGTGGGCGGCACGTCGTAGTTGACGACGTGGGAAACGCCGTTCATGTCGATCGCGCGGGAGGCCACGTCGGTGGCCACCAGGATCTGGACGCGGCCCCGTTTGAGATCGCCGAGCGCCCGCTCGCGCTGGCTCTGGTTGCGGTTGTCGTGGAGTGCGGCCACCGAGTGGCCGCGCCGCTGAAGCTGCCGTGCCAGTTGGTCCGCGCCGTGGCGATTGCGCGTGAAGACGATCACGTTGCGCACCTCGTGGCGCGAGAGCACTTCGTTCAGCAGATCCGACTTGAGGCCCCGCGGGACCGGGTAGATGGCCTGGGTGATCCCCGCCGTCGGCTTGCCCGGGGGCCCCAAGTCCACGCGGATCGGCTCCACCAGCGCCTCCTTGGCGAGCCGGTTGAGCTCGGGGGGGACTGTGGCCGAGAACAGCAGCGTCTGCCGCGTCTCGGGCAGGAGCTTCAAGATGCGCCGCAGGTCCGGGGCGAATCCCAGATCTACCATGCGGTCGGCCTCGTCGAACACCAGCATCTCGACGTCGTCGAAGCTCACCGCCTGGCGCCCGTGCAGCTCGAGCAGGCGTCCGGGGGTGGAGATGAGCAGGTCGACGCCCTCCTGCCGCAACATGCGCTCCTGGGGCTGGATCGGAGTGCCGCTGAACACGACCCGGATGCGCAGCGGGAGGAAGCGCGCGTAGTCGCGCGCGTTGGTCTCCACGCGAGCGGCCAGCTCACGCGTCGGCGTGAGCACCAGGGCGCGCAACCGCCGTGAGCCCTCGAGCAAGCGGGTAAGGATCGGCAGGATGAAGGCGGCGGTCTTGCCGGTGGCCGCCTCCGCCACCGCGATCAGGTCGTTGCCGCGCAGGATGACCGGGATCGCCTTGCGCTGGATGGGAGTGGGTTCGACGAAACCCGCGGCGCGCACGCCCTTGACGATCAGCGGGGGCAGGCCCAGGGTCGCAAACGGCACGAGACCTCCACGGGTGATGGCCAGCGGTTTTCCGGCGTGTCCGGATCGAAGGCCCAACCAACGGGCAGCGTCCAGATTAGGGGCCAAAGTTGTCAGGAGCAATGCCGATCGTGAGCGACGCTTACGAGGCGCCAAACATCGGTGGGGCCTGGCGTCGCGGTGCGGCAAGAAGGCGCCGCCGGCCGTCGCGATCGTGGGGAAGGGGCACGGACGGCCATCGCGACCGGCTCACTCCTGGGGCCGATGACTCCTTCCGGCCCGCGATCGGCGCCGGCCCTGGCAGCTCGGGCAGAAGAACGTCGAGCGCTGATTCTGGACGATTCTCCGGATCGGGGTGCCGCAGCGGCGGCAGGGCTCCCGCGCCCGGTCGTAGACCCGGAGCTGTTCGCCGTACCCCCCGGGCTCGTTCCAGGGCGTGCGGAAGGAGCGGAACGTGGTCCCCAGGCGCTCGGTCGCCTCTTCGAGCACTTGCGTCGTCTGGCGCGCCACGGCGTCCCACTCGGCCAGGCTCAGCGCCGAGGCGCGGCGGCGCGGATCCACGCCGGCACGGTGGAGGATCTCGCTCGCGTAGATGTTGCCGACGCCCGCCACGCGGCGCTGGTCCATGAGGAAGTTCTTCATGCTGACCCGCGCCCGGCGCCCGAGGGCGCGCAGGGATTCTCCGCTGGGGGGTGAGGCGATCGGGTCGGGACCGAGCAAGGCAAGCAAGGGATCCTCGTTCAGCCGCTCGGTGCGTACCGCCCGCAGCAGACCGAAGCGGCGGGTGTCCTGAAACCACAGTTCGGCACCGTCGTCGAAGCGAATGCGCACGTGCACGTGCGGCAGGCTCCGCACCGGCCCCTCGGGATGGAGCAACCATCGGCCGCTCATGCCGAGGTGGGAGAGCAGGGTGAGCCCCCCGTCGAGCCCGATGAGCAGGTACTTTCCATGGCGGCCAACGCTGGTGATCGTGCGACCGCGGAGGACGCGGGGCAAGGAGGTCGGCAGCGGCTGCCGCAGGTCGAGGCCCGACAGCCGGACGGCGCGAATGGTACGGCCGCGCACCGTCGAGTCCAGCAGCCGGCGGACGGTCTCGACCTCGGGAAGCTCGGGCATTGGGCCACGCTAGGAGGTGCCCGGGGGGAGGGTCAAGGAGTTGGGGGCTCGGGTGCCGCACTTCCTCCCCTCCGCCGGTGCCCACCGGGCGCTGCCGAGGCATTTTCGCTTCCCACCAAAGCCCCGAGGCCCACGACCGGCTCGCTCCAAGGCCATTCCAGGGCCCCAATCTCATTGACCCCCTTGCGCGCCGGGGCTAGCCTCGATGCGGGGCGGAAGTGCGTGACCGCACCCAGAGGGCCGCCCGATGGTTATATTTGCCTCGCCGACCGATCCCGGCGCCTCGGATCCCGAGGCCGCCTCTTTCCGCGTGGAGTGCGCATGATCGGTCGCACCATCGCTCGCTACCACATCACCGGTAAACTCGGCCAGGGAGGGATGGGCACGGTCTGGAAGGCCAACGATGTCCTTCTTCGGCGGGTCGTCGCCCTCAAATTCTTGCCCGAGTCGATGAGCGCCTCACCCGAGGCGAGGCGGCGGTTCCTCCACGAAGCGCGGGCGGCCTCGGCCCTGGATCATCCCGGAGTGGCGATGGTCTACGACGCGGGCGAGGCCGAGGGCCAGATGTACATGGCCGTCGCGCACGTCGAAGGGGAGTCGGTCAACGAGCGCGCCGCCCGCGAGCCCTTGCCGATCGACGAGGCGGTCCGCATTGCGGCCTCGGTCGCGGAGACCCTGGCCTATGCGCACGTTCGCGGCGTCATCCACCGCGACATTACGAGCCGCAACATCATGCTCGCGCCCGATGGGCGGGCGGTGGTGGTGGATTTCGGGTTGGCCCGACACGACGGGACCTCGACCATCACCCCGACCGGGACGATCTTGGGGACCGCGGCGTACATGGCGCCCGAAGTCGTGCTGGGAGAGAAAGCGTCCGCGTCATCGGATCTCTATGGCCTCGGCGTGGTCCTGTACGAAATGCTGACCGGTGCCCCGCCCTTCACCGGCAGTCGACCCGAAGCCGTGCTTTACGAAATTGTCCACTGCCTCCCAGCTCCACCCAGCTCCCGACGCCCCGAAGTTCCTCGACAACTCGATCGAATTGTCCTCACGGCCATCGCCAAGCAGCCGGACAAGCGCTATCAGGCGGGGGAGGAGTTTTCCGCCGCCCTCTCTGCCCTTCTAAATCGCGGGCGCGGCCGGACAACAGGGTCTGCGAAACATGGGCCAGGCGTCGAGCCGACCATGAACAGTCTGCCTGCGTCCAAGTATCTCGCCGTGGTGCCCTTCAAGGACGCCTCGATTCCCGGCGCTACCGCGGTCGCGGGTGCGGGGGTCGGACACGGGTTGGCGGAGATCGTGAGTGCCTCGCTCGCGCGGCGCCCAAGCATTCACGTGATCCCTCCGTCCGCGATGGGCCCCCAGGGTGCCGAAGACGACCTCCGGCTCATCGCGCAGGGGCTGGGCGCCAACCTCCTCCTCACCGGTTCGGTGCAGCGCTTGGGTCGTAAGATCCGCATCACCTACTCGCTCATCGATCCCCAGCGCGGCGTCCAGATCGCGGCCGATACGCTCGACGGCACGGTGTCGACGCTGCTCGCGATGCAGGACCAGCTGGTGGCGAGCGTGGTTCGGTCGCTGGAGCTGCAACCGGGAGCGGTCGCTGCCTCCCGTCGTGGGTTGGGCGATCCGGCGGCCCACGAGCATTACCTCCAGGCTCTCGGATACCTGCAGCGTTACGACAACGAAGCATCGGTCGACGGGGCGATCACGCTGCTCGAGGGTCTTCTCGAGACCGAAGGGGGCAGCGCGCTTCTGCACGCGGCCCTGGGCCGCGCTTACCTGGCCAAGTGCTCGTTGACCTACGAGCCGAGATGGGAGGCTCGGGCCGCTGCCGCCTGCCGCAGCGCGCTCAAGCTGGACCCAGACCTCCCGGAGGCTCTGGTGACGCTCGGCGACCTACATCGCGAGACCGGCCGATACAAGGATGCGGTTCGGGACTACCGGCGGGCGCTCGAGCTTCATCCCGATAACCCGGAGGCTCTGGTCGGCCTTGCGGCAGCCTATGATCGATCGAGGGAGCCCGAGAAAGCCGAGCAGTCATTCCGCAAGGCGATCGCGCTTCGACCGAACTATTGGAAGGGGTACAACTGGCTAGGCGTCTTCTATTTTCGGAATGCAGCTTACGAGAAGGCGGCTCGAGCCTGGGAGCGCGTCGTGGAGCTGTCGCCGGACAACGCCCGCGGCTACTGCAACCTGGGGGGGGCCTACTACCACCTCGGGCGACACGAGGAAGCACTCGCGGCTTACGGGCGGTCACTCGAAATCCGCCCCGATGCCAGCGCGTACACCAGCCTCGGCACGGTGCATTTCTTCCTGGGTGACCGTGCGCGAGCGGTCCAGATGTTCGAGAAGGCGGCCGCACTCAGGCCCTCGGATCCGACAGTCTGGGGGAATCTTGGCGACGCCTACCGGTGGAGTGCGGGTCTCGAAGACAAGGCACGCGGCGCTTTCGACCAAGCGATCGTCCTCATGCGGCAGAAGCTGCAGCTCAACCCGAAGCACGGCAAGAGTTGGGTGGATCTTGGGGACTGGCTGGCCAAGCTTGCACGGCTCGATGAAGCGGTGGAGGCGGTGGACCGCGGACTCGAGCTGGCGACTCGGGACGTCTATTGCATGGCTCGGGCCGCCCGGGTGTTCGACCTCGCGGGGGATCGTGCCCGGGCTCTCGAGTGGCTGAGGAGAGCAGTCCAGAGTGGCTACGACACCACAGAGCTGGAACGCGATCCCGACCTGGCGAATCTGCGGGCGGAACCTGATTTTCAGAGCATCGTCAAGGGCCGACGAGCAGGACCCTCAGGGACGTGACATGCATCATGCGCAGTAACTCAACCCGGAGGCCGCACCATGGCGAACAAGCATGTGTACATCATCGTGGAGGACAGCAGGATCATCGTGAACCCGGAGACGGTGCACGTCAGCTTGAGCCACGGGGAGTCCGTCGTGTGGCACTCCCCGCAAGGCCAGGCGGAGATCAGCTTCGCCAGAGAACCCAAGGGGAGCCCGTTCGTGAGCGAACGGTTCGGCGTTTCCACCGGAGGGACGGCCGGAAGTGGCGCCCCCATCCGCGGCAAGGTTCACCAAACCTACAAGTACTCCGTGGACGTGACCCTGCCGAACGATCGGCGCAAGCCTCCTACGCTCGATCCCCAGGTCGTGGTGGACAATGGTGCGTAATGCTCGATGTAGCGGGACTCGGCGCGCCAGTTGCGGTGGTTGGCGGCGCCGAAATGGGGCGAGTGCCGGGCGTGTGTAGCGGTCGAAGCTAGATTGGCCAACGATCGTTGTCGTTGGGGCTCCGCATTGCATTTCGCGTGAGTCGCCTGGGCGCAAGCTCGTGTTGCATCCATTTCACTCCCCGTGGCATCCTGCGGCGGTCACGGATGACTGGCCCTCGGGATCCCGCATGGACGATCGCGCCCGCTTCGAAGAGTTCGCGAGCCTCGCCACCGAGCAGCGCAATCCGCGCACGCTCGATCTCGACCTCCTGGACGTTTCGGACATCCTCGCTCGCATCTCGGCCGAGGACCACACCGTGCCCGACGCGGTCGCGGCGGAGCTGCCCCACGTGGCCCGCGTGGTCGAGCTGGTGGTCGCCTCGTTCCGTGTCGGGGGCCGCCTGATCTACGTCGGCGCCGGAACCAGTGGCCGGCTCGGGGTGCTCGATGCCTCCGAGTGTCCGCCCACCTTCGGATCCGATCCCGAGAGCGTGCAGGGAGTGATCGCGGGAGGATACGGTGCGCTGGTGCGGGCGGTGGAGGGTGCCGAAGATCGGGTCGAGGAGGGGGAGCAAGCCATGGTCGAGCGTGGCGTGAGCCCCAAGGACACCGTGATCGGATTGGCGGCGAGCCGCCGCACGCCGTTCGTGGTGGCGGCGCTCCGCAAGGCGCGCGAGCTGGGTGCCCGCACCGCCTACGTCACCTGCACGCCGCGCTCCGAGTTCCGGCTCGACGTGGACGTGGCGGTCTGCCCGGTGGTAGGGCCCGAGGTGCTGATGGGCTCGACGCGGATGAAGGCCGGCACAGCACAGAAGATGGTGCTCAACATGATCACCACCGCGGCGTTCGTCCAGGCCGGCAAGGCTTACGAGAACATGATGGTGGACCTGATGGCGACCAGCGAGAAGCTGGTCGAGCGCAGCCGGCGCACGGTGATGACGGTGACCGGCGTGGACTACGCGACCGCCGCCCGGGCCATCACTGATGCCGGCCGCAGCGTGAAGACGGCGATCGTGATGCTCAAGCTGGGCTGCTCGCGCGAGGAGGCCGAGTCCCGCCTCCGCCGCGCGCACGGGTTCGTGCGCGCGGCCCTCGAGCGCGGGCGCTCCGAGGAGGACCACCCGTGAGAATCGATCCCCCGGTCGGCCCGGCGCGCCGCTGGGCGCTACTCGCCGCGCTCGCGTTCGGCGTCCTGCTCGGGTGTGCCCCGTCCAAGCAGGAGATCGTCTTTTGGCAGTTCTGGCCGGTGGAGGTGGTGAACCCGCTCCTCGAGAAGTTCGAGCGCGAGAATCCCGACACCGAAGTGCGAATGGAACAGCTCACCTGGCAGAGCGGCCTCGAAAAGATCACCGCGGCGATCGCCGCCGGCAACGTCCCCGACCTCTGCGAGCTGGGATCGACCTGGATG
>DASXTP010000157.1:0-18150 GCA_036505355.1 Candidatus Eiseniibacteriota bacterium | reverse complement strand
ATCCTCACTCCGGGGCCGCACCTCCATGCCGCCGAGACCACGGCTCGCATCATGTGGTGGGTGAACGCCTCGCTGCTCCCGGCGGTGCTGTGGGGCGGGTTCGTGTTCGGGCCGCGGGCCTTGGTGGTGGTGGCGGTGGCGATCGCGGCGGCGGCGGTCTCGGAATGGCTGGCGACGCGCGCGCTCGGCCGACGCGCCACGCTGCGCGACGGCAGTGCCGTGTGCACGGGGTTGTTGCTGGCCCTCACGCTGCCGCCGTTCGCGCCGTGGTGGACGGTGGCGCTGGGGGCGGCATTCGCCATCCTGGTGGCCAAGATGATGTTTGGCGGACTCGGCTTCAACCTGTTCAACCCCGCCCTCGCCGGCCGCGCCTTCATGATGGCGACCTTCCCGCTGGCGATGACCGCGGGCTGGGGAGCGCCGCGCGCCGGGTTCGCGTCACGCCTCGACGCCGTCACCACCGCCACGCCGCTCGCCGCGCTCAAGGAGCACGGGCTCGACGCCGCATTGCGCCTGGTGGCTGGGCCCGGGCCGCCGTGGAGCGGCCTCATGCTGGGATTCCGGCCGGGCTCGATCGGCGAGGTGTCCGTGGTCCTGGTGGCGGCCGGCGCCGCGGTCCTGGTGATGCGCGGCATCATCCACCTGGTCATCCCCTTGAGCGTGCTCGCCGGTCTGCTGATCTCGACCGCTCTGAGCGGCGCCGCGCTGCTGCACCTGCTGGGTGGCGGCTTGTGGCTGGGTGCCTTCTACATGGCCACCGACTACGTGACCTCCCCCAGCACCCGGGGCGGCCAGGTGGTCTTCGGGCTGGTGGTTGGGGCCCTGACCGGAGTGATCCGCATCTATGGCGGCTATCCCGAAGGAATCTGCTACGCGATCCTGATCGCCAACGCGCTGGTGCCGGCGCTCGACCTGTGGTTCCCCCCGCAACGAGCGGTCGCGGTCGGGAGCCCGTCATGAGCTCCCGTGCCGAGTCGCTGCGCATCACGGTCTCGATGGCCGTGGCCTGCGCGCTCGGGGCGGCGGTGCTGGGGGGCCTGTACGTGGTGACCGACCGCCATCGCCAGGCGGCGGAGCTGAGGACCGAACGGAGCGCGATCGAGGAGCTGCTGGGGCTGGATTCGAGCGCGGTGGTGCTCGAGATTCGGCAGTACTTCGAGCCCCAGCAGTGCACGGTGGTGTACCGGCTGCTGGACGGAAACGACGCGGCGCAGCAGCTGGTGTTCTCGCTGGACGGTCGGCTGCAATCCCGGGCCCGGCCGGCCGCTTCGGGCGCCGAGGGTCTGATGCCGCTCGGGCGGCTGTTCCTGGCCCGGCACGATGGCCAGCTGCTCGGCATCGTCGTCGAAGGCAGCGCCAAGGGCTACAAGAACCGCATCCGCTTCCTGGTGGCGTTGACGCGCGAGTTCGAGATCGCCGGCGTGCGGGTCGTCGAGCACGAGGAGGATCCCGGGCTCGGGGCCGAGGTCGCGCGGCCGACCTTCGCCGGCCAGTTCGTGGCTCGGCCGGCGTCAGACTTGCCGGCGCTCCAGGTGACTCGGGACCCGATGCCGGAGGACTGGCGCGCCGCCCTGGCCGAGCTCCAGCGGGTTCCGGCGGCCTCGTGGCGGCCGCGTCACCAGGCGTTGCTCGATCGCGAACGCCGCCGGCCGATCTACGCCGTGACCGGGGCCACCATCTCGAGTCGCGCGCTGACCAACGGGGTACGGGCCACGGTGGACCACTTCCGCCGGCGCTGGGCGCTGCTCGAGCCCTACCTGGGGGTGCGCACGTGAGCGCGCCCGTGCTCGAACCGCGGCCACCCAGCGCACGGGAGCTGATCCTCAACGGGATCTTCGCCGAGAACCCGGTGTTCCGGCTGGCGCTCAGCCTGTGTCCCGCGGTGGCGGTCACCACCACGGTGATGAATGGGCTGGTCCTCGGGGTGGCGGTGCTGCTGGTGCAAGTGCTCTCCAGCCTGACCGTCGCGCTGGCCCGCGGGCGGATCCACCCCCGGATCCGGATCCCGGTCTACACCCTGATCATCGCGGTGTGGGTGAGCGCCATCGACATGCTGCTGTCCGGCTTCGTGCCCGCCCTCTATGCCCAGGTCGGGCTCTACGTCAAGCTGATCGTCGCTTTCGCGATCATCATCTCGCGTCTCGAGGTATTCGCTTCCCGCCAGCCGCTGGTGCCCTCGTTCTACGACGCGCTGGGGATGGGGCTCGGCTTCCTGCTGGCGCTGGTGTCGATCGGAGCGATGCGCGAGCTGCTGGGCAACGGCTCGCTGGTCGGCGTGCCGCTGGTGGCGAGCAAGCCGCTGCTGTTCTTCGCCCTGCCGGCAGGGGGGTTCTTTTCGATCACCCTGCTGATGGCGCTGTTCAACATCATCGAGCGGCGGGTCGAAAGCCGGCGTCGGCTGGCGGCGGGAGCGGCACGATGAGGCCCGCATCGGGCGGCGGCACCGGGCGCGGGGCGCTCTCGGGGATGGTCGCGCTGGGCGCGGCGCTGGTGCTGGCGGCCGGCTTCACCGGGGCCGCGTGCGCGGCGCAGCCCGGGCCGGTAATCCGCTCGGTACGGGTGGTACGCCCCGACCAGGTGAGGCTCGTGCTGTCGAGCCCGCTCGCCGGCACCGACCCCGGCAACTTCCGCTTCACCGAGACCGCCGCCCCCGACGTCCCGATCGAGATCCGCACCGTGCGGGTCGAGGGCACCGAGGTCGTGCTCGGCATGGCGCAGTCGCTCGATCCGGCCGGCGACTACCGCCTCGAGGTGCGCGAGCCGCCGCTCGAACGCCGCGTGCGGCCGTCGCGCTGGGCGCTGCTCCTCACGGTGGTGCTGTCGGCCGCGCTGATCAACAACTTCGTCTTCACCCGCTATCTCGGGCTCTGCATCTTCTTCGGCGTTTCCAAGAAGCGCGACACCGCGGTCGGCATGGGGGCGACGTTCACGTTCGTGATGGTCGCCACCGGCACGCTGTCGTGGATGCTTCACCAGTTCGTCCTCAAGCCGCTGCAGCTCCAGTTCCTTCAGGTCTTGGTGTTCATCGGGGTGGTGGCGTTCCTGGTTCAGCTCCTCGATACGGTGCTCAAGAAGACCCACCGCGCGCTCCACGAGCGGTTCGGCATCTATCTGGTGCTGATCACCACCAACTGCATCATCCTGGCGGTGCCGCTGCTCAACGCGGCCGCCGATGCCGGGCCGCTCGAATCGTTCGCCCTGGCGCTCGGGTCGGGCGCCGGGTTCGCGTTCGCCCTGTTCCTGATGTCGTGCGCGCGCGAGCGCCTGGAGCTGGCGCGCGTGCCGTCGAGCTTCGAGGGCCTGCCGATCGCCTTTGCGCTGGCCGGCCTGTTCGCCCTGGCCTTCATGGGCTTCTCGGGCCTGGACTTCCTGCGCTAGGAGCCGCCATGGAGCATTCGACGATCGGCATCGCGTTGTGGGGGCTGGCGGTCCTCAGCCTGTTCGGGGTGATGTCGGGCTTCGCGCTCGCGGCGGCGGCGATGCGGTTCTCGGTGCCGACCAACCCGCTCATCGAGCGCGTGCGCGAGCGCCTGCCGGCCGCCAACTGCGGCGCCTGCGGGTTCGCCGGCTGCCCCGCCTACGCCCAGGCGGTGGTGGAGCGGCCCGACGTGCCGCCCAACCTGTGCGCGCCGGGGCGCGCCCCGGTCGCCCAGGCGGTCGCCGCGCTGACCGACAAGGCGCTCACGGCGGTGCTCGATCGGGTCGTGGTCCTGCGCTGCCACGGCACCACGGCCTACGCGCGGATCGAGGCCCGCTACGCGGGCGTGTCCACCTGCGCGGCGGCCTCGTTGGTGTTCGGCGGACCCAAGGCGTGCAAGAACGGCTGCCTCGGCCTCGGCGACTGCGTGCGCGCCTGCCCGTTCGACGCGCTCAGGCTGGTCCCCGAGGGCATCGTGGCGGTCGACGCCGAGGCGTGCACCGGCTGCGGACTGTGCGTGCCGGCGTGCCCGAAGGACCTGCTGCAGCTCTATCCGCGCGTTCACCGGATCGAGCTGGCCTGCGTGGCCCGCGACAAGCAAGGGGTGGTCCGTCCCACCTGCGACGTGGGCTGCACCTTGTGCCGCAAGTGCGTCGCCAAGTGTCCGGCGGAAGCCATCACCTTCGACGGCCGGACCATCCTGATCGATCACCAGAAGTGCGTGGCCTACGGGCCCGCCTGCGGCGAGGTGTGCGTGGACATCTGCCCCAGCGTGATCCTGCATCGGGTGGGCCAGTTCCCGCGTCCCGAACTCGTCGAACCTTTGCCCGTTGCCCCAATCGCCGTCACCGTGGAGGGCTAGCCCGTGAACACCACCACCGATCCCCGGAGTACGGCGCGCCCCGCACCGGAAAGCGAAACCACACCCCAATCGGTCGTCGTCGCCGTGGTGGGAAGCGGCGGCGATGGCGTGGCCCTGTTGGGGGACCTGCTGCTGCACATGGCGGCTCATCAAGGGCTCTACGGCATCATGGTCCAGTCCTACGGCCCGCAGATCCGGGGCGGCGAGTCCGCGGCGGTGGTGCGCCTGGCGCGCGAGGAAGTGCACTACGAAGGCGAGCAGACCGACGTGCTGCTGTGCTTCCGCACCGCCGACCTCAAGCGCTTTCAGGGCTCGGTGCGGCTCCACGAGGGCAGCATCGTGATCCTCGAGGCGGTCGACACCGGCGAGCTGCCCCCGTGGCTCGGGCGCTCTGGACACCCGCCGTATCGGTACCCGTTCGCCACCTTCGTCGAGGGCGTCGAGGTCGAGGGCGATCCCAAGAACATGCTGGGGCTTGCCCTGCTGTGCCGGGTGCTGGGTTGGCCGCCGGCACTGGCCAAGCTGACGCTCGAGCAGCGCTTCGCACGCCGCCCCGAAGCGCTGGCCCGCAACCTGGCGACGTTCGACAAGGCTTTCGCGGCCCAGGCCGTCCCCACGCTGCCCCGGATGCCGGGCCATGGCGTCCCCCTCCACGTCGAGTCCGGGAACGAGGCGGTCGCGCGCGGCGCCGTGGGAGCGGGTCTCGGCTTCTTCGCCGGTTATCCGATCACGCCATCGTCGGAAATCCTCGAGACCCTGATCGACGAGCTGCCGCCGGCGGGCGGCCGGGTGGTACAGGCCGAGGACGAGATCGCCGCCCTCGGGATGGTGATCGGGGCGAGCTTCGGCGGCGTGCGCGCCATGACGGCGACCAGCGGCCCCGGGTTGTCGCTGATGACCGAGATGATGGGTCTCTCGAGCATGGCCGAGATCCCGGCGGTGATCGTCGATTGCCAGCGGGCGGGTCCGGCGACCGGAATGCCCTCGCGCACCGAGCAGTCCGACCTGTCCCACGCCATCCACGCCGGCCACGGCGATTTCCCGCGCGCCGTGCTCGGCGTGTTCGACGCCGTGCACGCCCGAGACGTGATGTTCAAGGCCTTTCACCTGGCCGAGGCCTATCAGCTCCCGGTGTTGGTGCTGTCCGACGCGTACATCGCCCAGCGCCGGCAAGTCCGCGACGCCCCGGTGGACAACCGCGGCAAGCCGAAGCGCTGGGTGTGGGCGTCCGAGGGGCCGCCGCGCTTTCAGCTCACCGGCGACCACGTGGTGTCTCCCTTCCGGGTGCCCGGCACCCCCGGCGGCACGTACCTGGCGGCCGGGATCGAGCACACGGCGGTCGGCTATCCCACCGCGGACACCGCGGTGCATCACCAGATGAACGCCAAGCGGTTCTCGAAACTTCCCGCCATTGCCGAGGCCACGCGCGACTGGTTCCGCACCCTCGGACGGGACGACGCGCGGCGCGGCCTGGTGGCATGGGGGAGCCAGTACGGCCTGCTGCAGGAATGGGTCGCCGCGCACCCCGAGTACCGAGTGTTTCTCCCCGAAATCCTCCATCCGTTCCCACTCGAGGCGTTCGAGAGCTGGCGGCGCGGGCTCGAGTGGTCGGCGGTGGTGGAGCTGAGCTACGAAGGGCAGTTGTTCCGCCACCTGTCGAGTCTCACCAGCTTGGTCGGGGTCTACAACGTCACGCGCAGCGGCGGCGTCCCGCTCTCGCTCACCGAGCTGGCGACCTTGCTGGAGGGTGCCCAGCGGGAGGGGCGACCCGCCGAGACGATCGCCCGGGAGGTTCCACGATGAAACCCAAGGACTACCGCTCCGAGCTCGAACCGGTGTGGTGTACCGGATGCGGGGACTATGGCGTTCTCAAAGGCCTCACCCAGGCCCTGAGCGACCTCCAGGTGCCGCCGGAGAACCTGGCGGTGGTCTCGGGCATCGGCTGCTCGAGCCGGCTTGCCGGATACACCCGCTCGTACTCGTTCAACTCGATCCACGGACGCGCCCTGCCGATCGCGACCGGACTCAAGCTCTCGCGTCCGGAGCTCACCGTGGTGGTGGTGGGCGGCGACGGCGACGGCTTCAGCATCGGTCTCGGCCATCTCCCGCACGCCATCCGGCGCGACGTCCCGGTCATGTACGCCGTGCTCGACAACGGAGTCTACGGGCTCACCAAGGGCCAGTCGTCGCCCACCACCGACCCCGAGTTCAAGCGCGACCGGGGTCTGGCGGGAGTCGACGAGCGCCCGCTCAACCCCCTGCTGCTGGTGCTGAGCTCGGGGTGCGGCTTCGTCGCGCGCAGCCATGCCGGCAACATGCCGCACCTGCGGGGCATGTTCCGCGACGCGCTGAACTACCCCGGCTTCTCCTTCATCCACGTGCTGGCGGGCTGCGTCACCTACCAGAAGCCGAGCTACGCCGAGGAGGTGTACCGGCGCTGCGACCTGCTGCCCGAGTCCTACGATCCGAGCGACTTCGCGCGCGCCGTGGAGGCGGCCCGCGGGGACCGCTTCGCGCTCGGGGTGCTCTATCGACGGCCGCCGGGCGCGCCGCCGGTCGTGGCGACCGAGGCCATGGCCGGCACGGCCGGCGTATGGCCCAAGGTGAAGGCGAACGGCGATAGAGGGGATGGGCACCATGGGGAAGATTGAGCAGCGCATATTGATCGTATAATTCATTGCGGTTTAGTTAGTTACGCGATATAAAGTCGCCAATAAGTTGAGCGTCGTATGGCGGCAGGTTTCATTTGACCAACTTGTTAGCATCGTATAGCTTACTGCCTGAATCTTACGCATGCGTAAGGGTATGAATCGAACGAACCACATCAAAGAACGAAGGACCGGGCTCCTGCGGATCGGAGATCTCGGACGTCTTACGGGCAAGACCGTGCGTGCTCTGCACCTCTATGAGGAGCTGGGCCTGCTGAAGCCCATCCGGCGCACCTCCGGCGGATTCCGGCTCTACGAGGCGGGGGCGATCGAGCGCGTGCGCTGGATCGACCTGCTCAACGCCACCGGCGTCTCGCTGCACGAGATTCAGCATCTGGTCCAGGCCTGGTGGAGCGCCGAACTCGGTCCGGAAGCGATGCACGAGCTGCGCGGCTTGTTCCAGCGCAAGCTCGACCAGACGCGGCATGCGATTCGCCGCCACCAGCAGCTCGAGCGGGAGCTGCTGGAGGGGCTTTCTTATCTCGAGACCTGTCGGGTGTGCGGGACCCGGGAATCGGTGGCCGGCTGCATCACGTGCCAGCAGGATCACGGCATGCCCGGCGAGCCGGTCTTGGTGGCCGGTCTGATGTCGAGCCCCGATCGGGCGGTACGTCCCGCCGCGCGGGCGGGCTTCGTGCGCGTCGAAGACGTTCATCCCAGTTCGGGGCTTGGGGTCGCTGGCCCAGCCCCGGAGCGTTCGGACCGGAAGCCGGAAAGGAGTCATTCTCTGCCATGATCACCCTGACCCCCGTGGCCGCCCACAAGGTCAAGGAGTTGCTTGCCAAAAAGGGTACCCCGGAGGGGGGACTCCGCCTCGGTGTGCGGGGCGGAGGCTGCTCGGGCAACTCGTACTACATGGAGTTTTGCGATGCCGAATCACCCGGCGACGAGGTCTTCGACGCGAACGGTGTGCGGCTGTACGTCGACCTGAAGAGCGCCGTGCTCCTGACCGGGACGGAAATCGACTACGTCGAGGGCTTGATGGGCGCCGGTTTCAAGTTCAACAACCCGAACGTGCACCACAGCTGCGCGTGCGGAGAGAGCTTCTCGGCGTAACCGTCACGGCGCGGAGCGCTCCGGAGGGAGCGCGTTCCGCGGCCCACCAGAGCCGGCTCGGAAAGGGCCGGAGCGGAGAATCCCAAGACCGATGAGCCACGCACCTGAACTCACGATTCGTGATCTCCACGTCGCCGTCGAGGGCAAGGAGATCCTGAAAGGCCTGAGCCTCGAGGTGGGCAAGGGCCAGATCCACGCGTTGATGGGCCCGAACGGCTCGGGCAAGAGCACGCTGGCCAACACCATCATGGGGCACCCGCGGTATCAGGTGACGAGCGGCGACATCCTCTTCAAGGGGCAGAGCGTCCTCGAGATGGAGCCTGACGAGCGCTCGCGATCCGGGCTGTTCCTGGCATTCCAATACCCGGTGGGCATTCCGGGGGTGTCGGTGGCGAACTTCCTGCGCACCGCGCTCAACACGCGGCTGAGCACCCCTGAGACCAACGGTTCGGGCGCGATGCCGAGCAAGCGGGGCATCGCCCCCAAGGAGTTCCGCGTCCTGCTGCGCGACAAGATGGCCCTGCTCCGGATGGACGAGTCGTTCGCCGGTCGCTACCTCAACGACGGCTTCTCCGGCGGCGAGAAGAAGCGGGCCGAGATCCTCCAGATGGCCCTCCTCAAGCCCGAGATCGCGGTCATGGACGAGACCGATTCGGGGCTCGACATCGACGCCCTGCGCATCGTCGCGGACGGCGTGAACTCGCTCGCGGGACCGGATCTGGGCGTGCTGCTGATCACCCACTACCAGCGGATCCTGAACTACATCAAGCCGCACTACGTCCACGTCATGGTGGACGGGCGGATCGTACTGTCGGGCGGCCCCGAGCTGGCACTCGAGCTGGAGAGCCGGGGCTACGACTTCGTGCGCGAGAGGCAGGAGGTGGAGACGTCATGACCACACCCACGCTGGATATTCGCGAGGGCTACCAGGAGAAGTTCGGTTTCCACGACCGGGATCAGTACGTCTTCAGGATCCGCAAGGGACTCGATCGCGAGATCGTGACCGAGATCTCCGAGATGAAGGGCGAGCCCAAGTGGATGCGGGACTACCGCGTGAAGGCGCTCGAGATCTTCGAGAAGAAACCGCTCCCGGCCTGGGGCGGCGATCTCTCCCACATCGACTTCCAGAACATCTACTACTACGTCAAGCCGACCTCCGAGGAGGTCAAGTCCTGGGAAGACGTGCCCGCGGACATGAAGCGCACCTTCGACAAGCTGGGCATCCCCGAGGCCGAGCAGAAGTTCCTCTCCGGCGTGGGCGCGCAGTACGACTCCGAGGTGGTCTACCACAAGATCAAGGAGAGCCTGGAGAAGCAGGGCGTGATCTTCCTGTCCTGCGACCATGCGCTCAAGGAGCACGAAGAGCTGTTCAAGCAGTACTTCGGCACCCTGATTCCTTCCACCGACAACAAGTTCGCGGCGCTGAACTCGGCCGTGTGGTCGGGCGGCTCGTTCATCTACGTCCCCAAGGGCGTGCACGTGGACGTGCCGCTCCAGGCCTACTTCCGGATCAACACCAAGGACATGGGGCAGTTCGAGCGCACGCTCATCATCGTGGACGAGGGCGCGTACGTGCATTACGTGGAGGGATGCCTGCCTCCAGGAGAGCAGGTCAGCCTCGGCGACCGCTGGGTCAACATCGAGAGCGTGCGACCCGGCGACGTGGTGATGAACTCGCACGGCAGCGAGGCGGTGGTGGCGAGCACCCGCGCGCGCCCGTTCCACGGCGAGCTTGTCCGGCTCACGCCCATCTCGGCCGCCAATGCCTTCCAGGTGACGCCCGAGCACCCGGTGCTGGCGGTCCGGCGCCGCGACGTGGCCACGAAGCGCGCGGCGCGGGGAAACTGGCTGCACGAGGTGGACAGCGACCGCCTGCGCGCCGCCCAGCCGGAGTTCGTCCCGGCCGGCGAGCTGGGGCGCGGCGACTTCATGGTGTTCCCGATCAGCAAGGTCACGACGACCGATCCCTCGTTGACGCGCGAGGTTATGCGGCTGCTCGGGTACTACCTCGCCGAAGGCTCGGCCTACGTGCACAATAAACTCAAAGTCCCCGTGGTGGCCTTCAGCTTCAGTGAGCGAGAGACCGAGACGATCGACGAAGCCAAGACGCTGATCCAGGCGGTCACGGGCAAGAAGGCCATGGAGATTCACGACGCCACCCGCCACGGCGTCGAGGTGCGGGTCTACTCGCAGGAGCTGATGGACCTGTGCGTGGCCCATTGCGGCAGGCACGCGGCCGAGAAGCGGCTCAGCAAGACCGTCATGGAGCTGCCGCCGACGATCCAGGCGGAGCTGCTCGAGACCTACTTGAAGGGGGACGGCAGCGTCTACCGGAAGCGCAAGCACACCATGGTGCGCGCCGCGACCGTGTCGCAGGCACTGGCGTGGCAGCTCCAGGAACTGATCGCGCGCCAGGGCCATTACGCGACCCTGAACGTCCGCAAGGGCGGGAAGGACGTGATCGTGGGCCGCTCGATCACCCGCCGCGACCAGTACATCCTCTACTACTCGCCCGACAAGCAGCAGAGCGAGGTGCGGCGCGGCGACGGCTGCTTCCTGGTTCCGATCAAGCGGATCGCCCGGACCCCCTACCAGGGGCCGGTGTTCAACTTCGAGCTGGAGAGCCAGCCGAACGCCTACCTGGCACGCGGCTTCGCCGTCCACAACTGTACCGCGCCCATTTACGCCAGCGACTCGCTGCACTCGGCGGTGGTGGAGATCATCGTCAAGGCGGGGGCTCGCTGCCGCTACACCACGATCCAGAACTGGTCCAACAACGTCTACAACCTGGTGACCAAGCGCGCCGCCGCCTACCGCGACGCCACGATGGAGTGGGTCGACGCGAATCTGGGCTCCAAGCTCACGATGAAGTACCCCAGCGTCTACATGATGGAGCCGGGCGCGCACGGCGAGATCCTGTCGATCGCGTTCGCCGGCAAGGGGCAGCACCAGGATGCCGGCGGCAAGGTGGTGCACGCCGCGCCGCGCACGACCAGCAAGATCATCTCGAAGTCCATCAGCAAGGACGGCGGGCGGGCGGGCTATCGCGGGCTGGTCAAGGTGGCCAAGGGCGCCGTGGATTGCAAGAGCACGGTGAACTGCGACGCGCTGCTGCTCGACGAGCAGTCGCGCTCGGACACCTACCCGTACATGGAGATCGAGGAGGACCGCGTGACCGTAGGCCACGAGGCCACGGTGTCCAAGATCGGCGACGAGCAACTCTTCTACCTGCAGAGCCGCGGCATCAACAAGGAGGAGGCTGCCGCCATGATCGTCTCGGGCTTCATCGAGCCGATCGTGAAGGAGCTCCCGATGGAGTACGCGGTCGAGATGAACCGGCTGATCCAGCTCCAGATGGAGGGCTCGGTCGGATGACGACGGCGGACCTCAAGACGGAGTCGAAGCCGCCGACCGTGCCCGAATGGCCGGTGGCGGCCGAGGATCGCGCCGCGCAGTCCGGCGAGCCGGCGTGGGCGCTCGCCCAGCGCCGGGCCGCGGCGGAGATCGCGGCCAAGCTCCCGTTCCCGGACCGCAGCCTGGAGCTCTGGCGGCGCACCGACTTCGGCTCGCTGTCGCTGGATGCGCTGCGACCCTTCACGGCGGCCTCCCGGGCGCGCAACGTGGACGACCTGCCGGCCGGGATCCTCGAGCGCCTCGCAGGGTCGGAAGGGAACTTAGGGCTCGTGGTGCAGCGCAACAGCGACGTGGTGCTCGAGCAGACCCACCCGGCGCTGGAGCGGCAGGGGGTGGTGCTGTGCTCGATCGAGCGCGCGCTGCGCCAGCATCCCGAGCGCCTCGAAGGCCTGCTGGGGTCTTTGATCGAGGTCGACCACGACAAGTTCGCCGCAATCGCCCAGTCGGTGCGCGCGGGTGGTGCGTTCGTCTGGGTGCCCGACGGGGTCGAGGCGGCGCTGCCGATCCGCCTGTTCCATTGGCTCGACGGCGCCGGGGTGCTGCATGCCCCGCATACGGTGATCCTGCTCGGGCGGGGCGCTCGGGCCACGGTGATCGAGGAACAGCTCTCGGAGACCACCGAGGGGACCTCGTTCCACGCTGGCGCCACCGAGGTGTTCGTGGGTGAGGACGCGCACCTCGTGTACGCTACCCTTCAAGATTGGGGCCGCAACGTGTTCCACTACTCCAACCAGCGGGCTCGGATCGCGCGCGGTGGGGAGCTCCAGTGGGTCCAGACCCTGCTGGGCGGCCGGATGGTCAAGACCAACTCGTATTTCCGGCTGAGCGGCCCGGGCGCCCAGGCCTACGTGCATGGCTTCATGTTCGGCGACGGCGGGCAGCACTTCGACCTGCACACGCTGCAGAAGCACCTCGAGGAGCACACGACCAGCGACTTGCTTATCAAGGGGGCGCTCAAGGACCGCGCCCGCAGCGTCTACCAGGGGCTGATCCAAGTGAGCGTGGGCGCGCAGCACACCGACGCCTACCAGGCGAACCGGAACCTGCTCCTGTCCGACCGGGCGCGGGCGGACAGCATCCCGGGGCTCGAGATCCTCGCCAACGACGTTCGCTGCACCCATGGAGCCACGATCGGCCAGGTCGACGAGGAACAAATGTTCTACTTGGCGGCTCGGGGGCTCAAGCGTAATGAGGCGCAGCGTCTGATCGTGGAGGGATTCTTCGTCCCGGTCCTCGACCGCATTCCGCTCGAGGGCGTGCGGGAGCAGCTCCGGCAGGCGATCGAGCGAAAGATCGGATAGTCCCGTGACGCTCCGCACCCAGGGCTCGGGGAGTGCGCCGGCCGCGGCGGGGCGGGACCGCGGCCGGAACGAGGCGGCGACCGGGCGCTCCGCGGCCCCGACCCCGGCCGCCGAACGCGCTCCAACTCCGACCGCGGTCCCGGCGTTCGACCCCGGGACGGTGCGCCGGCAGTTCCCGATCTTTCGCGCCCCGCGCGAGAAGCCCTTGCTCTACCTGGACAGCGCGGCCACCTCCCAGAAGCCCGACGCGGTGCTCGAGGCCATGAACCGCTACTACGCGGGCTACAACGCCAACATCCACCGCGGTATCTACGAAATCGCCGAGCGGGCCACCGCGGCCTATGAGGACACGCGCCGCCGGGTGGCGCGCTTCGTTCACGCCGGCTCGCCGCGCGAGATCGTCTTCACCCGCAACAGCACCGAAGCGATCAATCTGGTGGCCCACGCCTGGGGCCGGACCTTTCTCCAAGCGGGCGATGCGATCGTGCTCACGGAGATGGAGCACCACTCGAACCTGGTGCCCTGGCAACTCTTGGCGGCCGAGAAGCGGCTCGAGCTGCGGTTCATTCCCATCACCGGCGAGGGAGAGCTCGATCTGGAGACGTTGCCTCGGCTGCTCGGGGATGGCCGGGTGAGGCTGGTCTCGGTGGTGCACATCTCGAACGTGCTGGGGACCGTGAACCCGGTGGGCGAGCTGGTTCGGGTCGCGCATGGAGCCGGGGCACTGGTGATGGTGGACGCCTCGCAGAGCGCGCCGCATTGCCCGGTGGACGTCCAGGCGCTGGGTTGCGACTTCATGGCCTTCACCAGCCACAAGATGCTCGGACCGACCGGGATCGGCGTGCTCTACGGGCGCCGCGCGCTGCTCGAGGCCATGCCGCCGTTCCTCGGGGGCGGCGAGATGATCCGCGAGGTCAAGCTCACCGGCTCCCAGTGGAACGACCTGCCGTGGACGTTCGAGGCCGGCACCATGCCGATCGCCGAAGCGGTCGGCTTGGGCGCGGCGGTGGAGTATCTGGAAGGACTGGGCATGGACGCGGTCTTCGCTCACGACCGCGCGCTCGCCGCCTACGCGATGGAGCGCCTGCTCGAGGTCCCGGGCCTCAAGATCCTGGGGCCGCCGGCCGAGCGGCGCGGCGGGGTGGTGGCTTTCACCCTGGGCGACATCCACCCGCACGACGTGGCGACCGTGCTGGACGACGACGGCGTGTGCGTCCGAGCCGGCCACCACTGCGCGATGCCGCTCCACGAGAAGCTCGGCGTGCCGGCCTCGACGCGTGCTTCCTTCCACTGCTATTCGCTGCCCGAGGAGGTGGACGCGCTGGTCCGGGGTCTGCATCGGGCCCGACAGGTCTTCGCTCGATGAGCGGGATGGAGGATCTCTACCGGGAGAACATCCTCGACCACTACCGGCACCCCCGGAACCGCGGCGCAATCGAGAATCCGGACATCCGCTACGAGGATGCCAACCCGCTGTGCGGCGACAAGATTCGCATGGACCTCAACGTCCGGGACGGCAAGATTGCCCAGGTGCGGTTTTCCGGGATCGGGTGCTCGATCAGCCAGGCAGCCGCCTCCATGTTGTGCGAGGCGATCGAGGGCAAGCCGCTGGACGAAGTGAAGAAGATTTCGCGCGACGACGTGCTGGAGATGTTGGGGATCGAGCTGGGGCCAGTGCGCCTGAAATGCGGGTTGCTGGCGCTCAAGACCTTGAAAGCGGGCGTCTACGGTCTTACCCAATGGCCCGGGGAAGACGATGAAGCGGCGGGACCGCGGGCCGAGAGGGGTGGTGAGTCGAGGCCATGAGCGCGCCGGACGGGTTCGTGACGGTAGCCCGGGTGGGAGAGATCCCGGTCGGGACCGTGAAGGTGGTGCGCCTCGGCGACCAGCCGGTGGCGGTGTTTCATCTGGAGGACGGGTACTGCGCGATCGACGATCTCTGCACCCACGACGGCGGCCCGCTGGCCGAGGGCCATCTCGAGGGCCACGTCATCGAATGTCCGCGCCATGGTGCCAAGTTCAACGTCAAAACCGGAGCGGTGCTGAGCCTGCCGGCGGTGGCGCCGGTGCCGACCTACGACGTGCGAGTCCGGGGGGACGAGATCCAGGTCGGTTGGGGGGCCACCGAGCCTGGCGCTTCGCTGGGCACAGCGCCCGGCGGGCAGTCGTCGCCGCGCGCGCCAAGCCCGGCAGCGGGTGGCTCTCCGACCGGGCCGGGCGCGCCCTCCACCGGGAGTGCCGCGCCCAGTCAGCAGGAGGTGGCAATCCGCTCCGCGCTCGAGACTGTGATGGACCCCGAGATCGCGCTCTCGGTGATCGACCTGGGACTGATTCGCGAGATCCGAATCGAGCCGGGCAAGACCCACATCCGGATGATGCTCACGACGCCGTTCTGCCCCTACGCCCCGCAGCTGATCGAAGACGTGAAGCAAGCGACCCAGAGCGTGCTGCCCCAGGACTGCGAGGTGGAGGTGATGCCGGACGCTTGGAGCCCGGAGCTGATGCCGGATCCAGGCTTGCTCGGGTTCTCGTACTAGGGAGCGGGCCGTTCTTTTGGCTGACCCGCGCGAGTCCGGTCCCTGCGCGCGATGGCCGCCGGCTGCTGGACCCCGGGGGGCCGCCGGCGGCGTCGCGGGTCGCTGGATCAGGCGCTGAAGATGATCTGAGTCGCCCGACCCAGGGCGTCTTCCCAGGTCTCCGCTTCGCCGAGCGTGAAGGGGATCGAGGCGAAACCGACACACTTGAGCGTGATGGTCGCGGACTCGCTGCCGACCACCGCCGCTTGAGCCATCCAGGTGGAGAGGCCCAGCTTGGTGGCGCGCTGTTGAGCTTCGTTCGGGGTCATTTCGTCACCTCCTGAATCGTGGTCGTGAGGTCGTGGCTCTGGCGTGGCGGAAACGCATCACGCGTGCCACGTGAACCCCGAGGACTACGACGTCCGAAGGGTCGGCGTTTCCCTATGCAGGCCAGCCCATTGCGGGGGGGTGCCAACCGACTCCGGATCGCCCAGGAAGGGGCCAAAGGACCGCGGGCTGCCGAGTCGGGTAGGCCCGCTCCACGACCGTGGAGTCGAGTCCGAGGACCCCCCGCGTGGGCGGTGGCGTGGGCGGTGGCGCGGGCTGTATCGGAGCCGGCCTTGCGCCCGGGATGGCCTGCCTCTGGGGATCCGATGCCGCGCCTGACTCTCCCGCATCGTTCGGGAAAGTGATCGTGCCAGCCTCCCGCCGGTACAGGACCTTGATCGCGCCCCAACTCTTCCGCCGCCGGGGGATTGCGTCGCCGGACCTCACTGCCGCGGCTGCCTCGACGGGTGTCCATCGGGTTCCCGGGCGGCCCTGCTGCGCGGGGGCTTGCCCCCACGGACTCCTTTCCGCCTGCCACTCGGGAAACTCGCGAAAGAGGCCGTCCCGCCACCGGAAGTACGTCCGCCTGCGCGCCCGCTTCGAGTCGTTGCCCTCCTGGATCAGAATCGCGACCGTCAGCTCGGTGATTCGCCCGGCCTCGACCGAATCGGCGCTGATTCGAAGCTGGGAGGCGATGGGCATCTTGGAGGCAGACCCAGGGGCCGGCACATCCCTCCAGTCCGTCTCCCAGCGGCTCCCGCTCGCCGGGTCCGCGACTCGGAATCGATAGCGCGCGCGCGGCATGGGCTCTGGAGAGCCGGGATCCTCGGGCCGGGTTTCGCCCCGGCCGCGCTTGAGCTCACAGGACACCGTGAGGGGACCGAGCGCAAACGGCGCTGTCGTTACCCGCAGGTTGACCGGCTTGAGGGTTTGCGCTTCGGCGGGACCGAGCCACAGGCCGAGCGCCCAGAAGAAGCACGGCACTAGATGGGCGATGGTTCGGGCGGGCCAGCCCCGCGGGCCAGGGACCGAAGGCCGCAGGGGGCGGATGGCTCCGCCCCCTGCTTTCGCCCGTCCGTTGCCAGGATCGCTGCGCATGGCCATGGTGCAGGTGGCGATCACGGCGCTCAGGAACCGATGTGCCGCACGCAGTCTTCGTTGTCGCTGTCGTCGTCCTCGTCGACCTCGCCGCCGCAATCCGCTTCGACGCACATGCTGATCGGGCTCCCGCCGTTGGACACGTAAAGCCTCCACGCCTCGCCCGCCGGGATCTGCGCGGTATGTACGTCGAAGCTCCCGGTCAAGCCGGTCACGTACCGGAAGCTCAGCCGGGTATGCGATTCCACGGCCGCGACACTTCCGGTGTTCACGATCTCGATGTAGCCGCCCGTCAGGAAGTTGTCGGTACGCGCCACCAGATTGGCCTTGGGAGCAGCCGGGGCCCTGAATGGGGAATCGGCTTGAGCGGTGAAGCTGGTCATCAGACTGAGGGCCATCGCAACGGCCACGGGAGCAACTTGCTGGTTGAACCGCATTGTTTGTTCCTCCTTTTGGGTTTGATTCGTGGGTTGATTGGTTTTCGTTGATTTGCACTGACTGGCTGATCATCGGTTGTCGTTGGTTCCAGTTGACGGCTGGGACTGCGGTGTCATCGTCCGGGTCATCACCTCCTTTCGTTCGCTGTGAGTGAGTGACAGAATCCGTAGGCGTCCCAGAGCACTCGGCATGCCATTCGTCGCGCGGCCGTCGAGGGAGCTCGCTAGTCCTTCGCGTCGCGTGGGTTGCAGGTCGCGGTCGCAGCCGAGCGGCCGCGGAGGGATCCGCTCGGGAACAACAGCGCGCTCCACGAATGAGGAGGGGTGCTGTACAGGCGTGAAGTCGCGCTGTCGGCGGGGAGGTTTTGCGTGCCGCGATGGGGTGGCGGGCGCTGGCGCGCAGGCGCACCATGAAGGGGCGAGCCCGGGTCGGATTCGAATCTCGCTGCTCCACGCCGAAGAAGCCCCTTGAAGCGAATGGCCAGCGACGGCACCATGCGCGGCATCCTTCCTCCGTGGAGAGCATGGGGATGCAGCGCGTGCCGGCGAACCTCGAGCCTGAGCCCACCGCTTTCCACCGTGCCCCGCGGCGCGGGTTGGAACGTTCCCTGGCCATGCAGCGCTACAACCAACAATGAGAGAGTTCGCCATGAAGCCCACGTCGTTGTTTCTTCCGGCTATTCTGCTGCTCGGAGTCGTGAGTTCGTCGCTGGGGTGGGCGCAGGAGAAGAAGTACGTGCTGATGGCGCCGAGCTGGGGGCCGGCGCAGGACCAGGCGGTGATCGCCGCCGGGGGAACGGTGGAGTTCAGTCATACGCGCAGCGGTCTGGCGATCGCCCGCTCGAGCGCGCCGGACTTCCTGAAGGATGCGGTCCGCGGCAAGACCATCGACAACGGGGCCGAGGATCAGGTGGTGCAGTGGGTTGAGCCGCTGCGCGAGGTGGTGGCGGACGGCGACCTCGAAGGCGAGGCGGTGACGCCGGGGGACGAGACGTTCATCAACGAGCAATGGA
>DASXTP010000156.1:0-15644 GCA_036505355.1 Candidatus Eiseniibacteriota bacterium | reverse complement strand
ATCGTTGCGGAACAGCCGATTGGCGACGAGGTCGATGTCGTTCACGGTCTGATAGAGGTCCAGGTCTCCATCGCCGTCGAAATCGACCCACGAAGCATCCTGCCCCGTGCCGAATCCGATGGGCGCCCCATAGGTCGCCATTCGCAGGAACCCGCCGGCCCCGGTGTTTCGGAACAGCTCGTTCTCGTTGTCGATCGTTCCGACGACATAGACGTCCGAGAAGCCGTCGCCCGTGAAGTCGCCAACCGCGACGCCGACGAACGCGCCATACGACTCGGAGGTGACGCTGAACGGCGTGAAGTGGCCCGCCCCGTCGTTTCGGTACCAGCGATGCGGTCCCTCGGCCACGAACAGGTCGAGGTCGCCGTCGTTGTCGAAGTCCTCCCATGCCGCCGGTCCGACATCGGTGGTCACCACGTTCGCTTCGACCGTGACATCCGTGAAGGCAACGTTGACGCCGACCGCCGCTGCGGCGTCCACCATACCGTGGCCCGCGTAGCGGTCCCATCCGGCCCCGGACTCCACGCTGACCACGTCCTGCGCGGTGGTGAGCAGGCGGTCGCGGATCTGGGCCGGGGTCCACGTGGAGTTCGCCGACTTGATCAGCGCGCACACGCCCGCCGCGTAGGGCGTGGCGCACGAGGTGCCGTTGAACCACTTGTAATAGTCGGAAGTCGAGTAGCCCGCCGAGCCCTGGAGGTCCGTGGTCGGCAGGATGGTCGGCGCGATCACGTCCACCGCGCCCGCCGCGTCCTTCGTGGTCGAGCCGTAGTTCGAGCCCCAGAAGCGCTCGCCGTCGCAGGTATATCCGTTGGGGTCGGGGTAGACTCCGGGGTTCAGCTCGTTTGGGTTGCTGCTGGAGCGTTTCCGTTCGCCGCAGGGCGAAGCGGCACCGACGCCGATCACGTTGGCGTGGATCGCCGGGTACAGGACCGTGCTCGCGTTCTCGTTGCCGGTCGCCGCCAGGATGGTGCAGCCGGCGTTGTAAGCGTAGTCGATGGCGGCGTCCGTTTCCCCGTGGTTGGAGATCGCGGCGCCCAGGCTCATGCTGATGATGTTGGCGCCGTGGTCGGCGGCATACATGATCGCGTTCGCGAGCGGCGTGTAGTAGATGCAGCAGCTGCTGTTGGCGACCTTGAGCGGCATGACTCTGCAGCCGGCGGCGATGCCAGCGGTGCCCAGTCCGTTGGTACGAGCCGCCGCGATCCCCGCACAAGCCGTGCCATGACCCCGACCCCCGCACGGCGGAGCCGGGGAGCAATTGTCGTCCGGGTCGGGATCGTTGTCGCCGAAGTCGTATCCCGCGACCTGGAGCACGTCCGGGTGATCCGCCTCGACTCCGCTGTCGATGATCGCGATGATCACCGAGTTCGAGCCGTACCCCTGGGTGCCGTCCCACGCGGCCTCCGCGTTGGCGTCAAAGCGCACCCTGCCGACCGGCGATCCGGTCTCGTGGTTTTGGTTGGTCCAGTTGTAGCTCAGCATCTGCGCGGTATTGTTGTGCCCCCAGTGGATCGAGTGGAGCGGATCCAGGGGCACCACCGCCGGAAATGCCCTGTAGTCGAGCGTAGCCGCTTCGACCTCGTGCAGCCTCGACAGCCGCTCGACGATCTCGGCCGCGCGCGGACTCGAAAGCTCGACCATGAGCCAACGCCCGACCCCGAGGCGCTCGGCCTCGGCGACGTTGGCCGGCTCGATCAGCGCGCGCCGGATCGCGCGGACGCCGCCATCGCCCAGCACGCGATCCACCGCGGCGAGGCCGGTGACGCCGCCCGCCAACTCTTCTCGGTAGCGCCAGCTCGCAGGGACCCGCGAGGCCCGGCGCGACTGGTCGGTGAGCTTATCCAGCACTCGGTCCGGCGCATACGCGGGCGCCTCCGGAGCGCCGGGCTGGAATCCGAGCTGCGGCGGCGCGGTGACGCGTCCGGGGATCTCGGCGGCCCAGGCTGCGCCGACGGCGAGGAGGAGGCAAACGAGAGACGGGATCGAAGCAGCGGGTCGACGGGGGGACGGATGCATATGCACCTCCGGTCGGTAATGGAGATTCCGGAACCAGCCCCAGCGCCCACTTCTACAGCGGAACGAAGAAGCGTGGATCGTCGGGATGCACGAATGGGGAGTTAGACGGATGCGGCTGGTGGGTTCCGAACTTTTGGAAGCGGGGGGATCGGCGCTGGGGGCGACGCCCCCGTCCTTTCCGTGGAAATGCAGTCAGTTGCCCCCGTGCCAGCACCCGGCCTCGTAACCTCGCAGCTCCCTCCGTCTACTAATTGGTTTCGGCAGTAATTCGGGCCGCCAGATTCTCGGCGGGCCGATGCGCGGGGATCGCCTACAATGACCGGGATCACGACGAGATCATCACCACGCCATTCACCTGGCCCACCATGTCGCAAGTGCCCGAGCTCCCTGAAGGCCATCTCGTTCGTGCGCCGGAGACTGGCATCGCCACTCCGGCGCATGCCGACGACCGCGAGCTGGTGCGATCGGTCCTCGGCGGATCGTCCAAGAGCTGGCGCGCATTCTTGGACCGTTACTCGGGACTCATCTACGCGATCATCCGCCGCTACCTGTATTCGCGGGATGCGGACGAGGTGCGCACGTTGTTCGTGGACGTGTTGGACTCCCTCTACCGGCGCAAGCTCGCCACCTACGAGGGTCGCGCCACGCTTTCCACCTGGCTCACGCTGGTGGTGCGCACCGAGGTGTTCGACCATCTCCGTACGCGATTCGGGCGCCGAGAGGTCCCCGAGGCCGTGCGCCGCATGGGCGAGGCGGACTTGATGATCTTCCGTCACTACTATGTGGAAGGTCGCAGCTTTGTTGATGTCCTGCGCGAAGCTAGGGCGCTCCAGCCTGGTTGGACCGTGGAGCGGTTGGTCGCCGCGCTCCGGCGCATCGAAGAACGCCTGGACAACCGCTGGCTGCGGCGTGTCGCCTACGATCTGCACGCGCAGTCGGTGGGTGCCGCCTCCGGCCGCCTGCTCGAGTACCTGGATCACGTACGCTTGGAGCTGCAGCAGCATGCGGGGGCCTACAGCCCCGATTACTACCTGATGGAGCGCGAGGCCCAACGCACCGTCGAGCGCCTACGCTCGCTCATCGGGCAACTGCCGCCGGCCGAACAGCAGATCCTCACCATGCGATTCGAGCGCGGCTGGTCGGCCCGCCGCATCTCCGAAGAGCTGGGGCTGTCGGGGCCGCGCGGTGTCTACACCGTGATCGATCGCATCGTTCGGCGTCTCAAACGCCTGATGGGGGAGCACGAGGACTGCCAGTGATGATCAGCGAACCGGGTGGGTCGCACATGAACGTCGAGGACCTGGCCCTGCTTGCCGAGGGCCGGATGGGGCAGCCAGCGTCCCTGGCCCTGCACGACCATCTCTCCAAGTGCCGAAGCTGTATGGCCGCGTACGCAGAGGCCGTGCGCTACCGGGCTGCATGGCTGGCCGCGCCGGAGGCCTTCAGGCCATCGCGGGCGCTGGTGGACGCAGGCCTCCAGATTCCGTCCAACCGAAAGGTCGGGCCCCGGGACCCCGTGGCGCAGGCTTCGCGACCCCGGCGCCATGATCGGCGGACGCGTTGGATGGTGGCGTCGGCCGGGCTCGCGGCCTGCCTGGCGGCCGCACTCGCCTTGGGACCCGCCCGATTCGGGTTGCGGGCCGGCGCCGGTGCTCTTCCGCCACCGATCCGCGCCGCGCTGGAGACGTCATCCGCCCGCGGCTTGGTGCTGCCCCGGGGTGAGGCCGGCGCCGTAGCGGAAAGGCCGGTCTACCGCTCCGGCGGGGCGGTGTCGCTCTCTGAAGAAGTAACGCGCGCCATTCAAGCTTACGAGCGCGGCCGGCGCACGCCCGCGCAGACCTACACGGTCGGTGCCGGGCTCCTGGTGAGCGGCCAGCTCGACGCTGCGCGCGACTATGTCGAAGAAGGCCTGCGGCGCTACCCGCGCGATGCACGTCTGTTGGTGCTCGCCGCGGACATTGCCTACCGCACGAGCGAGCTTGGCCAGGCGGAGGTCAGCTTGCGAACGGCACTGCGAAGCCGCCCGGGCGACGCTACCATCGTCCTCGACCTCGCCATCGTTCTCGCCGAGCGCGGCCGCCGGGAGGAGGCCGAGCGCTTGCTTCGCCAGGTGGCCGAGCGGCATGCGAGAACTCCCGTGGGAGCGCGCGCCCGGCAGGAGCTGGTCAAGCTGGACCGGTAGCGTTCGGCCGCTGTCCACCGGCCCGCGGCGCCCTCTCGCGACGGACGCTCCCGCGAAGCCCCCGTTGGTGTAGATTTCGCGGCCATGCGTCCGGCCCGCCCCGATGACTTTCGCCTCCCCGACCTGCGCGTCGTTCCGGTCGAGTCGCTGGTCCCCCACGAGCGCCACGACCCCCAACGCCTCGAGCCCTTGATCCGCCGCTTTCGCGAGCAGGCCGTGCTGCGCAACCCGCCGGTGGTGGCGGCGCTGCCGAACTCCGGAGCCCCCGGCGAGCGCTGGATGGTGCTCGACGGAGCCAACCGCTCGACCGCGGCGCGCGAGGCGGGGCTGCCGCATCTGGTGGTGCAGGCGGTTCGTTACGAGGAGCCGGCGGTGCATCTGTCGACCTGGCACCATGCCTTGAGCGGACTGCCGAAGGCCGACTTCGAAGCGTCGTGCCTGGAGATCCGCGGGCTCGAATGCCGCAGGGAGCCGATCCTCCACGCGCGGGCGATGCTCGCCCGCCGTGAGGTCCTGGCCTATGCGGTTCATGCCGATGCGACGGCCACCGTGTTTCGGGGTGGCCGCACGCTGGAGGAGCACAACGAGCTGCTCAACTCCCTGGTGGATACCTACCGCGAGCGCGTGCGCTCCTATCGCACCTCCACTGAGTCGTTCGAGGTCGCGTGCGAGCGACATCCCGACGTGACGACCCTGGTGGTCTTTCCGCATTTCGAGCCGGCCGAGGTGCTGGAGCTGGCCGGCAGCGGCTCGCGCCTGCCGGCCGGGATCACGCGCCACCTGGTACGCTGGCGGGCGCTGCATCTCGACGTCCCGCTCGACCGACTGGCCGACCCGTCCCACGACCTCGAACAGAAGAACGCCTGGCTCCAGGAATGGATCGAGGAGAGATGGTCGCAGCGCCAGGTGCGCTTCTACGAAGAAAGCACGGTGCTGTTCGATGAGTGACGGCGGCGATCGCGATCGGCCGCCCTTGGACTCGCGGGGCAGCCCATGAAAGCCATGCTCTTCGAGCGCCACGGCGGGCCCGAGGTCCTCGAGCTGCGCGAGGTGCCGGACCCCAAGATCGCGGCCGACGAGGTGCTGCTCCAGGTCAAGGCCTGCGGCATGAACCACCTCGACCTGTGGGTGCGCGACGGCTCCCTGGGTCTCGAGATCGAGATGCCCCACGCGCTGGGGAGCGACGTGGTGGGCGTGGCGCTCGAGACCGGGGCCGGCGTGCGTCACGTGAAGCCCGGCGACAAAATCCTGGTGCTGCCGACGCTGTCGTGCGGCTCGTGCCGGCAATGCCTGGCCGGCGACGACAACCTGTGTCGCCACTACGATCTGGTCGGGCGACGCCGCAACGGCGGCTACGCGGAGAAGCTGGCGGTGCCGGGCCGCAACTGCCTCCCCTACCCCGATGGCCTGCCCTGGGAGCAGGCGGCAGCGATCCCGGTGGTGTTCCTCACCGCCTGGCACATGCTGGTCGGGCGCGCGAAGCTCCGCCCCGGCGAGGACTGCCTGGTGATCGGGGGCAGCAGCGGCGTCGGCAGCGCGGCGGTACAGATCGCCCGGCTGCTGGGCGCCCGGGTGATCGCCACCGTGGGCGGCGCCCCAAAACTCGAGCAGGTTCGGTCGCTCGGCGCCCATGAGATGATCGATCACTCCAAGCATAACGTGGGCGAGGAAGCACGACGATTGACCGGCAAGAAGGGGGTCGAAGTGGTGTTCGAGCACGTGGGAGGCCAAGTGTTCGAGCAGTCGGTGGCGGCACTCGCCCGCAACGGGCGGCTGGTCACCTGCGGCGCCACCGCCGGCCACCGGGCACGCCTCGACTTGAACGTCCTGTTCGGCCGACATTTGAACTTGCTCGGCTCGTGGATGGGCCGCAAGAGCGAGCTGCTCGAAGTACTCGAGTTCGTGCAGAGCGGCGCCTTAAAGCCGGTGGTGGATTCCGTCTACCCGCTCGCCGACGCGCGCCCCGCGCACCAGCGGCTCCAATCGCGCGAGCAGTTCGGGAAACTGGTCCTGGTCCCGTGAGGTTCGAGCACCGGCACCAGCCGCTGCTGCCGGCAGCGCAGTTCCGGGCGCGGATGGTCGCCTATGGGGCCGTTTCGGGCGTCCTGATCCTGGGGTCGCTCGCGATTGGCATCCTGGGGTATCACGTGTTCGCCGGCCTGTCGTGGCTGGACTCGCTGCTCAACGCTTCCATGATACTGACCGGCATGGGCCCGGTCGACCCGATGCCGACTGCAGCCGCCAAGCTGTTCGCCTCGGTCTACGCCCTGTTCAGCGGTGTGGCGTTCCTCACCAGCGTCGGCGTGCTGCTGGCACCCGCGGCCCACCGCCTCCTGCACCGCTTGCATCTGGAGATGGACGAGACGTCGGGCCCGGGGGCGCGAAAGTCACGCTGAGCACTTCGATGCCGGATCCCGTTCCCGAGCCCTCGATCGAGCAGCGATCCGCTCCGCCGCCCGCGGATCGCTTCGCCGCGAGCCTGCGCGGCTTCGGGCCGCTCGGGATCCTCGCCATGCTCGTCATCCTGGCCGGCAACCTGGTGGTCATTCCGCTCAGCGCGCTTCTGGTGCTGGCCTGGGTCCGCTGGTCGCGGACCCCCTGGAGCCGGATCGGCTACGTGCGGCCCAGGAGCTGGATCGGCACCGTGGCGGTTGGTCTCCTGTTCGGCGTCGCGTTCAAGCTGCTGATGAAGATCGTCGTGATGCCCCTGCTGGGCGCGGATCCGATCAACCGGGCGTACCATTACTTGGTCGGGAACGCCGCCGCGGTTCCGGGAATGCTCTACGCGATGATCGTGGGTGCGGGCTTTGGCGAGGAGACGGTCTTCCGCGGCTACCTGTTCGAACGGCTCGGCAAACTGTTGGGGCATGGCGTAAGCGCCAAGACGGTGATCGTGGCCGTCACCTCGGCACTGTTCGGGCTGGTCCACTACCCGGCCCAAGGTCTCGCCGGCGCCGAGCAGGCCACCATCGCCGGGCTCGTATACGGCACCATCTTCGCCGCCACCGGCCGGATCTGGATGCTGATGTGCGCGCACGCCGCGTTCGATCTGACGGCACTCGCGATCATCTATTGGGATCTCGAGGCTGATCTGGCTCACCTGATCTTCAAGTAGCCCGAGAAGTGCCTTCGCCTGACTCTGCATCAGGCGAAGACCAGCGGGGGCCGCGCTCCATCGCGGGGTCCCCATAAATGGCCCGGGCACCAGGTCCCGCTAGCGGGTCCTGGTCCGTCGCGCGCCCCCCTGGCCGTCGCCGAACGCTGATGCCGATTCGGGCAAAGTCATAGATCCGTCTGACCTTCAAGGCGACTCTGAGGGACGAAGGCGTTTCGATCGGCCGGCCGCAAAGGTTCAAAGGGCCGCCCCACGACCTTGCAAGCAGCCGGGCTGCTTTACTCACGATATTGAGTAAAAATACTCAACGTTATGAGCAAATCACGCCCGCAGTTCCAGCGACCGCGGGCCACCGAACTCGCCCGCCGGCTGGCCGAACCGCAGCGATTCCTCCACATCGTTGCGGGAGCCCGGCAGGTGGGCAAGACCACCCTGGTGCAGCAGGTCACCGAGGCCGCGAAGGTTCCGGTCCGGTTCGCCAGCGCCGACGAGCCGACGCTGCGTGGCGCCGAGTGGATCGCCCAGCAGTGGGAAGCCGCGCGCCTGGCCGCCGGCCGCCACGAGGCCATCCTCGTGATCGACGAGGTGCAAAAGGCGATCGGCTGGTCCGAGTCCGTCAAGCGCCTCTGGGATGAGGACACACGAGCCAGGCGGCCGCTCAAGGTCGTGTTGCTCGGCTCCGCTCCGCTCCTCGTCCAGCAGGGCCTTACCGAAAGCCTGGCCGGACGGTTCGAGGTCCTGCACCTGCCGCACTGGTCCCTGGCGGAGATGCGCGGCGCGTTCGATTTCTCGGTGGATCAGTACCTCTACTTCGGCGGCTATCCGGGCGCTGCCCCGCTGGCACGCGAGCCCGGTCGCTGGCGGCGCTACATCCTGGACGCGCTGGTGGAGACCACCATCGCCCGCGACGTTCTGCTGCTCACGCGCGTGGACAAGCCCGCCCTTTTGCGCCGGCTGTTCGAGCTGGGCTGCCGGTACTCTGGACAGGTGCTGTCATACAACAAGATGCTCGGCCAGCTTCACGACGCCGGCAATACCACGACGCTCGCCCATTACCTCGAACTGCTCGGCGGAGCCGGATTGCTGGCTGGACTCGCCAAGTTCTCCGGCCGCGCCGCGCGCGGGCGGGGTTCGAGCCCCAAGCTCCAAGTGCTGAATACCGCGCTGATGAGCGCCCAATCCGGCTTCTCCTTCAAGGAGGCCCGCGCGGACCATCAGTTCTGGGGACGCCTGGTGGAATCGGCCATCGGCGCCCACCTCGCCAACGCGTCCGCGGCGGGAGAATGCGAGCTGTTCTACTGGCGCCAGGACACCCACGAAGTGGACTTCGTGGTGCGGGCCGGTCGAACGGTCACCGCGATCGAGGTGAAGAGCGGTCGCACCCGCGACGCACGTCCCGGCCTCGCGGCGTTCGCGGATGCATTCAGGCCGACACGAAAGTTCCTGGTGGGCGGTGGCGGGATTCCGGTCGAGGAGTTTCTGCTCGAACCGGTCGCGCACTGGATCACGAGATGAGCGCGCCCGGGCGAATCCGCGGTCGCGGACGCCACCCTCGCTTGGCCCAAGAGCCTGGGCTGGAAGGTCGACAGAAACAGCCCCGAGAATCCGGTTCACGCCGTTGGGGCCTGAGCCAGTTGGTCGCGGAACACACTCGCGTCCCGTGGCCGCTGGTCGGGATCGCGCGCAAAGTCTCCGGAGCTTGATGCTATGCTGCCTGGGTGAGCGTCACGCCCCATCTGGCACAAGCCACCGCCCGCAACTGGTTCGACGCCGAGGACGCCCCGGCGCACGTCGACCTCAACACCTGCATCCACTGCGGGCTCTGCCTGACCGCCTGCCCGACCTATCGTGAGCTCAAGATCGAGCCCGATTCGCCGCGGGGCCGCCTCTACTTGATGCGCGGGCTGGCCGAGGGCCGGATCGAGCCCTCTCGCGAGCTGGTCCACCACCTGGACCAGTGCCTCGACTGTCGGGCGTGCGAGACGGTGTGCCCGGCGGGCGTGCCCTATGGCCGCCTGCTGGAGGAGACCCGCGGTCAGCTCGGCCGCCGCGTCCCGCGGCTCCATCCCCTGCGGCTGCTCGGGCAATGGATGCTGAAGAGCGTCATCCCCAAGCCGGAGCGCATGCGGCTCGTCGCCGATCTGCTGCGCCTGGGCCAGTCCGGCCCGCTCGGGGCTTTGATGCGCTCCGAAATCGGGCGGCGGCTCCTGCCCCGCTTCGCCGTGCAAGGGTTCGCCCTGACGCCGTCGCTCGATCGCCGCAGCGAGCGGGCCTTGGACCGGGTGGCGGCCGAGCTGCCGCCCGGCGCCCGCATGGAGCAGCGCGCCGACCGGCTGCTCTTTCACCCGGCGCAGGCACCCAAGGCCAAGGCCGCGCTCTTCACGACCTGCTTGAACGAGGCGTTGTTCCCGCGCGTCAACCGCGAGGCGGTGCGGCTCCTGGTGCTGGCAGGCTGCGAGGTCGCGGTACCCGCGGCGCAAACCTGCTGCGGCGCGCTGCACGCGCACGCCGGCCTGAGGCGCGAGGCCAAGAGCCTGGCGCGCGAGAACCTGCGTGCGTTCGGCGACGCGGAGGTCATCGTCACTACCTCGGCCGGCTGCGGTGCGGCGCTGCGCGAGGTCGGGCACCTGCTGCACCAGGATCCGATCGCCGTCGAGGCGGCCCGGTTCGGTGGCCGAGTGCGCGACGTCTCCGAGGTGCTCTTGGGGCTTGGGCTCCCCGAGCCGGCCGAGCCGCTCGCCTCCGCGCACGATCCGAGTAAGCCGCTCAAGATCGGCTATCACGATCCCTGCCACCTCGCCCACGCCCAGCGCGTCCGCAACGAGCCCCGCGCCCTGCTGCGGCGGCTCCCGGGGGTCGTGACGGTGGACCTCCCCAACTCCGACTGGTGCTGCGGCAGCGCCGGCGTCTACAACCTGACCCACCCCGAGATGGCGGAGGCTCAACTCAGGGACAAGCTGGATTCGATCGAGCAGGTCGCACCGGAGCTGGTGGTGGCATCCAATCCCGGCTGCCTGCTCCACATGGCGCGCGGCGCCCGAGAGCGCGGCATGGCGGCGCGCATGGTCCACCTGGTGGAAGTGCTGGGGCGGGCCTATCCGCCACCGCCCGCGGGTCGGGCCGCGTAGCCAGGACGCGCAGCCGACACGCTGGGGCATTGGGAGCATCGGAACGACGCATGAACCGCCGTGGGTTCCTCCTCCGCACCGCCGGCTCGATCGCTGGCCTCTTCCTCTCCCGGTCGGTCCGGGCCGCGGCCTCCAACGGCCTCGCACCGGCGGCTGGAGTGGACAGCTCGGCCGCCGGGCCAGGGACCGCACCCCCCCCCTCATCCGGCACGCCGGCCGACTCCTCCGCAGCGAGCCGAGGCGCAGCCCGCGGCCCCACCGCGTCGCTCGCCGTGGGTGGCGACACCACGCTCGGCTACAACCTCGAGGCGCACTTCGACCAGCAGGTGCAGGCCGGGGTGCCCAAGGAGCAGCTCTGGCCGCTTTATTTCGCCGGCGTGCGCTCGATTCTCGACCAGGCCGACGTCGCGCTGGTCAACCTGGAATGCCCCTTCACCGAGCGCGGCACGAAGCTCACCAAGAACTTCAACTTCCGGGCACGGCGCGAGCTGGTGCGGATCCTGAGCGAGGGCTCGGTGGACGTGGTGAGCGTCGCCAACAACCACGCCGCCGACTACGGACGCGCCGGGCTCAAGGACACGCTCAAGACGCTCGACGGGGCGGGGATCGAGCACTTCGGCGCCGGCATGAACCTGCGCGAGGCGCGCCGCCCGGCGATCCTCGCCCGCAAGGGTTTGAAGCTCGGCTTCCTCGGCTACTACTTCCAGGCCGAGCCCGACATGCTCGAGCCCGAGGAGGTCTACGCGACGCAGCACCACCCGGGGGTCGCCGGGTGCTACAAGGACCTCGAGTGCGTCCGCGCCCAGATCACCGAAGACCTGGAGCACCTGGTTTCGAAGGTGGACGTCGCGATCCCCTACTTCCACTGGGGCAAGGAGGGCTCGTACGACGTGCAGCCCTACCAGGTCGAGCTGGCTCACCTGTGCGTGGACCTCGGTTGCAAGGCGGTGATGGGCTCGCACCCCCACCGACTGCAGGGCGTCGAGGTCTATCGGGAAGCGCCGATCTTCTATTCGCTCGGGAACTTCGTGTACGGCGGAATCAAGGAGCCCAAGGACACGCTCACCGCGATCGCCCGGCTCGAGGTTGGGCGGGACCGGGTCAAGGCCGAACTGGTGCCGGTCCAGTTCACGCGTTGGCCCGAGGCTCCGTTCCAGCCGTTCGTGCTCGAGGCCGAGGCCAGGGAAGAGGCGTTGCGGCGTGCGGCATCGTACGCGCAGGGCTTCGAGCGCACGCTCCCCCAGCTCGAGGCGTATCGCGCGGCGACGCCGGCGGCCGAGGCCAAGCCGTGACCCGGCCCGGAGCAAAGGCCAATCACCCCGCACGGCGTGCCGCCGAGGCCAAGCCGTGACGCTCCCCGAGCTGATTGGTCGCACGCTGGGTCGCTACCGGATCGACGAGGCGCTGGGTGCCGGGGGCATGGGCGCGGTCTACCGTGCGCGCGACCAGCACCTCGAGCGCGACGTGGCGCTCAAGGTGCTCCCCGCCGGAGCCATCGCCGACGAGCCGAGCCGGCGGCGGTTCCGGCGCGAGGCGCTGACGCTCGCGCGGCTCAGCCATCCCAACATCGGCGCGGTGCTCGACTTCGACGTCGAGGACGGTGTCGACTTCCTGGTCATGGAGTTCGTGCCCGGCTCGACGCTCGCCGACAAGCTGAAGGATTCGCCGCTCCCCGAGACTGAGGTGATCGCGGTGGGAATCCAGATCGCCGAAGCCCTCCAAGCGGCCCATGAACAGGGCGTGGTTCATCGCGACTTGAAGCCCGGCAACGTCATGATCGGGCCGCGGCAGCAGATCAAGGTGCTGGACTTCGGTCTCGCCAAGCTCGAGCGTACGGCGGCCGAGGACGCCTTGAGCCAAGCCCTCACCGGTCCGGCCATGCTGCTCGGCACCTTGCCGTACATGGCGCCCGAGCAGCTCCAGGGCAAGGAGGTGGACTCGCGCTGCGACCTGTTCGCCCTGGGCGGCCTGCTCTACGAGGCGGCCACCGGACAGCCGCCGTTTTCGGCCCGACTCTCGACGGCGCTGGTGAGCGAGATCCTGACCCGGTCGCCCACGCCGCCGCGCGAGCTGGCACCCGCGCTGTCGCGGGATCTCGAGCGCGTGATCCTGCAGTGCTTGGAAAAGAAGCCCGAGGATCGTTTCGCCGGCGGGGGCGAGGTAGCGGCCGAGCTCAGGCGCATCCAGGCCGGGGTGCCCTCGCGCAGCTTCGAGGTCCCCGCCGGGGCCGCGCCCCGCATCCGCTCACTCGCCGTGCTGCCGCTCGAGAACCTGTCGCGCGACCCCGAGCAGGAGTACTTCGCCGACGGCATGACCGAGGCGCTGATCGGGGACCTGGCCAAGATCGGCGCCCTGCGCGTGATCTCGCGCACCTCGGCCATGCGCTACAAAGGGGTGTCGAAGCCCTTGCCCGAGATCGCGCGCGAGCTCAATGCCGACGCGATCGTCGAGGGCTCGGTGCTCAAGGTGGGCGACCGAGTGCGCATCACCGCCCAGCTCATCGATGCCGCCTCCGACCGGCATCTGTGGGCCGAGCGATACGAGCGCGACGTGCGCGACGTGCTGGCGCTGCAGAGCGAGGTCGCCCAGGCGATCGCGCGCGAGATCCAGGTGCGGGTGACCCACCAGGAGCAGGCGCGGCTCGCGAGCCCGCGCCCCATCGACCCCGAGGCCCACGAGGCCTACCTCAAGGGCCGGTTCTACTGGAACCAGCGGAGCGATTCCGGGCTCGAGCGCGGCATCGGTTTCTTCCATCGCGCGATCGAGCGCGACCCGACCTACGCCCCGGCCTACTCCGGGCTCGCCGACTGCTTCAACATCCTTGCCGACCGCAACAAGTACCCGCCCGCCGAGGCGTTCCCCAAGGCCAAGGCCGCCGCCCTCAAGGCGCTGGAGCTGGACGAGAACTCGGCGGAGGCGCACACCTCGCTGGCTTACGTGCTGCAGAGCCACGAGTGGGATTGGGTGGCGGCGGAACGCGAGTACCGGCGGTCGATCGAGCTGGATGCGGGCTACGCCACCGGGCATCAGTGGTACGGGATCCTGCTCGCCTGCCTGCGACGTCTCGACGAGGCCATCTTCCATACGCTCGAGGCGGTGAAGCTCGATCCGCTTTCGATCATCCTCTACACCACGGCGGGCGACTCGTACTACTACGCGCGCCGCTTCGACGACGCGATCGCGATGTATCGCAAGGCGATCGACTTCGATCCCAGCTTCCACCAGGCACGCTTCGACCTGGGCCGGTCGCTCGAGCAGGCCGGCCGATACGACGAGGCGATCGCCGAGTACCAGACCGGGTTCGGGCTCTCGGGGGACGATCCCGCCTACTCGCCCGCCATGGCCTGCACTCACGCCTTCGCCGGCCGTCGCGAAGTCGCCCGGCCGATCCTGGCCGCTCTCATTGAGCGCGCCCGCGAGCGGTACGTGCCGCCCTACTCGATCGCCTCGATCCACGCCGCGCTCGGAGAAGTCGAGGAAGGGCTGCGGTGGCTGACCCAGGCGTATGAAGTACGGGACCGGGCGATGGTGTACGTGCAGGTGAATCCTCGCTTCGACCGGTTGCGGTCCGATCCACGCTTTGGAGAACTGGTGCGACGAATGCGGTTCCCGTCCTGAACGCGGATGCGGAGGGAATCATGAGGGCCGTGCGACTTTTCGCCTTGGGGCTGCTCGCTCTGGTGATGCTGACATGGGCGGTCGGCGCCCTGCTCCCTCGCGCTCACGTGGCCTCCCGTGCGGCACGCTTCGCCCAACCCCCGGAGGCGGTTTGGCAGGTGGTGAGCGACCTCTCCGGGTTCGCCACGTGGGCGCCTAAGGTGACCGGAGTGACGAGGCTCGCAGACCAGAACGGCCATCCGGTGTGGGCCATGCTCGGCGAATCGGAGCTGCCGCTCGAGTTGGAGGAGCTCAGGACCTACCGCATGGTGACGAGAATCGCCAATCCCAGGCTGCCCTTCGGCGGCACCTGGACCTGGGAGATCGCCGACGCCGGGTCTGGCTGCACCGTCACCATTACCGAGCGCGGCGAGATCAAGTCGGCGTTCTTCCGGGCGCTCGCTCGGTTCGTCTTCGGGCACACCTCGAACCTGGACGCGTATCTCGAGGCCCTGGGGAAACACTTCGGCGAGGACGTGACGCCGGTCGACGCAACGGGGGCGTGAAGCACATGCCCTGAGGGGGGCACTGCCCTCATGCGTCGGATGGGCACACTCGCACGCTGACGGCCACGGGCCGCGGCAGCCCTGGCATTCGGCTGGCTGGATTTCTTGTCCCGTCGCTCTGGTTTCTGGCGTCGGTGCTCGAGCGTCACGAACCAGGAAGCTTCGTGCTCTACATGGCACTGGACGAAATCGTATGGAGGGCCTTTGCAATTCTCTCGCCTGGTCGCGCTTGAAGACGGATTACACCTATGATGGGCGCGAGCACCAGCGCCCCCCTCACCGATGAGGCCCACCATGACGCGCGTCAACAAGGGTGGCTGGAAGACCTGCTCGCGAGGCCATACGTACCGGGGCCCGGGTGGTTGCCCGACTTGATGGAAAGGGAACCGCGCCGCCGGGGGCGTGCACAGATTCCCGAGACGAAGGAAGCCTCGCCCTCGCACGGGGCGCGCGTGACGCCCGAGACGACTCGAGCCGCCGCGCATGCACTATCTGCGCGCCGCCCTTGGGGCGCGGGCGATTGGATCAAGCGCCTTGTGAAGCTCCGGCCGATCGACTCACGCATCACGCTTGTTCTCGCGTGAGCGCGACACGCGTCGAGTTCTCCACACTGGTTCGTTCTCGCCTTCGACCTCGTTTCCACCCGCATTTGGCGCGGCCCGGATTATGCTTCGGTTTCACCCGCTCCAGATCGGCGCGAAATGGCCCTGGGGTCGAAATTTCCCTTTGATTTCGCGGGTCCGCTTGCTATACAGGTCGCAGGCGCAGGTAGCGCCTCCCCGTTTGCCTCCAGGCCTTCGGCAGAGAAAGGATGGATCCATGCCCAAGATGATGACGAAGTCGCAGATCGCGGGACACATTGCGGACAAGTTCGAGATCACCAAGAGGCAGAGCGTCGAGATCCTCGAAGAGCTGGCGACGCTCGCCGCGAAGCAGGCCAGGAACGGGTTCGTGTTCCCCGGCGTCGGCAAGCTCGTGGTGGTGAAGCGCAAGGCCCGCATGGGGCGTAACCCGCAGACCGGCGAAGCCATCAAGAT
>DASXTP010000155.1:0-67785 GCA_036505355.1 Candidatus Eiseniibacteriota bacterium | reverse complement strand
ACCAGCTCCATCACCAGGTAGTCGGTGTCGCCCTCGCGCCCGACGTCGTGGAGCGTGCAGATATGCGGATGGTTAAGGCTCGAGATAGTCTGCGCCTCACGCCGCAGGCGAGCGCGGACCTCGGGCGAAGTCGAGCAGTGGGGGGCCAGCACCTTGATCGCCACGTCGCGCGAAAGCCGAGTGTCGCGGGCACGGTAGACCTCGCCCATGCCGCCGGCGCCGAGCGGGCCGAGGATCTCGTAGGGACCGAGAAGGGTGCCGGGAGCGAGGCTCATCGCTTGAGCAGCCGCGTCCAGTTAAAGATCACCTGCAATTCGGGGTGGGTCTCCTCGATTGGCATGCTCGCCAAGAAACGCTCGCCGTCCTTCGTCCAGGCCACGGGGCCTGCGCCCGGTGGGAAGGAGACAAGCGCGTGTGGGACGCCCGGGCGGAGCTCCTGTCCCGCTCCGATCGCCACCGACATCCACCTGCCGTTGCCGCGGTAGATCAGCTCCTTTCCGCCGCGAGTCCAGATTGGCCCAATACCGCCGTCGGTGGAGAGATCCTCACCTTGTAGTTTGGTTTTGGGAACGACCGCACGTAGATCTCGAACTGTCCGGATTCGCTCGATGAATAGGCGAGCCAGCGACCGTCTGGAGAAATCCGTGCAAGCCAGTGAACGGCGTTACTCATGGCATGATATGGCTCTAGTTTGCGCTCGCCCGTCATCGCCGTCTGGTCCTGGGCACGGTAGACCTCGCCCATGCCGCCGGCCCCAGCAGGCCGACGACGCGGTAGTGGGCGATCTGGTCTTGGGGTTTCAGCGTGCGAGCCACGCGCGACCTTTCTTCGCGGCGCGGACGCCTCTCGAGTGAAGGGAATGAGACCGGGCGTCGGCGACCGCAGCCACAGTGTACTGACCCTCCCGCAGCGTGCTCAATCGCCAGCATAACCCCACCAGCAGACAGGGGCCCGGAGTGTCGCCCGCTGGCAAAGCCGCCGTCGCCGAGACGGCTGGCGGGCGTGAGCGGGAATGGGCAGTTTTGGGTTGAGCCTGGTTCTCGTCGGTTCCTATACTCGCCCGCTTGCTGGATCCGCGTGGACACCATCCGGAGGGCGACCATGCCGAGGCGGAGCGCTAAATGGACCGTGGCGCTGGCCCTGGGCCTGGCCGCCAGTGGGTGTGGAGGAGGCGCGCGCCGCCCGCCTTCGGTTTATCGCGACACCCATCCGCTGCCGATCGACACCATGACTGTTGCGGTGCGCGAGATCGGCAGCTACGGAGGACAGTTCGTGATCGGCCAGACGGCTGGCCCCAAGACGTTCAACGCCATCATGGCGAACGAGACCTCGTCCACCGACTGCACTCAGCGCATGTTCGCCGGCCTCACCGACTTCGACAACGAGACGCAGCAGAACTATCCGCTGCTGGCGAAGTCGTGGGAGATGAGCCCAGACGGTCTCGTCTGGACTTGGCACCTGCGGCGCGGCGCCGCCTTCTCGGACGGTCACCCGATCACGGCCGACGACGTGCTGTTCTCGTTCGAAGTCGCGTACGACGATTCGCTCCATTCCGTGATGCAGGACGTGCTGAAGGTCAAGAACCAGCGGTTCGAGGTCTCCAAGGTGGACTCCTACACCGTGATCACCAAGATCGCCGGCCCCTACGCGCTTATGGTGCCCGCGATTGGCGCGCTCCGCATCATGCCGAAACACGTGCTCGAGACGGCGTTTCGCAGCGGCCGATTCGCCGCCGCCTACACCGTGAGCGCGAACCCGGACAGCATCGTCACGAGCGGGGCGTGGCGGCTCGAGAGGTACGCGCCGGGCGAGAAGACCGTGCTCGCCCGCAACCCGTACTGGTTCGGCGTGGACCCGCAGGGTCACCGCTTGCCATACCTCGACCGGGTGGTGTTCCTGATCGTTCCCGATCAAAACACGGCCGCGCTCAAGTTCCAGGCGGGCGACCTCGACGGGCTCGACTCCGTGAAGCCCGAGGACTACAAGACCTACGCCGAGAACCAGCGGAAAGGCGACTACACCCTTTACGAGATTGGTGCCTCTCTCAACACCAATTGCTTCTGGTTCAACCTGAACCGCGTACGCGAGCCCCGGCCGGGCAAGAGGGTGGGGGAGACCTGCGAGGATCCGGTCAAGTATTCATGGTTCGCCACAGCGGACTTCCGGAGAGCCGTGTCGATGGCCATCGATCGCGACGCGATCATTCGCAGCGTGTTGTTCGGCGACGGGGTGAAGGCCTGGTCACTTAGCACGCCCGCCAACAAGGCCTGGTACAGCGAGAGAATCGTCCACTACGACTACGATCCCCAGCAGGCCAGGAGACTGCTGGATGGCCTGGGGTGGAGGGATACCGACGGAGACGGGTTCCGCGAGGACGGCCAGGGGCACACCCTCTCGTTCGCCCTCAAGACCCACGCCGACAATGCGGCGCGAGTGGGGATGTGCAATTTCATCAAGGACGATCTCGCCAAAGTCGGGATTCGGTGCTTTCCGACATCCGTCGACTTCAACACGCTCGTCAGCAACTTGCGGAATGATTTCCAGTACGACGCGGTCCTGGTCGGTTTTCAGAGCGCCGTGCCGCCGGATCCCGGGATGGCTCAAAACGTGTTGCGTTCGAGTGGACTCACCCACTACTGGAACATCAAACAGCCGAGGCCGGAGACCTCGACCGAGGCGGAAATCGATCGGCTCGTCGAAGCGAACGTCACGACCGCCGACCTCGCGGCGCGCCGGCAGACGTGGGAGCAGATCGAAACCCTCGTCAACCGCGAGTGCTTCATCGAGTGGTTGCCATCGGTGATCACCAAGCTGCCGGTGCGGAACAGGTTCGGCAACCTGCAGCCCTCGGTCATGCCGCACCGACTGCTGTGGAACATCGACCGCGTGTTCGTCAAGCATCGCACGTGAGCCAGGGCCTCTGCGGGTGGCGCGAGTGGCTGGGAGCGAGGGATGCGGCCTCGGATTTACGGGCCGCTCGATCTATCGCAGATGCTCGACTAGGACTTCGAGCTGGAGTGCTGGTCGATGTAGATGAGCTGAGTCCCGTCGGGGCTCAGTTTGGATGGGCTGAAGGGCCCAAGATGGAGGAATCGGGTTGGGAGTCGCTCCCGACGTAGCCCCGGCAGCCAGATACGTTCCACCTGCTCTGGCGCTGGAAACGCAATCAAGAAGCGACCCCGACGATCGATGCCCCAGCCCGACTCCAGACCGGGGATGTCGTGGAAGCTGGCGAGCGGGTTCGGGCCCCAGGCCGGAATCCGCAGGCGGGCGTTCCTCTTCAGGCGGGCGATCACTGCATAACGCCCGTCCGGGGCGGGGTACGAGATCGTCGAATCCGGCACCGGCTCGACGCGACCGTCGACGCGCACGATTCTCGGGTCCCCCGAGGACGCGTCGAACGAGGTGAGGCGCGTCGAGTCCAGCCAGCCGCCGAGGAATGCCTGTCCGCGCGCGAGCAGCCGAGGTTCGGAAAGGCTCACGCCGTCCATGAGGAAGAGGCTCGAGGAATCGGTGGGCTGATCGCGCGGTGCGGCTGTATACGCGAGCCAGCGGCCGTCGGACGACCAGGAAAGGGCTTGGGGCGCTTGATTCTCGGGCGTGATCGGCCGACGGGCGGTGCCGTCGCGACTCATCACGATGGCCTGCGTCCCCGGGGCGAGGGGATCGGAGCTGAAGATGATCGCCGCGATGCGCTGATTGTCCGGCGAGAGCGCGGCGGCCCGCACCGGCTGGTCGTCATGAGTCACCTGCTGCGCCTCGCCCCCATCGAGCGCGGCAATCCAGACGTTACCCACGGTCTGCTGCTGGAGGTAGAGGAGGGTCTTACCGTCCGTGGAGACCCGCATCCCGATGTCGGGCCCGTTGCCGCGGGTGAGCTGCACGGGTTTCCCCCGGACGCTTGCATGGTCCACAGGTTGGAGGCGCCGGTGCGGTTGGAGGAGAACACGATCTCTCCTTGCCGCGTCCAGCACACCTCGTCGATGTTGTGCCTGTCGTGCGTGATCTGTCGCTCGCGCCCGCTGGCGAGATTGCGCACGACCAGCTCCTGCCTGCGGTCGGGATAGTTGCGGATCCACACCACCGACTTGCCGTCGGGGGACCAGTCGAAGCCGAAGCGCCCGCCCATGGCGGCCGTCCGTCGACGACGGAAGCGAACGTCACTCCCGACGGCTGGTCAGTTATCTCCTCGGCCTTCGCGGTCCATCCATTCTCCATACCAACCTGATCTTCGTGATCGTGCTGCTGGCGGCGATCTACCTCTGGTTCCGCGCCTCGGGGCACGAGACATGGCCGGCGCTCGTGGGGACCTCGACAATGGCGTTTTCCACCGTCGTGCTGACGACGCTGCACTACGGCGGCTATCCCGACACGATGATGTACCTGCTCGTGTTCTTGAGCTGGTGGGCGAGTGCCTCACCGTGGGCGTCATGCCTGCTGCTCTTGCTCGCTTTTCTCAGCCACGAGGCTGCGGTCTTCCTGGCGCCCTGGTTGCTGGTGGTGCTGGCGCGCCGTCAGGCGCCGCGCGCCGGACGATGGCTTCGGTCGACGGCATGGATCGTCGCGACCGTCGCCGTGTTCGCGGGGCTGCGGTGGCTCTTGGGACGGGCACACCCCGACACAGAGTTCTCATTTCGCTACTACCTGGATCCGCTCCTCGGGGACCCGCTGCATTGGTTCCGGGTGTCCGCCTCCCACCGCTGGCTTGGTGTGCTCAGCGCGTTCAACCTGTTCTGGCTGTTCCCGCTCCTGGCAGCGGTCCGGATGGTGCGACACCGCGAGTGGGCCGAGGCGGCGACGCTGCTCCTGCCGATTCCACTGGCTCTGGCGCAGCTCTTCCTCGCCTACGACGTCACGCGGATCGCCACGCTCGCGTTCATGCCGGTGCTGCTCGGGGTGGCCGACCTGCTCCGGAGCAACGCGTTCGCGGCGCGACGTTGGGTGCCGTAGCTGGTGGTGGCGAACTGGTTCATTCCGCAGGTGAACGTGGCCATGGGCCTCATGGACAAGATGGGTCCCATGTAGGAGAGTGACCGCCCGCCGACGCACGCCGAGAGGTTGCCCCCGACCGGCGCCATCGACCGAACATCTCCCGGCTTCCCTGGCTTGCCTGGTGAAAGCATGCGCATCCCGGCCTTCCTCCAGCCGCTGCCCGACGCCGCTCTCCGACTCGAAGGGGCGACTCGGGATGTTCTCTACCGGACGGCCCGCGGCCGCGTCCTGGCCGCGCTGACCCTGATCTACGCCTTTTTCTACACCACCCGCGGCGTCCTCGATGTGGTCAAGAAGCCGCTCCTCGACGCGGGCATCTACGACGCGGACCAGCTCGGGACGCTGGGGACGTGCCTGCTCGGCGCCTATGCGGTGGGCAAGCTCCTGAACGGCGTCGTCGCGGATCGGGTGCGGGTGTCGCGCTTCCTCGCGGTCGGCCTCGGGGCGAGCGCGGTGATGAACATCCTGATGGGGCTCAACACGGTGTTCTTCTTCGGGTGCGCGCTGTGGCTCATCAACGGCTACAGCCAGGGGGTCGGAGCAGTGGCCAGCGTGCGAAGCCTCACCCAGTGGTTCAGTGGCACCGAGCGCGGCCGCGCCTACGGCACCTGGAGCGCGGCCCATTCGCTGGGCGAGGGGGCGACCTTGATCGCCACGGCGTCGATCGTGGTGCATCTCGGCTGGCGCGCGGGGTTTCTCGCTCCAGGGATCGCGTGTCTCCTGGTGGCCCTAGCCGCGCTGTTCGTCTTACGCGACCGCCCTCAGGCCTACGGCTTGCCGGAGGTCCACGACTGGAAGGGGGAGATACACGAGGAGACGGCGACCTCGACCCGGGAAGCGCAGCTCCGGGTCGTGCGCAGCCCGGCGATTTGGATCTGTGCCCTGTCGAGCGCCCTGCTCTTCGTCACCCGTTATGGAGTCAAGAGCTGGGGAGTGCTCTACCTCCAGGAGGAGCGAGGCTATTCGCTGCCGTCGGCGACCGCCTTCATCGCCATGAACACGCTGTCCGGGCTCTTCGGCTCGGTGGCCTACGGGTTCGTGAGCGATCTGGGGTTCAAGGGGCGACGACCTCCGGCCACGTTGTGGTTCGGGGTCGTCGAGGTATTGGCGCTGCTGGTGATGTTCTACGGGCCGCGCAACGGCTACGTGCTGACCGCTGCACTGATCGTCTACGGCTTCGCGCTCTCGGGCATCCTCGCCGTGCTGGGTGGGCTCTTGGCGGTCGACGTCTCTTCGAAGCGCGCCGCCGGCATGGCGATGGGGTTCATCGGCTTCATCTCGTATCTGGGTGCCGCGGCGCAGGAGAAGCTCTCGGGCCTGTTCTTGAAAGCGCACACCGTGGTGATGGCCGACGGCACCAAGCACATCTCAGACTGGTCGGCGCCGATCGCGCTGTGGATTGGCGGCTCGGTCGCCAGCGCGTTGCTGGCCGCGACCCTGTGGCGCGTCCAGCCGCGCGAATAGTTCCCGGCTCGATATGGATGATGCCAGGGTCTGGGGCAAGGCCGGGTGCGGAGAATTGGATTGGCAGAATAGAAGCAGCGCTTGAAGCGCACCAAAGCGAGCGATAGTCTCTCTCCGGCCTTTGAAAGCCAAGAATTTGCGACGGGGGGGACTCCTTCGCCGCCCGGAATGTCGCCCCGCACGGAGGTCCAATGCGTTCCTTCCCGCTGCTGGTTGCCGGCTGGCTGATGATCGGTTCCGCCATGGCCGCCCCGGACGTCCACGCCGAGGATCCCGCCCGCCTAGGTCGCGACGTGGTTCCCACCTTTGAATCCATTCAGCTCGACCTCGATGCCGCCAAGACCGAGTACTCCGGCCGGGTGCGGATCGATCTGCGGGCGCACGCGCCGGCGGACTCGTTCCGGCTTCACGCGCGTGAAATGAGCCTCACCCGGGTCACGCTGCGCGGCCACGGAGCCGTCATCCCCGCCGCATGGCGCGAAGGCGAGACGGGTCTGCTCACGGTACGGCCGGCGAAGCGTCTTGCCCCGGGGACGTACACGCTCGAAATCGCCTTCACCAACGACTTCAACACCCGCGCGACCAGCCTCTACCGGGTCGCGACCGGCGGGAACGCCTACGTCTTCTCGCAGTTCGAGGCACCCGACGCGCGGGAGGCGTTCCCGTGCTGGGACGAGCCGTCGTTCAAGATCCCATGGCAGGTGACATTGACCGTGCCCAAGGCGCACCGCGCCTTCTCCAACACCCTGGCCGCGCGCGATACGGTGATCGGAGAGCAACGCCGGGTGGTGTTTCACCGCACGCCGCCCTTGCCGTCATACCTACTCGCGATTGCCACCGGGCCGCTCGAGACCGTCCCGATTCGTGGGCTGTCGGTGCCCGGTCGCGTGGTGACCATCCAGGGCAGCGGCCGACTCGCCGCCGAAGCCGCCCGGGAGACCCCCGCCATCCTGGCGGCGCTCGAGCGCTACTTCGGGCGCAAGTATCCCTACGAGAAGCTCGACCTGCTGGCCGTGCCGGAGTTCACCGCGGGGGCCATGGAGAACGCCGGGGCGGTCACGTTCCGCGAAGAGATCCTGCTCATGGACCCGAAGACCATGAGCCCGAGCCAGCGTCGAGGGTTCATCGGCACCACTGCCCACGAGCTGGCGCACATGTGGTTTGGCGATCTGGTGACGATGGAGTGGTGGGACGACATCTGGCTCAACGAGTCCTTCGCATCGTGGATGGGCGACAAGATCACCGACGAAGTGGCGCCGGAGTTCCACGTCGGGATCGAGCAGGTGAACGGCGCCCTCAGTGCCATGTCCACCGATTCACGCCTCACCGCGCACGCGATCCGCGGCAGCGTCCTGGCCACAGACAACCTGGACCAGATCTTCGACGTGCTGGCGTATCAAAAAGGGGAGGCCGTGATCGGGATGCTCGAGCGGTGGCTCGGCCCCGACACCTTCCGCAAAGGCGTGCAGAGCTACATCAAGGAGCACGCGTCGGGCAATGCGACCGCCGATGACTTGTGGGCGGCGCTCTCGAAGGCTGCCGGCCGCGACGTCTCGAGCGTGGCGAAGTCGTTCCTCGACCAGCCGGGCGTGCCCCTGGTGACGATAGAGACGCTTCCGGACGGACAGGTGCGCTTGTCCCAGCGCCGCTTCCTCAACTACGGGCTCACCGAGCCCGGTCGCGCGCTGTGGCGCATCCCGGTCACGCTACGCTACCCGCTGGGCGACCGAGTCGTCGCCCAGAACCTGGTCCTCGACGATTCGGTGCAGACGGTGCGGCTGGAGAATGGTGCAACACCCGCATGGATCAACCCCAACGCGGACGAGAAGGGCTACTACCGCTGGCTGGTTCCCCCAGGGATGTTGGACGCCTTGGCGAAAGAGGCCCCACAGCGGCTCGCACCTCGGGAGCGGATCGGGTTCGTGGGGAACCTGCGCGCCCTGCTGGCCGCCGGCCAAATCCACGGCGACCAGTTCCTGAACGTCCTCTCGACGTTCGCAGGCGACCCCGAACCCGAGGTGGTGCAAGCCGTGGTGGGTGGGATCGGCGGCGTCAAGAGCGCATTCGTCACCGATGAGACGCGCAAAGACTTCGCCGCCTATGTCCGCCGCACGCTGCGTCCGGCTCTCGACCGCATCGGCGCCGAGCCGGCCAAGGATGAGCCCCAGACCGTCGCGCTCCTAAGGCCGGCGCTGATGGCGTGGCTGGGGGACGACGGGGAAGACTCTCAGGTGCTGGATCGGGCGCGGTCGCTGGCTCAGTCGTACCTGAAGGACCGCAGCTCGATCGATCCGTCGGTTGCCGACGTGGCCATCGGCCTCGCGGCGCTCCGTGGGGACGCGAGCCTGTTCGAGGCCTATCGGCAGGGCTTCGAGAGCGCGCGGATCCCGGCGGAGCGTCAGCGGTATCTCAAAGGTCTGTCGAGCTTCACCGACCCCGCGCTGGTCGGCCGGGCGATGCGTTACGCCCTGGAGGGACCGATGCGGCCCCAGGAAGTCATGAGCATCGCGAACGGCGTCGGCTCACGGCTCGAGTTCAGAGATCTGGCGCTTCAGTGGACGCTGGAGCACTACGATGCGATCGTGGCCCGCATCCCGGCGTGGCACGTGATCTACCTGCCATGGCAGGGCGGGGGCTGTTCCGCAGGACGCGCGGCCAAAGCGCGAGAGTTCTTCTCGGTGCCTGCCCACAGCCCGGTGGGGACGGCCAAGGAAGTGGACAAGATGCTCGCCGTGGTCAACGACTGCGTGAGCCTGCACGAGCGCGAGGGAGCGGCGGCGGCGCGCTATCTGTCGCAGCTCGCGGGGATGAAGTAGAAGCTCGTATCCAAAGGTCCGGCAGCCGGTCGAACGGCGTCAGCGTAGCACGACGACCCGCGGGAGCCGCGCTCCGTCGCGGGGTCCCATAAATGGCCCGGGCACCGGGTCCCGCTTGCGGGTCCTGGTCCGTCGCGCGCCCCCGCTGGTCGTCGTGTGACGCAGAATCGAGAAAGGCAACTTAGGAATTCGAGTTCTCCGGATTGGCGCTGCCGGACGGGTTGCCATGGCTGTTGCATTGATTGCCCGGCTGTCCGTCGTAGCCCCCCGTGCCGTGGACGCTGGGAGCGATGCGCGCCTCGAGCTCTTCGAGCTGGAGCGTGAGTTCCTTCATGTCGGGTCACCTCCTTTCGCCTGAGATTGCTTCATCACCATCGGTGTGCTTCCGAGGGTGCGAGGGCGTGGCGAGCGGTTGCCCGACCAACCTCGTTCCTTTCGCCACGTGCCTCGCACCGCTCTACCACCACGACCAGAACTCGAGCCGGAGGTAACGGCGGAACGGCCGCGTGAGCACCTCCAGCGCGCGGCGCTTGCCGCAGTAGATCCGGGCGTAGCCGGTCATCGAAGGCTTGATCAACCCGAGGGGATTCGACAGCTCGATCCTGGTCTTGACGATGCGAGTGCGCTGCTTCTCGAGCTCCACCGCCGCCGCCGCCACGGCGGTCACGCGTCCCTGCCACGCCCGGTCGGGGTAGGCGCGAAGCCGGACCGCTCCGCGCTGCCCGACGCGCACCTCGCCGATGTCCTGCTCGGGAATGGCGATTTCGGCGGTCACGGTGTCGAGCTTGTACACTTCGACGATCAGGTCGCCCGGCTGCACGTATTGGCCGATCCTTTCCCGCAGCTTGGGCGTCGTCACCACGCCGCCGTGCGGCGCCCGGACCCAGGTCCGCGCGAGCTGTTCCTGGACGTGCCGCCGCTCGGCGTCGGTGTGGGCGATGTCCTCACGCATGGCGGTAATTTCTTCGGGCCGGCTCCCCGCGACCAGCATGCGGAGGCGTGCGCGCTCGCCCTCGAGCTCCTTGGCCAGCACGCCGACCGCCTCCTCGGCCCGGTCCAGCTCCTGGCGCGACGCGGCCTCGATCGCCGCGAGTTTCCGGTTTCGCTCGAGGTTGCCTCGCGCATAGCGCAGGCGCTCTTCGGCCTTCTGGACGTCGAGCCGGGCCACCTCCAGCTCTTCCGCCCGGGGGCCGACCTCGAGCAATTGGAGCTTCGCTCGCTTTTCCGCCAGCTCGGCGTCCACCATGCGCAGCTCGGTTCTCCGGTCCCGGTCGGAGAGGTGGGCGAGCGTGTCGCCGGCGGCCACGCGGTCGCCTTCGGCGACGAACACGGCATCGATGATCCCGGCTACTTGGGCGCGCACGTCGGTGTTGCGCGCCGGTGCGACCTCGAACTCGCCTCCCACCTTGAGCTCGAGCGGCAGCAGGTAGAGCAGCAACAGGATCGCGCCCACGAAGCCCAGGAACCGCACACGATGGCTCTTCCAGGACAGGCCCGCCGGCCAGCGGAGGAGAGGTTTTCCGCGCACGTTCCCCATCACCCCGACCATCAACCCAAGCGTGAGCGCGGCGCCCCATCCTTGCCAGCGCGCGGTGAAATAGCCGGCGAACTGGACCAGCACGCTGCTCAACAGCCAATAGGAGAAGGTCGCCGCCACCAGCCCATAGCCCAGGAAGACCCGCCGCTCGCGTGGCGTCGGTTCCTGAGCGACGAGCACCGAAACTCCCAGCAGCCGCTTGAGCTGGGTGCCAACGTATTGGAAGGCGCGCTGGCGCAGGTTCGGGACGTTCAGCCAGTCGCTGAGCAGGTAGTAGCCGTCGAGCTTGATCAAGGGATTGAGGTTGAAGAACAGCTTGATCCCCGATGTCGCCATGACGACCAGCGCGACGCCCGAAAGCCAGGTCTCGTGCTCGGCGATGCGCCACACCAGGGTCGCGAGCGCCCACAGCACGAGCTCGAAATAACCGCCGGCGAAGGTCACCCACAGGCGCCTCGACTTCTCCGGGAACAGCCAGGCGTCGCTGATGTTGCAGTAGAACGCCGGCTGGAGATAGATGAGCAGGAAGCCCATCTCGTGGACGTGACCACCGAAGCGCTTGCACGTGAGCCCGTGGGCGAATTCGTGCAGGGCCGTGACGGCGAACACCGTGAGCCACGCCAGGGCCAGGCTCTGGAAGCTCCACAACGACGCCAGGTCGGCGCCGATCTCCGCGCGCTGGCTGAGCACCACGGCGAGCGCCCAAATGATCAGGGCCGCCGACCCGACGACGAACGCGGGGGTGAAACAGAACCGTACCTTGCCCACCAGCCAATCGAGCAGCGGATCGGGGTCGAACGCTCGAAATCGAAGCCACAGCAGGTTGCCACGGGCCCAGGGCTGGCGCGCGGCTTCCACCCTCGAGTCGCTCGGGCTCTCGAGCAGGTCCCCGCGCCGGAGCTGTTCGACGAAGGGAGCCAGGGTTTCCGCGCTGACCTCGGCTCCCAGCTCGGATGCGACCTGCGCGGCAATCGCCTCCAGCGACGACGAGCCGTCGAGGCGTCGGGCGATGGCGTACTCCGCCTCGCGGAGACGGAAGAAGCGCCGGGTCCGGGGGTCCTTCACCACGAAGTACGGACCCTCCGGGGTTTCCTGCCGGCTGACGATCAGGTCGGCCCGGAACTTCGGTTGTGGCATGGACGACACTCAGGCCCCTTCACGAGCCGCCGATGCGAAAGGGCCACCGATGCCCGGTGGCCCTTCCCGTCCGGCAGGCCTCAGTTTCCGTGGGAATCGCGGGTGTGGCTTCCCGGCTGGGGCTTGGATCCGTTGGAAACCTCGTTCCCGGAGTTGCCGTTGCTCTCTCCTGGGACGCCGTGAATGCTGTCCGGAGCGATGCGCTGCTCCAGCTCTTCGATCTTCAGGATGATGTCCCTCATGCTCGTCTTACCTCCTTCGCCACGGATGCGGCCCGGCTTCTACTTGCCTGCCGGCCCTTCAGGAATCGCACCCTTGGGAACGGCGTTGTGGTCGTTATTGTTGTTGGGGTTGCTGGGGTTGTTGTGCAGCGCCCCCACCGTGCTTGGGGCGATGCGCTCCTCCAACACTTCGATCTGGAGATTCATCCCTTCAAGCTCCCTTCCTCTGTTGGATGGGCGGGGCAGACCGGTCCTTGAGCTGCCCAGCTTCGATTCGTGGCTCCTTCTTCCCTCAGCTACTCAAGAGAGAGTCCTGAGTTCCCGATCGACCGTCACTTGCCGGTCGACACCTGCCCGCCGGTACCCTCATTCCCCGGGTTGTTGGTGTTATTGCGGGGCGGGTTGTTGTTGCCGGGGTTGCCCAATCCGCCCGGGGCGATCCGCTCTTCGAGCGACTCCAGAACGAGGTTCAGCTTCTCCATGGTCTCCTCCTTACGTAGGGTTCCACGAGTCCATTCCCAATCGCCCCTGCACGCGGCGCCAGAGGCCCGCCCTCTCCGAGGGCGGTGACCTACCTCGCCACGGAAACCATGGCTTGCGTCCCTCGGAATCGCTGCTTCAACGTCTCGAGAGCGGCCACAAGTTCTCCGTGTATGTCCGCGCTTCCAGCACCAATGGGGGCGCCGGTGACGCGTGCCACGCTAGTATTGCAACGCAAATGCCAGAGGATACCTACCCAGATCTACATTCAGTAGGGAAGGTCCCATAGCCCGCTCGTCTCATGCTTCGTTTGGGTCTCGGAAAACTGGCGAAGATTGTCGATCTTGATCCTTGCGATAGCAAGCAATATCAATTCAGATACTGCCGAATGGTGGCAAGAGGTTTGAGACTGGTTGGGCGGGGAAGGAAGGATGGGCTTTCAATCGACCTCAATCGTGACTTCCGGGCCAAGCGGACCGATCACGAGGCTCGGATCTCGTGTCCTACGGGCTCACGCGAGCGGTGGTCTTCGAGCTCGAATCGGCGGTCCATCGGATACTGGTTCGATGTGTACTCGTAGCCTGGCGGCTTCAGCGGGAGGGCTACAAGGTGCGGGATCGGTCCGGAGCCGGCGTCCGGTCCCGGGCCGTTTCCCCGATCAACCGAAGCAGCGCGCCACGCGTTCCGGCATGCCACCAGTCCACCTCGCCTGCCTGGGCGACCGCGATCCGTCCCGAGCGGTCGAGCACGTAGGTGTAGGGCAGGCTCGGGCAGGGGAGAGCCCGACGCAGCTCGGCTTGGCCGTCGAGCAGCACCGGCAGCCGCAGACGCTGTCGAGCGACGTAGCGAGCGACCGAGGGGAAGGGATCGAAGCAAACCACGACGGCGCGCAGTGGCTCGAGCTCTGGCAGGCGGCGTAGGGAGTCGAGCCGCGACGCCTGCTCGCGGGCATGGCGCTCCCAGGGCGCCCAGTAATGGACGAGGAGCACCATCCCGCCCGCCTTGAGGCGCTCCATTCCGACCGGCACCGCGGGCAACACGACGTCGAACCGGGCAGGCGGGCGGGTGACGGGTCGCTCGAGGACCAGCGGGCGGGGACGGTCGCCCGGGCGCGCCACGCTGTAGAGATTGCCGCGCCAGGCGGCGAATGCCACCCCCGCCACGAGAGCCAGGGCGGCGGCGGTGCGAAGTCTCACGAAGCGGCGAGCATCTCGCCGGCGTCGGCCCGCTCGGGCAACCGCCGGCGAGCCGGCCGGCTCCATTGCACGAGGCTGTCGACCACCACCACCACCAGCAACGCCATGATGATCAACGTCACCACGCTTTGGATCTTGGCCGTCACCGGCGCCTGGAGGAAAGCCGTCCACAGCGACGGGGCCCCGGCGACGAGCTGCGGTCGCAGGTAGTTGACGCCCAGGTTGAGCCAGCCCGCGGTGAGCGTGTTCACGCACATGAAGGCAAGGGGGATGAGCGTGCACCAGACGTACCGCGCCCGGCCCATGTGGATCAGCACCGACGTGCCGATGGCGAGCGCGAACGCGGCGAGGAGCTGGTTCGCCACGCCGAGCATCGGCCAGATGGTGCTGACCGTGCCGGTCCACACGAAATAGCCCCAGGCGGCGGTGGCGAACGCGCTGAACATCAGCGCCGGAGCGAGGCCGCGCCAGCCACGGAGTCCTGGGATCACCATGCCTCCGACTTCCTGCAGCATGTAGCGGGTGACTCGCGTGCCGGTGTCGATCAGGGTGAGCACGAACATCGCCTCGAACATGATGGCGAAGTGGTACCAGAAGGCCATCAGCCCGCGCAGGAAAGGCAGCGACGAGAAGATCTGGGCCATGCCGACGGCCAATGATACCGCGCCGCCGGGACGGCCGGCCAGCGTCTCGCCGACTTGGGCCTCGAGCTGGTGAAGGTTCTGCACCGCCAGGCCGAGCTTGGCGAATACCTCGGGTCGCGCGTTGATGGCGAAGTAGTCGGCCGGATACAGGGCGCAGGCGGCAATCAGCGCCACCACGCCGACGAAGCCCTCGAGCACCATGGCCCCGTACGAGATCGGGAGGATGTCGCGCTCGCGGTCGATCATCTTGGGCGTCGTGCCCGAGGCGATGAGGGAATGAAAGCCCGAGATCGCCCCGCAGGCGATGGTGATGAACACGAAGGGGAACAAGCTGCCGGGAAACACCGGGCCGCCGCCATGGACGAAGGGCGTGAGCGCCGGCATCTGGAGCCGGGGGTTCACCAGGATGACGCCGACCGCGAGCAGCGCCACGGCGCCGATCTTCATGAAGCTCGACAAATAGTCGCGGGGGCAGAGCAGCATCCACACCGGGAGCACCGAGGCGACGAACCCGTAGACCATGATGCCGATCGCGATGCCGTTACGCGGGTAGAGGAACCAGGGGCGCAACGGAGAGCCCTGCACCCAGGCACCGGCTGCGACGGCCGCCAGCAGCAGCACCACGCCGAACACGGTTACGGTGCGGATCGAGCCAGGCCGGATGCGGTAGGACCAGAACCCCATCGCCAGGGCGATCGGGATGGTGAGCGCGATGCTGAACACTCCCCAGGCGCTGTCCTTGAGCGCGTTGACCACCACCAGCGCCATGGCCGCCAGCGCCACCACCATGACGAACAGGATGGCGACCGCGGTGGCCGAGCCGGTGAGCGGGCTCACCTGGTCGCGGGCGATGTTGGCGAGCGAGCGTCCGCCACTGCGCACCGAGGCGGTGAGGATGACGAAATCGTGCACACCACCCGCCACCACCGACCCGACCAGCAGCCACAAGAAGCCCGGCAGGTAGCCGAACTGGGCCGCCAACACCGGGCCGATCAGCGGGCCGGCGCCGGCGATCGCGGCGAAATGGTGGCCGAACAGCACGTAGCGGTTGGTGGGCACGTAGTCCCGCCCGTCCTCGAGCGTGTGGGCGGGCGTGCGACGCAAGTCGTCCAAGGTCGCCACCTTGGCGGCCAGGAACGCCCCGTAAGTGCGATACGCGATCAGGGCGACCAACGCCGAGACCACAACCAGGTATAGCGCAGGCACGTTTGCTCCTCCACGGGGGATGCGCCGCTTAAGGCCAGTCTAAGCGGGTCGCCGGGGACGCGACAAGCCGGTCGAGGTCCGCGGAATGTGCACTGCGCGTCGGGTCTGCGCTCGCCGGGCCGGTGGCCAATCTCATGCCCTGAAGTGCACTAGTAAGAAGCACGGGAGCCAGGGGCGATCAGGCGGCCTCCGGTGTGATCTGAACGGTGCAGCCGAGGTCCTGGAGTCGCCGGACGAGGCGATGAATGACCTTGGTGCGGTCACGGCGGTCGAAGTGGTCGGGGCCGAGGTCGTGGTGCTCGACCCCGTCGCGGAGCATGAAGTAGGCGGCGGTCAGCATCGAGGCGGCCACGGCGAGGATCGCCTTCTTGGCACCCCGGCGAGGCTTGAGCCGCAGGAACTGGGCGTGGAGGTAGCTGTTCTTGGTGCGGACCGCCGCCCAGGCGGCGTTGACCAGCGTGGTCTTGAGCCAGTTCGCGCTCTTGCGGACTCGGGTGGACCGTCGCTTCCCGGCGCTCTCATCCCTGCGGGGACAGAGCCCGGCCCACGAGACCAGGTGACCACTGGTGGGGAAGCGCTTCATGTCGAAGCCGATCTCGGCCAGGATCACGTGTGCGACCACGTGGCTGACGCCCGGCATGGTGGTCAGCAGCCCGGCGAGATCACGGATCGGCTCCAAGGCTTTTCCCACGTGGCGATCCACCTCCGCGAGCGCCGCCTGGAGCGCATCCACCAGATCCAGATGCAACCGCAGCAGGGCGCGATGATGGGCGGTGACGCGCCCACGCAGGGCCTCGACCAGCGCGGCCTGCTTGCGGCGCGCGCGGCCCAGGGCCAGCTCGGCGAGTCGCTCGGGGTCTTCTTCCCCCGCCAGGATCGCCTCGAGCATGGCGCGCCCGCTCTGGCCCAGGACATCCGACAGCACGCTCGCCAGTTTGATGTTGGCGTCCTCGAGCACCTTCTGGATCCGCAGCGAGTGCTGAGTGATCTCGCGCACCAGCTGCTTGCGGGTGCGGGTCAGGTCGCGCAGTTCCTGGATTGGCGCTGGCGGCACGAAGCTGCCGCGGATCAGCCCGTGGGCGAGCAGGTCGGCGATCCACGCCGCGTCGCCCACGTCGGTCTTGCGTCCCGGCACGTTACGGACGTGCTGGGCGTGGCCAGAACCAGCTCGAACCGCCCTTCCAGCAGGTGCCAGACCGGTTTCCAGTAAACGCCAGTGGCCTCCATCGCCACGTGGGTGCAGCCCTGCGACTCCAGCCAGTCGGCCAAGGCGAACAGCCCCCGCGTCGTGGTGGGGAAGCTCTGGACCTCGTGATGGACCGGCGGCGAAACACAGCGCACCGCCGCCACCACCGTGTCTTTGTGGACGTCGAGTCCCGCGCATCGCGGATGCAGCACTTCCATGGGGCCTCCTCGTGGCGTCGGGAGGAGTCCTCGTCGTCGGATTCTAGTAAGCGTGCTCCACGGCCTTCCGGCCGCTGGACACAATTCGGGGTGCCCGCAGGACTCCGGGTCCAACTAGGCTTCGGGCTCGTCGCACCAAGAACAAACCGACCTCGTCCCCGACGCTGCAGCCCAGTCTACGCCCCCGCGCCACAGACCACGCCCTGCTTCATCCCTTCGGGGACAGGGTCGACATCGACCCCGATGAACAACTAGGCTCGGGTGGAGGGGGTCGCAAGAAAACAATTGACACGGCTCGGTCCGCAGCGCGAGCGTCCCGGGCTGGATAGGGACCTGGAAGCGGTCGCCTGGCCGCGCCTCGCCAAGGTCGCGCACGGATGCCCCCGCGATGCCTCTGCGTCGCACCTGCCGGGGTGCACCAGAGTCTCCGCGTACGAGGAGCCCGTCGACGGCGTAATCTCTCGATGCCGAGCCGCCGGGCTCGGCGAAAGAAGAAAGGAGCCCGTGATGAAAAACGCTGTGTGCCGTCTGAGCGTCTTCGTCTTGTGCCTTTGCTGCCTGTCGGTCGGCAGCCCGGCCCACTTGGCCTGGTCAGAGCAGGCGACCGATACCTTTGCGGTCGACGCTTTCGTCGTCGCCTCAGTGCAGCTCGCCGTGGTGAGCATCGACTTTGGCTCGTTCGCGAAGACGAATCAGGTCGATGGGCAGGGCGCGATCCAGATCACGGCGACCAATGGCCTGCCCTACAACATTCAGATGGGCCCTGGTTCCGCCTTCGTCGCTGCGGATGGGAATCGCCGGATGGGCGGTGACGGAGGCAACGAGTTCCTGAATTACAACCTCTTTATCGACGCTGAGAGGACCCTAGTCTGGGGTGATGGCTCATTCGGATACACAACGGGTGCAGCCGGGAACGGAAACCTGCAGGAGTTCCCGGTATACGGCAGAGTCTTTGCCGGTCAACAGGTCGTCGCTGATCACTACGATGACCTTCTCCAAGTCACTGTGTTCTTCTGATGCCGTTCCCGCGTCGTGATTCTCCTGCGTTGGCGCTTGGGGGTTCTGCCCGGCCTGTTGCTGGTCCTGGCACTCGGCGCCCTGGCAGCCGAAGCGGGTAGCTTCACCGTCTACCCGACGCAAGTCCATCTGTCCTCCCGGGCTCCCAGCTCCCTCGTGACCCTGGGTAACCAGGGCGACGAAGCGGCGCGTTTCCAACTCAGCGTTGTCTCCTGGGAGCAGAGTGCGCGGGGGGAACCGCACTTTACGCCCACGCGGGACCTCGTGTTCTTTCCTCCGCTGCTGAGTCTCGCGCCCAAAGCCGAGCGCAAGATCCGGGTCGGCAAGATCACCCCGTGCGGCGCAAGCGAAAAGACCTATCGACTCTTCATCGAGGAGCTGCCCCCGTTACGGTCGCCGGGCCGGCCGGACACAGGGACCCACGTTCGCACCCTGACCCGGTTTGGAATCCCTGTCTTCCTGGAGCCGACGAAGCCGGCGGCCAAGCGCAACGTGGAGTTGACCGATATCCGTCCCGGCCACTTCTCCGTTGCCGTGAGGAACCCGGGGAACGTCCACCTCCATCTGCATAGAGTGCGAATCAAAGGCTTGGGCGCCGCCGGCGTGAGTGTCTTCGAGCGAGAGCTGGCGAGCTCGTACGTCTTGGCCGGGGGGACGCGCCTCTACGAGGTGGACGTGCCCCCAGCCGAATGTCCGAGGGTCGAGCGTCTCGAAGTCGACGTCACCACGGATGGGGACACGTTCGCAGAGCGATTCGAAGCACCCGCGGGCGTCTGCGGAAGGTAGTGAGAGTCCGGATGTCTTCCAACGACCGCGCCCAAGGGATCGGGCATTGATGTAAGGCTCGGGCGATGCGCAGGTTTCGCTCTTGCGTTCGCTTGTGGCTCCTCCTCGCCTCGTACCCCCCGTCGCAACTGCTCGCCCAAGACCAGGGCGCGTTCCTCAACCTGGTCGTCAACTACGTCGATCGAGGGACGGTCCTCGTCTACTTGGAAGTCGATGACGTCCTGGTCCGGGTCTCGGACCTGGATGCGGCCGGGCTGTGCGGCCTCGCCGGGCGTCGCCGGGACATGGACGGTGAAGCGTTTGTCTCGCTGGCCTCGTTGAGCCCGGCCGTCACCTTCGAGGTCGACGAAGAGGCGCTGGAGCTGCGTCTGATGGCCCAACCGACCCTCCTGCCTGCGACCGTGGTCCTTCTCGGCTCCTCGCGCCCGCAGGGCATCACGTACGGTCGGGAGGGCGTTGCCTTCTTGAACTATGCCATCCACAGGCAGGAACCTGGGCAGGTCTCGGCGCTCGGCGAGGCTGGACTCAACCTCGGAGGCGGCTTCCTTCTCGGCCGATTTTCTCGGCAACCGGACGGCTCGTTCTTGCGCGACCTCACCAGCCTCACGCTCGATGATGGCCGTCGACTGCGCCGCTGGGTGATCGGCGACAACGTTGCGGGCGGCGGACCCCTGGGCGGGACCGCGTCCCTCGCCGGCGTCAGCATGACACGCGATTTTGGTCTCGACCCCTACTTCATCCGCCAACCTGTCCTCGGATCCTCGGCCATCGCCCCTGCGCCGTCGACCCTTGAGACCTACGTCAACGGTCACCTGGTCCACCGCCAGCAGGTTCCACCGGGCCCGGTCGAGCTGCGCAACCTCCCGGTCACCTCCGGTCACGGTTCCTTGCGGGTCGTGATCCGCGATCGGTTCGGCGGGGAGCAGGAGCTCTTGTCGACCTTCTACTTCGCCCCGCAGCTCCTGGCGCCCGGGATTTCCGAGTACGGCTACTCCGTGGGCTTCCGTCGGAATCGCCTGGCGACCGCCAACGGGGACTACGGTGACCTCGCCTTCCTGGGTCGCCATCGGGTCGGCCTGACCCGGTCCGTCACCACCGGCGCCCATCTGGAAACGGCTTCCAGGCTGATCAGCGGGGGCACGAGCCTGACGGCCGGATTGCCTTTCGGGCAACTGGATCTCTCTGCCGCCGCGAGCCGCCGAGAGGGTCTGGGCGGTGGGGCCGCCTCGCTGGCTTTCAGCTATCTCGGCCGGCCTCTCGGCTTCGGTGCCACGGTCCAAAGGCTGAGCGACCGTTGGGCCACGTTGAGCCTCATGCCAGGCGACGACCGGGCAGCGCTGGCGGCAAGCGCCTCTGCCGCCCTACAGGTGGGCTCTCGTTCCTCGTTGGGCCTCCGCTTTTCTCGGACCGAATACCGGAGCGCGGGGCGGTCCGACCGGCTCTCTCTGGTCGGCAACATCCGTCTCCTCAAGCGGACCAGTCTGTTCGTTTCCGGAAGTCGACCTCTGGAAGGTGGACGGGCAGAGGGCGACCAGATTTCGCTCCAAGTGAGCTGCTCGCCTGGAGCCCTGACGACGGCCGGCGTCTCTCACGAGATCCGGGATGGCAGGGGAGCGACTCTGGCGCGGGCTCAGCGGTCGCTTCCCATCGGCACCGGCTACGGGTATCGGATCGAAGCTCCGCTCGACCGATCCGATCGGGCTAACACGGTGCTTCAGTACCAGGGACCCCATGGTCGCTACGAGGCGTCATTCGATGGCACGGGACGAAGCACTCCAAGGACCGTGAGCATCTCGGGAGGAGTGGTCGCCATCGGCCGGAGGATCCATCTGACGCGCACCGCCCAGCAGGGCATGGCGCTCCTCCGGGTGCCTGGACTCCCGGGCGTTCGTGCCTACCTGAACCGTCAAGAAGTCGGTCGCACCAATGGCCGCGGCGAGCTGGTCATCCCCAACCTGCTCCCTTACTACGGCAATCGTCTCACCATCGAGGACAAGGACATTCCGCCCGCCTACGACATCGGGGCCAACGAACGCGTCGTCGCCCCGCCGTTCGGGGGAGCGGTCCAGGCTCTGTTTCCGGTCAAGCGCCTGCAGAGCCTCTCGGGTACGCTGGTGGTCGAGTTTGCCGGCCAGAGAATCGTCCCCGCCTACGGCCAGCTCACGGTCACCGTGGATGGCAAGCCGGTCGTATCGCCGCTCGGCAAGCAGGGAGAGTTCTACCTCGAGGATGTGCCGCCGGGGCGCTACCCCGCGGAGGTCGAATACCAGAACGGCGTGTGCCGGTTCGAGCTGAGTGTTCCGGCTTCGGACGATCCAATCCTCGACCTGGGGACCGTAGTATGCAGTCCGAGCTGAAAGCAACGTAGGGACGCTTGACCTGGGGACGGTCGGTCGGTGTCTACCTGAAACGGCAGCGGCAAGGTCGACGTCAGCATCGGAGTGCTGCACAAGAAGGCGGGGCCGTGCCGGTCGCGCTCAGGCCGCCTCGCGAGGCGCGATGTCTCCAGGAGCGACGGCCATGGCGACCAGGAAGGCCTCGACCACCCGCGGATCGAACTGCCGCCCGCTTTCCTGGCGGATGATCTCCAGGGCTTCCTCGTGGCTGCGGCCATCCCGATAGACGCGCCGGGACACGATCGCGTCGTAGGTGTCGGCGACGGCCACGATGCGGGCGCCGAGCGGGATGTTCTCACCCACCAAGCCCTTGTAACCGGTGCCGTCGAAGCGCTCGTGGTGGTAGGCCACCATCGGCAGAACATGACGCAGGATGCCGCCCACCGAGCGCACCAGTTCCTCGCCGCTGTCGACGTGACGCTGCATCTCGGCGTATTCCTCGGGCGACAGACCGGCCGCCTTGCGGAGCACCTCGATGCTGACGTCGACCTTGCCGACGTCGTGCAGGAAGGCGCCCACCCGGATGTCCTCGATCTCGACCTCGGAGAGGTTCATCTCCTCGGCGATCTTCACCGAGTACTCCGCCACCCGATGGGAGTGGTTCTCGGTGTACTCGTCCACCGAATCGATGAACTTGGCCATGATCTCGAGCACCCCGGCGTAGGCGTTCTGGATCTCGCGGACCTGGGCCTGCTTGGCTTCGTAGAGCGAACCCACGACGTAGGAGGTGAGGATCAGGAAACAGCCCCAGGTGCCGAGGTCCAGCCAGCGCAGCGGGGCCCCCTGGCTGGTGGCAAGGAACTGTCCCTCGTTCATAATCGCCAACGCGAAGACGATCGAGCACGACAGCACCGCAGAGTAAACGCCCTTCTTGCGGCCCAGCAGGTAGGCGCCGAGCACCACCGGCAGGTAATAGAAGTTGAGAAACGCGCGCTGGTTGACCACGAAGAAGTTGATCACCCCGGTCCCGCCGACGATGCCAAGCAGGACCAGCAGGCCGCCGTTCACCCGCCACAGCCGAGCCAGCGTGCGAGTCATGACGCCCGCTTCAGAGGTGGCTCGGCGCCGCGACGTCGCGCGAGACGCGCGACTCGCCGCGTCCGGTCGTCCACAACCTCCCGCTGCGCCTCGGCCGCCCCCTGGGCCGAGGGCTCGCCGCAAAACGGGCAGAACGTCCAGCCCGGGTGGACGCGACGGCGACAGCTCTCGCAGTGTTCGCCGACGAATTCCCCGCAGCTCGGACAGTACTCGTAGTCCTTGGCGAGCACCATGGTGCAGGAAGGGCACACCTTCGCACCCTGGTCGGCCAGGTACACGACGCGGGTCACTTCCTCGAGCGTGGTCGATCCCCCCAGCACCTTCTTCAGCCCGTCTTCGCCGATCGAGCGCATGCCGGCCTCGATCGCGGCATGACGGATGGTCGCGTCGGCCGCGTTCTGGTTGATCAGCGTGCGGATCGTTTCGTTGACCTCCAGCACTTCGAAGATCCCGATGCGCCCCTGGTAGCCGGTGTGGCGACAGTGCGGACAGCCGCGGCCGCGGTGCAGGAGCACCGTCCCCTCGGCCAGCTCGCGGGCCCCCAGCCGGTTGAGGTTCGACGCATTGACCTCGTAAGGCTCGAGGCAGCGCGGGCACAGGGTGCGCACCAGCCGCATGGCGACCACCCCGATCAGGGACGTGGCCACCATGAAGGGCTCGAGCCCCAGGTCGACCAGGCGCGTCACCGCGCCGGCGGCGTCGTTGGTGTGGACGGTGCTCAGCACCAGATGCCCGGTGACCGAGGCGCGGAACGCGATCTGCGCCGTTTCCCGGTCGCGGATCTCGCCGATCATGATCACGTCCGGGTCCTGCCTCAGGATGGCCCGCAACGCGGCCGGAAACGTCTTCTTGGCCTTCTCGTCGACCTGCACCTGGTTGATGCCAGGGATCTGGTATTCGACCGGGTCTTCCACCGAAACGATGTTCTTGGTCTCGTGCTGGACGTGCCGTAGGGCCGAGTAGAGCAAGGTCGACTTGCCGGATCCGGTCGGACCGGTCACCAGCAGGATGCCCTGCGGACGCTCGAGGTGGCGCCGGACATGATCGAGGTCGTCGGGCAGGAAACCCAGCTGGTCCAGCTCGAGCGCCACGCGCTGTTGGTCGACCACGCGGATCACGACCTTCTCGCCGTGCGTGGTGGGCAAGGTCGAGACGCGCATGTCCACCCGGCGCCCGCGAATCTCCGCCGCCAAGCGGCCGTCCTGCGGCTGGCGCTTTTCCGCGATGTCCAGATTGGACAGCACCTTGATCCGGGAGACCACGGCGCCTTGCGTCCACTTGGGCAGGCGCTGGACCTCGTGCAGGAGGCCGTCGACCCGGAAGCGGATCACCAGGTGCCGCTCCTGGGGCTCCATGTGGATGTCGCTCGCCCGCTCCTCGACCGCGCGATGCAGGATCCAGTTGGTGAGCCGCACGATCGGTCGGCCCTCGGCCTCGCGGATCAGGTCGTCGATGGCCTCGGCCTGCTCGTCGTCGCGGACCGCGCTCACCACGACCTCTTCCTCGCTGCTGATGATGTTGCTGATCACCTCGTTCACGGAGTTGTCGATGTGGTAGTAGTGCTCGATCGCTTCGCGGATGGAGCTCGAGGTGGCAAGCAGCGGGCGGATGAACATGCCGCTGTGGAAGCGCAGGTCTTCCAGCGCCGCGACGTTGAGCGGGTCGGCCATGGCGACGACCAGGGTGGAGCGGCTCTCGATCTCGAGCGGCAGGGCGACGTACTTGCGAGCCAGCTCCTCTTTGATGAGCGCCAGGGCTTGCTCGTCGGCCACGCGCTGCCCCAGGTCCACGAGCGGCAGGCCGAGCTGGCTCTGCAGGTGCTTCATCAGCACCGGCTCGGAAATGCGGCCCATGCGGATCAGGGTCGCGCCCAGCAGCTCGCCGGTTCGTCGCTGCTCGGCGATCGCATCGCTCAGATCCTGAGGCGTGATGAGTTCGGCCTCGATCAGCAGGTCGCCCAGGCGCTTGTGCTCCTTGGTCATGCTCGGCTCCGGGTCGGGGTGGGCAGCGGCAGGAACGCCTACCTCTGTGTATCGGCGCTCCGGCTCCGACCTTCAGTGGGATTTGGCGGCCGCTCGCGGCACGGCAGTGTGGACCGAGCCGGGCACCAGGCGGCGCGCCGGCGGGGGACGGGGCGTGGCTGGCACCCCCACGAAGCGCGTGCTAGGTTGCCTCGGATGCGCGATTCCATCCCACCGACGGACACGCCGTCCGCGCCCCCCGGAGCGGAGACCGAGACCCTGACGCGCGTGGCCGAGCTGCTTCCGGCGGTCGTCGATTTGGGCGAACGAGCCACCGGGAGCGAGAAGTTTCGCGAGCTGCTGCGAACGCTGAGCGTTCATTGCCGCCGGCTGCTGGACTGCGAGACGGCGCGGATCTGGGTCGCGCGGCGCGGCGGTGCCCGGTGGATCGCGCGTGACTTCCCCGAGACCCCCGGGGCGGCCCCGGTCGTCCATCGGGTGGGGCGCGGTGAGGGGCTGGCCGGCTGGGTGGTCAACCACGGCAAGTCGCTGTGGCTCGGCCCTGCCGACCCACGCCCGACGCTGGAGGGCGCGGTTCCCGCCTTTCACTCGGCGCTGGTCGTGCCGCTCTACCGGCGCGGGGAGATCTTCGCCGCCATCGAATGTCTCGACCGCCGGGACGGCGTGGCCTTCACCCGCCAGGATCTCGACCGGCTCGAGCAGGCGGCGGAGCACATCGCGATCGCGCTGGACAACGCCCTGCTCTATCAGGAGGCCGAACAGCGCGCGCTCGAGAAGGACGTGCTGCTCGAGATCAGCAAGACCCTACTCGCCCGGCTCGACCTCGACGAGCTGATCGACGCCATGCTCCAGTCGCTGCGCCAGGTGATCCACTACGACGCGGCGGCCGTGTATCTGGTGAACCGCAAGACCCTGGCGCTCGAGAAGGTGAGCGACGTGGGTTATCCGGAGGGCTCCGACGAAGCCTTCGGCCTGCGGGTCGGAGTGGGCCTGGTGGGCTGGGTGGCCAAGACCGGCGAGGCGGTGATTGTGCCCGACGTGCGCCGCGACTCGCGCTACGTGGCTGCCCGATCCCAGACCCGCAGCGAGCTGGCCGCTCCGCTGATCGTCGGCGGACGCACCATTGGGGTCTTCAACTTGGAGAGCGACCACGAGGACGCCTACCACGAGGATCATCTCGAGCTGCTGTCGGCGTTCGCCACCCAGGCGGCGGTGGCGGTCGAGCGCGCCCGGCTGACCCGTGAGCTGCTCGAGACACGACGTCTCGAGAAGGAGCTCGCCATCGCGCGCGAAATCCAGGCGTCCTTCCTGCCCACCGGGGCGCCGGAGATTCCGGGGTTCGAGCTTGCCGGCACCGCACGGCCGCATCGCGAGGTGGGAGGGGACTACTACGACTTCATCCAGGTCTCGGACACCCGGCTGGGGCTCGCGATCGCCGACGTCTCGGGCAAGGGCATCCCGGCGGCGCTGCTGATGGCCGGCTTCCGCATGAGCCTGCTGGCCGAGATCCGCAACGAATTCGCGATCCGGGCGGTGATGCGCAAGGTCAACTCGCTGCTCTACGAGAGCACGGATCGCAACAAGTTCGTGACCGCGCTCTACGGCGTGCTGGATTTCAAGAACCGGGTGCTGATCTACTCGAACGCGGGGCACAACCCGCCCATTCTGCTGCGGCGCGGAGGGACGGTGGAGTACCTGCTGGAGGGCGGCGTCGCGTTCGGAGTCCTGCCCGACGCCCAGTACGAAGACCAGCCGATCGCGCTCGGGGTGGACGACGTGCTGTTGCTCTACACCGATGGACTCTCGGAGGCCCAGTCACCGAGCGGCGAGCACTTCGGGCAGCGACGCATCGAGCAGGCCATCGTCTCGCTGGCGGGCCGCAGCGCGGCCGAAATCCTGGAGGGATTGGTGGAGGCGGTCGAGGGCTGGGCCGGCGAGCGCGGTCGCGACGATGACCTCACCTTGATGGTGGTCAAGGCGCTGCCCACCTAGCCCCTGTTCGAAGACGCTCGATCGGCCGCGAGCGTTTCGCGGCACCGCTCGATCACGACCCGACCCCCACCGTTCGTGCAGCGCGCAGCACGTCGGCGGCGTGACCCCGGATCTTGACTTGGCCCCAGATCATGGCCATCCGGCCGGCCGCGTCCACCAGCAGCGTGGTCCGCCGGAAGAGCTCGAGGCGCCACTCGCCGATCCCGATTCGCCGGATCAGGCCCAAGGCGTTCCCGGCGCTGAGGTCTAGATCCGACAGCAGCGGATAGGGGAGCCTGAGCCGGCGGATCCAGGTCCGATGGCTGTCGAGCGTGTCGCCGCTCACGCCGGCCAGGGCGACTCGTTGCTCCTGGAACTCGTGATGATGCTCGCGAAACTCGCGAAGCTCGCGGATTCAGCCCGGCGTGCCGTTGTGGATGTAGAAGAACAACGCCAACGGCTGGATGCCGACGAACTGCCGAAAGGAAAAGGTCCCGGACGGGGAAGGCAACGTCAGGTCCGGCACCGGCTGGCCGAGAAGCTGCTCAAGTCCCCTTGTCCCGCTCATGTGCCTCGCAGTATACCGGGGCGGGCAACCCGCTCCGGCGTGCGTGCCCCCGAGATCCCGCCGGGGTCCGCCAACCCGGCGGCCCGCAGCACCTTGCTTGGACCCGGTTCGCCCATCCTCTATAGTCGGCGCGGCGCCTTTCCCCGGGCCCCACTCAAGGAGCTGGCGGAATGAGCTTCGATCCCGGCATCCTGTTGGCCTTCCCGGTGTTCGTGCTGAGCATCGTCGTGCACGAGTGTGCCCACGGGCTGGTCGCGCTGTGGAACGGCGATTCCACCGCGCGGGATCAGGGCCGCCTGACGCTCAACCCGCTTCCGCACGTCGACCCGGTGGGCTCCCTCATCCTGCCCGGGCTGCTGCTGCTGCTCCATGCCCCGTTCCTGTTCGGATGGGCGAAGCCGGTCCCGATCCGCTGGGCGAACCTCCGTCGTCCGCGCAACGATCCGGTCAAGGTGGCGCTGGCTGGTCCGGCGTCCAACTTCCTGCTCGCCGTGCTGTTCGCGGCGCTGACGCGGCTGGCTCCCGAGGCGGGCTTCTGGGCGCCGCTGCGCATCATGGGGTACGCCGGCGTGCTGTGGAACTGCGCTCTCGGACTCTTCAACCTGATTCCCATCCCGCCGCTCGACGGCTCGTGGGTGCTGATGCGCTTCCTGCCGCTGCGCCACATCCTGGTGCTGCAGCAGTTCCGGCTGGTGGGGTTGATGCTGGTGGTCCTGATCGCGAGTTCGCCCCGGGTGGCGCGGGTGGTGCTCGACGTGCCGCTCAGCCTGGCGGTGAACGCGTGCCTGGGTCTGTTCGGCGTGTCCCGGCAAGGGATGAGCCTGTGACGGCGGCGGTGGGTGGGCCGGGAGCCGGGCTGCCGGTGCGGCGGATCCTCTCCGGGATGCGGCCTACCGGTCGGCTGCACCTCGGCAACTACGTGGGCGCCCTCGAGAACTGGGTGCGACTTCAGGATGCCGGTTGGAACAACTTTCACATGGTGGCCGACTGGCACATGCTCACCACCGGCCACGAGGACACCTCGATGCTCCAGACCGACATCCACGAGATGGTGGTGGACTGGCTGGCGGCAGGGCTCGATCCCAAGCGCAGCGTGATCTTCGTCCAGTCGGCGATCAAGGAGCACGCCGAGCTGCACCTGCTGCTGTCGATGCTGGTCAGCAAGGCGCGGCTCGAGCGCATTCCGACGTTGAAGGAACAGATCCGCGACCTCCATCTGGACGAGGCGACGATCTCGTACGGCCACCTGGGGTACTCGGTGCTGCAGGCCGCCGACATCTTGCTCTACAAGGCGAGCCACGTCCCGGTGGGCGAGGACCAGGTGCCGCACGTCGAGCTGACCCGCGAGCTGGCACGGCGCTTCAACTTCTTGTACTGCCGGGATCGGGATCCGGTGTTCCCGGAACCGGAGGCCCAGCTCACCGCGTTCCCGCGCCTGCGTGGGCTGGACGGCAACCGCATGAGCAAGTCGGTGGGCAATACCATCCTGCTCGCCGATTCGGCCGAAGAGATCGCGGCGCGTGTGCGCCAAGCGTACACCGATCCGAAGAAGATCCGGGCCGACGACCCGGGACGGCCGGGGCCCGATCCGACCGACGGGCACCCGGGCTGCGTGGTGTGGGAGTACCATCGCAAGTTCAACCCGGGCGAGGCCGAGGACATCGCCGGCCGCTGTCGCGCCGGCACGCTGGCCTGCGTGCCGGACAAGCAGCACCTGGCCCGGGTGCTGGCGGCAGCCCTGGCCGAGATCCGCGACCGTCGCGCCCGCTGGGCCGCGGACCCGGACGCCGTGCGGGACGTGGTGAGCGACGGCAACCGCCGCGCCCGCAAGGTGGCCGAAGCCACCATGGAAGAAGTGCGGAGCGCGATGCGGCTCGAGCCCCACGCCGAGGTCGCCCGATGATCGATCCCGAAAGCGGTCCCCCCATCGGCCGGCCCGATCTCGAGTCGCCGGCCCGCGAGGCGCCAGCGCCGGGTGCGGCTCCGCCCTCGGTCGCGACCGCAGAAGCCGTCCCGTCCCGGCGTGCCGCGGGCCTGGCTCCTGGGTCGCCGCCGGTGCTGGTCAAGCTCGAGCGCTTCGAAGGGCCCCTCGACCTGCTCTTGCACCTCATCAAACGCGACGAGATCGACATCTACGACATCCCGATCGCGCACATCACGCAACAGTACCTGGCCTACCTGGAGCTGATGCGGTCGCTCGATCTGGAAGTGGCCGGGGAGTTCCTGGTCATGGCCGCGACCCTGATGCGCATCAAGGCGAAGATGCTGCTCCCGCTGCCGGGCGTCGGCGACGAGGAAGAAGAGGGCGACCCACGCGAGGAGTTGGTCCAGCGCTTGGTCGAGTACCGCCAGTTCAAGGAAGCCGCCAGCACCCTCCAACTCCGCGAAGAGGAACGCCGCCGGCTCTACGAACGTGGCCTGTTGCCGGGCGAGGACGAAGCCGGTCCGCTTCCGCTCGCCCCGGCCACGCTGTTCGATCTGCTGGACGCCCTCAGTCGGGTGATGGCGCGGGTACCGGAGACCACCGTCTACGACGTGCGCGGCGAGGTCTACGACCTCGAGGAGAAGATGTCCCTGATCGCCCGTACGGTCGCCGAGGACGGCGCGGTCCAATTCGCGACGCTGCTGATGCGCTGCCACGCGCGGGCGGAGATGATCGTCACCTTCATCGCGCTGCTCGAACTCGTCAAGCTCGGCCAGGTGTCGGTGGTCCAGGCTGAGCATTTCGGCGACATCTCGATCGTCGCCCGGGCCCCGGAAGAAAGGGAGACGGATGCCTCCGCGGAACCTCCAGGCGGCGCTTGAGGCGCTGCTGTTCTCGTCCGACCAGCCCCTGGCGCTGTCGCTGCTGTGCGAGTCGCTGGACGCGCCGGCCGAGGCGGTCCTCCAGGCGTTGCGCGGGCTCGAGGCGGACTACGCGGCGCGCGAGGCCGGCGTCCAGCTGCGTGACATCGCCGGCGGGTATCTGTTGGTGACCGCCCCCGAGCACGCCGAATGGGTGGGGCGGCTGCTGCGAGGCAAGAAGAAGATGCGGCTGTCGCGAGCCGCCCTCGAGGCAATGGCGATCATCGCCTACAAGCAGCCGGTGACCAAGTCGGAGGTCGAAGCGATCCGGGGCGTGGATTCGAGCGCCGTCCTCGGCACCTTGCTCGAGCGCAACCTGGTGACGATTCGCGGGCGTTCGAAGGTGGTGGGGCGGCCGCTGCTGTACGGGACCACGCAGGAGTTCCTGGACTACTTCGGGCTGCGCGACTTGAGCGAGCTGCCGCGGCCCGAGGAGCTGCGCGCGCTGGTGGCGGCCCGCGAGCCCGAACAACTCGAGATGCTCGAGGTCATGGCCGAGGTGGCTTCGGATCTGCCGGCAGGCGACAGCCCCCACGAGGTCGAGCTGCTTCCCAGCGGCGAAGCGGGGGCAGCGGACCGGGCCGAGGAGCTGGATCACGCCTGAGACGCGAACCGGACCCTTGAGCGGCATCCGGCTCAACAAGCTGCTCGCCTCCCGCGGGCTGGCGTCGCGTCGCAAATGTGACGAGCTGATCCGGGCCGGCTCGGTGCGCGTGAACGGCACGGTGGTGCGCGAGCCGGGCGTTCGCGTCGAGCCCGACCGCGACCGGGTCGCGGTCCACGGGCGTCCGATCCCCGGCTCGAGCGCGTTGCGGTACGTCATGCTCCACAAACCGGTCGGGGTGTTGACCACGCTCCGCGATCCGCAGCGACGGCCGACCGTACGCGGTCTGCTCCCGCCCGGCCCCAGGCTCTTTCCGGTCGGACGCCTCGACGCCGATAGCAGCGGGCTGCTGCTGTTCACCAACGACGGGGACTTGGCGCACCATCTGACGCATCCGCGCTACGGCGTATGGAAGCTCTACCGGGTGGCGGTGGCGGCGGTTCCTGACGGCCACCAGCTGCGCCGGCTGAGGGCGGGGGTCGAGCTCGAGCGGGGTGTGGTTTCAAGCCCGGCCGAGGTGCGGTTGCGCCGCGTTCGCTCCGGCCGAGCCGTGCTGGACATCGCGCTGCACGAGGGGCGCCACCGGCAAGTCCGCCGCATGTGCGAGGCAGTCGGCCTCGAGCTGAAGGCGCTGAGGCGCTGGGGATTCGGGCCCTTGCGCCTGGGTCAGCTCCCAGCCGGGGTGTGGCGGGATCTCTCGGCCACCGAGGTCGCGCGCCTCAAGGCGGCAGCGGCGCGCCCCGGGGGCCAGCGCCCGAGCTGGGGGGTGAGCGCGAAAGTGGGGGTCGGGCGCCGGCCCACCATGGGCCATACGGCGGGCCGACCTGGGCGGGCCAGCCCAGGCGCCGCCGCGCGGGGGAGAGGCTCGCGAGCGAGGAACCGGGTCGGAGATCGGAAAGGGCTTGGGCGCCTGTCTGGAGGTTGACATGGAACGTATTGATATTGCTCGGTTTCTGCCCCATGGCTAAAATTGTACTCGAAGATATGGAGTGGTCGCCGACGACCGGTACGGTTCGTGCCGCGTCAGGGGATGTGAAGACGGGTCTGGAAGACCGACCACGGACCATGCGGACCCCCCGGGTCCCGCTCGCAAGGATGCGCCACCCAAGTTCGCCGCCCTGCGGCAAAGGGGTCGCACCTGCAACTGGAACGTCTCGGCCCGGCACCGGTCCGTGGGCCCGACTCTGCGGCGCCTGGCGAGAATCTCGGAACGCTCCACCCGGATGGCGGGGTAGAAACGGAAAACGATCGAGAGATCGCGGCGACTCAGCCGATCGCTCGACCTTGGGTCTACCTGCGGCGTCTCCTCCTGCTCCTTCTGGCGAGCACGAGCCTGCTCGGTCAAGGCGAGCGCTGCCGCATCGATCCGCGCTTCGTGTCGCCGAGCGCCACCCTCCGGACCTACTGGGAGGCGATGCGGACCGGCGATGCGGAAGGGGTCTGGGAGTGCTTCGTGGAGGGCCGCCACGACCTGCCGTTTCCCGGCATGTTGTGGTCGCTCCCCCCGATGCGCGAGCTGAATCTCGACGAGTTTCGATCGCTGCCGGTCAGCGGCGGTCGCGTGATGGTGAGCTACGAAGTGCGCTACGTTCCCGACGGTCTGTCGGAGGTGCGTAGCTTCCGCACCGCGGACGAGCTGGTGCGGCTGCGAGGCCACTGGCGCATCGCCCAGCCGCTCGGCGAAGTGAACATGCCCGGAGGGGAACCGGCTCCCCGGCCGGTTGACACCTAGCTCGGCGCCCCCGTAAGGTTGCGCGTCCGACCGGAATGGAGTCGCTTTTGAACCGCTCGTCGCGCGCCTTCGTCGTCGCTCTGCTGTCCCTGACCCCGCTCGTCTTCCCGTCCCGAGCCCACGCTACCAAGTACGCCGGAGAGTTCCTCAAGGCCCAGCTCGGCGCGCGTGCCATCGGCATGGGTGGGGCCTTCGTGGCGGTGGCGGACGACGCCACGGCGCCGTACTGGAACCCGGCCGGCATGGTCTACCTGCCGTATCGCGAGGTCCTGCCGCAGCACTCGGAGAAGTTCGGCAGCCTGATCAAGCACGACTACTTGGGCGCGGTTTTTCCGCTCGGCGCTCCGACCGGCCGGCGGGCCGCGATGGGGGTGGGCTTGATCCGGCTGGCGGTGGACGATATCCCGGTCACCCCGCGCCCGGGAGATCTCCGACCCGGCATCGATTTCTACGATGGCGGGGTGGACAACGACATCTCGACCAACGACCCGGATGGCAGCAACCTCGATGGCAAGTGGGAGCCGGGTGAGCGGCTGCTCAACCTCGATCTCTATCAAGCCAGCGCGAGCGACATGGCCTTGCTGGTGTCCTATGCCCGTCAACGCGGCATACGATGGGCTTTCGGCGGCAACGTCAAGTTCATCCGGCAGAGCGTGCCCGACACGCTGCGGGGCGAGCACGTGACGTCGTTCGGGGCCGGGATCGACGTGGGCGCACTCTACATGGCCACCGACGCGGTCACCATCGGCGCCGTGGTGCACGATCTCACCACTACCTACCTGGCCTGGAGCAACGGGTCGCGGGAGTTGATCGTGCCGGTGCTGGATACCGGGGTCGCCTTCAGCTTCTACCCGGCCGAGCGTCACGCACTGACCTGGGCGATCGACCTGGGCTGGGGCTTCGAGAACCGCAAGCTTGACAGCCAGATCCGGTTGGGCTCGGTGACGGCGGACCTGCGCACCGGGCTCGAGTATTGGTACCGGAACACGTTCGCCCTCCGCTCGGGCGCAAACGGCAAGGACCTGGCGTTCGGCGCCGGCGTGCGCTACAAGCACGTGGGCGTGGACTACGCCGCAGACTTGCATCGCTTCTTCGCCGCCGCCGACGAGAATTTCCCCGGCGACCAGAACCTCGACGCCACCCATCTGGTCTCGGCGTCGTACGCCTGGTAGACGCGGCCGGCGACCTCCGCGCCCCGGCGCGGACGCGGCAAAACCGACCGACCGGCCGGCGTTCTTGACTTGACCGTACGCCCTCCGTAGGTTCCGGTTTCGCGATTCCTCCCCGGCTCGATCCCCAAGGAGAGTGATGTGCGACACGCGATAGCGCTGGTGCTCTCGGGCGGCAGCGGTGATCGGCTGAGCGTGCTGTCCTCCGAGCGAGCGGTGAGCGCGATTCCGTTCGGCGGCAAGTACCGGGTCATCGACTTTGTGCTGAGCAACTGCTGCCATTCGGAGATCGAGCGCGTCGGGGTACTCACCCAGCACGCGCCGACCTCGCTCCACGATCACATCGGCTCCGGTCGTCCCTGGGATCTCGACCGCCGCGGAGGCGGCGTGCGCATCCTCCAGCCCTATCTGACCCGCGAACACGCGGGGTGGTACCGGGGCACCGCCGACGCCGTGGCCCAGAACTGGGACCTGATCGAGGCGAGCCGAGCGTCCCAGGTATTGATCCTCTCCGGCGACCACGTCTACAAGATGGACTACCGCGCCTTGTTCCACACCCACGAGGAGCGAGGCGCGGCGGCCACCCTGGCGGTGACGACGGTCGCGCCCAGCGAAGTGCACCGGTTTGGCATGGCCAGCTTGGACCGCTCGGGCCGGGTGCACCAGCTGGACGAGAAGCCTAAGGCCACTTCGGCGCGATTCGCCTCGATGGGGATCTATCTCTTCGAGTCGGAGGTGTTGGCCGAAGCCCTACGCGGTCACCCGGTGGACCTAGTGCTGGACGTGCTGCGCCCGGCGATCGAATCCGGCCAGCCGGTGTACGGGCACGGCTTCGAGGGGTACTGGGAGGATGTCGGCACGCTGCCGTCCTACTATCGCGCGAGTCTCGAGCTGCTGGCTCCCGAGCCGCGTCTGCAGCTTCACGATGCGCGCTGGCCGATCCTGACCCGGGACGAAGAACGGCCGCCGGTCCTGACCTTGCCCGGGGCCGACGTCGAGAGCAGCTTGGTGGCCAACGGCTGCCGCGTCGCGGGCAAGGTGCGCCGCTCGATCCTGTTTCCGGGGGTCACCGTGGAGCCGGGGGCGGCGGTGGTGGACTCGGTGGTCATGCAGGACGTGCGGGTGGGGCGAGGGGCACGGGTGGACCGCGCGATCGTGGACAAGTTCGTCCAGGTAGGCGACGCGGCGCGCGTGGGCGAAGGGGAGCCACCGGCGGGCCCCGAGGCGTCCGGCGTGGCCGGGCTCACGCTTGTCGGCAAGTACGCCCTCATTCCCGACCGGGCGCGGGTCGGGCGCGGGGCGGTTCTGGGGGTCGGGACCGGGCCCGAGGACTTCGTGGGCAACGAAGTCCGGGCCGGTACGCGAATCCCGGATCATCCCGCGCACGCGGACCTGGGGTGAGCGCCTCGCGCTACGCCTTCATCCTGGCCGGTGGGCTCGGCACGCGGCTGTGCCTGCTGTCCGAGCGCCGTGCCAAGCCGGCGGTGCCGTTCGCCGGCAAGTACCGCATCATCGACTTCACGCTCTCCAACTGCGTGAACTCGGGCATCTTCGACGTGGGAGTGCTCACCCAATATCACCCGACCTCGCTCCACGAGCACGTCGGGATCGGCCGTCCCTGGGATCTCGATCGCACGCGCGGCGGAGTGCAGCTGCTGCAGCCGTCGCTCGATTCGGTGGCCAGCGAGTGGTATCAGGGCACCGCGGACGCCATCTTTCGCAACCTGGTGCATCTGAGGCGCCGCCGCGCCGACCACGTGCTGGTGCTTTCGGGCGATCACGTCTACAAGATGAACTACGATCCCCTGTATGCCTTTCACCAAGCCAACTACGCCTCGGTCACGGTGGCAGTCACCGAAGTGCCCGAGCGGGCGGCGAGCTCGTTCGGGATCATCGAAATCGACCGACGCGGCCGTGTGGTGGGTTTCGAAGAGAAGCCGCGTCGTGCCCGTTCGCGACTCGCATCGATGGGGGTGTACTTGTTCGACCGGTCCGCGCTGATCCAGTGGCTGGTCGAGGACGCCGAGCGGCCCGAGTCGCGCCACGACTTCGGCAAGGACCTGCTGCCGCGCCTGGTGGCGCGAGGTGAGGCCGTCTACGGCTTTCGGTTCAACGGCTACTGGCAGGACGTCGGCACGCTCGATTCCTACTACGAGTCGAACCTCGCCTTCGTCTCGGATCCTCCGCCCCTCGACCTCAACGATGCCGAATGGGTGATTCACACCCAGAGCGCGGATCGCCCTCCGGTGAGGTTCGAGCCCGGAGGCCGTGCCGAGCGGAGCCTGATCGCCAACGGCTGCCGGATTGCCGGCCGGGTGGTGCGCTCGGTGTTGTTTCCCGGGGTCACCGTGTCGCGCGGCGCCGTGGTGTCGGAGAGCATCGTGATGCACGACACGCAGATCGGGCGCGGCGCGACGGTGGACCGGGCCATCCTGGACAAAGAAGTAGCGATCGGCGAGGGGGCGTGCGTCGGCTGGGGCGAGGAGGCCGCACCGAACGGGGCTTGCCCCGAGCACCTGTCGAGCGGACTGCTGGTGGTTGGCAAGGGAGCGCGCCTGCCGGAGCGCGTCAGGGTCGGGCGCAACGCCCGGATCGGCCCGTACGTGGCCGAGCGCGACTTCGCGGGCGACCTCCCGGCGGGCGGCGTGCTACGCGGACCCGAGCCGGAGCACTGAACGGAGTGACCTGTTCGTCGGAGAGCGCCCGACCCGCTTCGCGAGACCCGGTCGCTGCGCCATCCTGGCTTCGCTCCCTGACCCGCCGACGCGCGACGGCTCCTGCCGGTCGCGCTGTCGCGAGTCTCACGAAGCGGGTCGGGTGCTCTCCGACGAACTAAGCCGGAATCTTCAGCCGCTGGCCGGCGCGAACCACATTGCCGCGCAGATCGTTCGCCTGCTTGAGCCTGCGGACCGTCGTGCCGTGCCGGGTGGCGATGCCGCTCAGCGTTTCGCCCCGCCGCACCACGACGGTGTGGCGGGCGCTCCGGTGCGACGTGCGAGCGGGAGGAGCCTTGATGGCGGCGATGCGGAGGCTGTCGGCGGCCAGCGTTTCGGCGGTGCTGTTGCGGGCGTCCCCGGTGCGGATCTTCAAGCGCGTGCCGCGCGGCAGACGGCTGGAGGAGAGGCGGTTCCAGCGCCGAATGTCGTCGGCCGACACGTCGTACCTCTCGGCGATCGAAGCGAGGGTCTCGCCGCGGCGCACCGTATGGGTGATCCGTCCCTCGGCGTCGGATTCGGCGTTGAACGAGGTGGTGGGCAGCTTCAGGTTGCGCGGAGGGACGTAATCGGTCGAGCGCCGCGGGTCGTCGGGATCCAGCTCGGCGGGCCGGATCGCCGTGGCCCGCAAACCGGAGCGGACGGTCAGCACCATGCCCCGGCGCAGCGGGTGCGCGCGGCCGATGCCGTTGTCTCGCGCGAGCTGCTTGGCGTCGACGTGGTATTGGTTGGCGATTCCCTGGAGCGTTTGGCCGCGCCGCACCCGATGCTTCACGGTGAGGTCCACGGAGGGCAGCGCGACGCCGCTCTCGAGCTTGGACAAGATGATCTCGGCTTTGCCCTTCGGCACCCGTAAGGAGGTCACGCCGTCCCGCTCCGGCGCGGCGTGGCGCAGCACCGCCGGATTCAGGTCTCGCAACTCCTCGGCGCTGCAGTCGGCCAGTCGCGCGATGGCGCGCAGGTCCACCGTGCCCTTCAGGGCGACCTCGTCGAAGTCCATGGGATCGTCGAGTTCGACGTCGTCGAAGCCGTATTTCTCCGGGTCGCGGGAGATGGCCAGCACCGCCATGAACTGCGGCACGTAGTCTTCGGTTTGGCGAGGCAGCTTGAGATCCCAATAGTTGGTCGTGCCCTGGCGTTTGATGGCCCTCAGGATGGTGCCTTCGCCGGCGTTGTAGGAGGCCAGGGCCAGCGGCCAGTCGTTGAAGATCGAGTAGAGGTGCTTGAGGTAGCGCGCCGCCGCGACCGTGGACTTCTCCGGGTCCTTCCGCTCGTCCACCCACTGGTTCACGGTCAACCCGAACAGACGGCCCGTGGAGCGGAGGAACTGCCACGGCCCAACCGCCGCCGAGGCGGAACGGGCGTGCAGGTTGAACCCGCTCTCGACGAAGACCAGATGGACGAGTTCGGTCGGCAAGCCTTCCCGGCGCAGCACGTCGCGGAACAGCTTCACGTAGCGGCCCGACCGCCTCAGCCAACGCTCGAACACCGAACGACCGGCGCCCGTGAAGTACTCGATGTAGCGGTAGACTTGGGGATTGAACTGCGGCTCGAGGTTTTCGGTTGCCGGCGTGTTCAGGACTTGGGAGTCGGGCTCGTTCCCGGCCTTGTCCGAAGATCCCGAGGGCTCCTGCTCCTGGTGCCGGGCGGCGTTCCGCACTCCGATCAGGCGGGCCCTCAGCTCGACCAACTCGCGTCGGGTGGCGGCGTCCGGGTTCTCCTTGAGCGCCACCTTGAGCAACTCGAGCCCCGACTCGGCGGTCTCGACCGCCATGTTGTACTCGGCGCTCTGGCGCTGGGCCCATGCGGCCTGGTACGCGACGCGCGCGGCGGCGATCGATCGAGCGGCCGGGGACAACGAATCGGCCGCTGGCACGGCTGCCAGCAGGGAAGGCGTAAACGCTTGAGCCAGACAGTCTCCGGCACCAAGCCACATCATGCAGGCGGCCAGCAGGGCCGCCGGGATGATCGCGCGAACCGGCATCTCGTCTCCTGTCGGTAGGGCCATCCCCAGGCGAGAAAACCCGCGGCAACCTACAGAGGATTTGTGCAACTTGCAACCCTGTTCTCGCAAAACGTGCATGACGCGCACGTTCAGTGCTCGCGGCTTGGGATCGGAAGGCTCGTCCCATTCCGGGCGGTCGCAAGGCGTATGCCACAACCCGGTCCCACATTGACACTTGCGGAGGCCTCCGATAGCGTGCCATCGAGAGCCGGCCGTGAGCGTTGGGGAGGGAGCCCCCATTCAGATGATGCGAGCGATCGCGAACGCCTCGGAGCAGTGGGCAGTTTCGGCCCGCGCGGGCGGTGAACTCCTGACCGCCGAGGTCCGGGCGCCGGGGCTCGAGGTCCTAGTCCTCGGAGTGCCGGACGGGTTCACGCGGGAAGAAGTCGAAGGCTGGCTGCGCGACGTGATGCAGGTGACGCGCGACCAGGCGGCCCGCGACGACACGCCGACGACGCCGATTCCGGCCGTGCTACACCACGCTCTCACCGGACTCTTGTTCTCTCACGCCGCCGTCTGGAGCCCCAGCGGAGCGCGGGCGCCCTGCTCGGTTGCCTTGACGTCGGGCGGCCATCAGATCGGGATCGGCTGGGTCGGAGACGCCGAGGTCGACGTCCTCCTCGACCAGGAGCCGATCGATGTCCCGTGGTCGGTGGTTCGCGACGCAGAAGGCCGGGAAGCCAAGGCTTGGTGCGCCGACGCGGAAAGCCGCATTGACCTGCGGCTGTCCTGGCCAACTCTTGCGGAGGACGCCACCGAACCCGACGTGGTCCTCGAGGCGACCTGGCAGGGGACCAGGGGGCCGGCGACCGTGCCGGTGATTGAGCCCGCTTCGCCAGAGGGTCGTGAGCACTGGCCGGAGCCTGCCACCCCAGCCGCCTCGACGGAGTGGATCGCGTTGGAAGCGTCTGCCGCCGAGTCGGAACCGGCTCGGCCGGTGAGGCCGTCGTGGGGAGTGTCGCGCTGGCTCGAGCGCTATCTCGGCCGGCGCGGGGCGCGGCGCTCGATCGTGCCGGCGCCCGGCTCGGAAGCATCGGCGGCCGAGTCGGTGCCTCGTTCTCCACCCGTCGTGGAGGTCGCACCCGTCAAGCTTTCGCCCGGCGAGCCCGCGATGCCGGAGCCCGCGGGGCGCGGCGAGCCGCTCCCCTTCGAAGCGGTGGCAATGGAGGGGCGGGAGCCGGCGCCGCCGACGGTGCGATCGCTCAAGTGGCCGGTGGGTCTGTCCGCCGATGTGCCCGACCTCATTCCGCCTACGCCGGAACCGAGTCAGCTCACGGCCCAAACGGTCGGGGCGAGTGAGGTGTTCGACCCCCGGGCGATCCAGCTGCCCCGTGAGACGCCGCCACTCGATCTGGGGACCGCGCCGGCCGTCGGAACGTCTAGCGCAGCGGTCTCCGAGGAAGGCCTGGGCATGACGGACGTGGCGCCGCTGGACGTGATTCCTCGCCTGGACGTGATTCCTCGCCTGGAACCATTGCCCGCGACGGCGTCCGCGGAGACGGAGCCGATGGGGCCGCGTGGAGCCGAACCGGCCGAGACCCCGGTCAGCCGGCCTCCGGCGCCGATTCGGCGGCCGGAGTGGCCGTCGATCGAGCAGCTCGAACGGCCGTCGGTCGCGTGGTGGAAATGGGGAGGACTGGCGGCGCTGGTGGCACTGCTGTTCGGCGGCGGCTGGTTGCTCGGCTCGCTCCAGACCGCCCCGCCGGCGTCGCGGCGCGCCAACCCGCTGGTCGCCACACTCCGAGGGCTGGGGCTCGTCGGCCCGCGATTCGAGCTGGTCCTCGGCAGCCGGCCGGCCGGAGCGTGGGTCAGCGTGGACGGGAAGAACCTGGGCTCGCACACCCCGGCCAGGATCGAGCTGCGACCCGGAAGGCACCAAGTGGGCCTCTCCTTCCCGGATCTGGGCAGCGCGACGTACGAAGTGCGCGGGGAGCGCGAGCCGGTGACGCTCGACGTGCCGCTGTGGGGAACGCTGGAAGTCATCTCGCCCGACCCCGGGGCGCCGATCACGGTGACGGTGGATGATCAGCCCGAGGGCTTCGCCCCGCTTCGCATCGACAGTCTGGCGCCCGGCCCTCACGAGGTGCGCTTCTCGGGTCCAGGAATGGCCTCGTGGGGACAAACCGTGGAGATCCGGGTGCGCGAGGCACGGCAGATCCTCACCCGCCCGTTGCGATCGCCGGCCACCGGCCTGCTCCAGATCGGCGCCGTCCTCACCGAGAACGGAGAGAGCCAACCGCTTAGCGGGGCCAGGGTGTGGGTGGACCGCCAGCCGCGCGGCGTCCTGCCGCTGACGCTCGAGCTTCCTCGCGGGCCTCACAGCGTCCGCGTGGCCTACCGCGACGAGGAGGCGCCGGTCCAGGTGATCGATCTGCCGGGCGGCAATCAGCGGTTTGCGAGCTTCGAGTTCGGGCTCGAAGACGAGCACCCCCGCTTGGCCCTGACCGCACCGGTGCGGATTCCCGAGCAGCCGGTGGTGATCTCCGCCACGCTCGAGAATGCCCCGCCCGGAGAGCCGCGGGAGATGTGGCTCCACGTTCGCACACCGGAAGGCCGATGGCGCCGCTATCCCATGACCCTGCTCCAATCGGAGGCCAGTGGCACCGTCGGAGCCATCCCGTTCCCGACCCTCTTGCTCGGGGCCCAGGGCCACACCTCCTACTACGTCAGCGCCCTGACCGCCCAGGGCGACGAGTACTTCACCGAGCTCCAGAGCGTGAAGGCGGAAGCTCCCCCGCGTCCTCGGGGCCGCTGAGCGCCGCCGGGGCGTCGGCGTCGTCCACGCCGTGGACAACGCCGACGTCGCGACGCGAACCGAAGTGGCGACCGGGACGCGTGTGAGTCGCATCGCCAGCCGGCACGAGTCTGGCGCCGAGTTCGGGGCATGGGTGGGAGAGGGGCGGTGCTGTGGGTCGGGCCGTTGTGGATCGGGACGCTGGCGGGTCGACACCTGGGGGACGCGGCTGCCTGGGTGAGCCTGGCGCTGGCCTTGATCTTGGTCTGGCCGGCTGCCCGGACACGCGGTTGGTCCGGCGCGGCGCTGTTGATCGCCGCGCTGACCTTGGCAGCGGTCGCGCGGGGGGGAGCCGGTGAGGCGCGGCTGACCAGCGCCGCCGCATGGTTGCCGGCCCAAGCCGCGCCGCGCTGGCTGGTGGGGCGAGTGGTGGACCATCCCTCCCGTGAGTCCGGCGAGCCGCTGGCCGTGGTCCAGGTCGAATGTCGCGGCGCGCCCGTTCCCGCGGGCGCCCGCGTTCGAGTGCGGCTGCCTGTCGGGACCGACCTCGAGTGGGGCGATCGGGTGGAGCTGCTGGTCGCCCTCGCGCGGCCGCCCTCGGTGCGCAACCCGGGCGGCGGATCGGCACGGGCCGCAGCGGGGGCGATCGGGATCGTCGCTCAGGGTCGCGCCCTGGTCGCGCGACGGGGGCCCACCGTTGGCTGGCATGGCTGGCCCCACGCCACCTCGGTACGGTGGCGGCGTGCGATCGAGCGCTGCTTCGCGCGCGAGCTGACTCCGCAAGCGCGCGAGCTGGTCACGCCGCTCGTGGTTGGCGACCGGTCGGGGCTGACCCCCGAGCTGGGCGTCGAGCTCCAGGCCGCCGGGCTCACGCACCTGCTCGCGCTCTCCGGGCTCCACGTGACCTGGCTCGCCGGGGTGGCACGCGGGGCGAGCGCACTGGCCGGCGCGGGACCCCGGAGTCGAGCGCTGGCCGGCGCGGCCTGCGCGGTCTTCTACGCGGCGCTGGCGGGCCCTCTGCCTTCGCTGATGAGGGCCGTCGCGACCGAGCTGCTGACCGCCGCGGCGCGACTCCTCGACCGGGCGCTCGACCCGCTGCAGGCGTTGGCCCTGAGCGCGATCGCGCTGCTGGCGGTGGCGCCGGGGTGGGCGGAGGACCTGGGATTTCAGCTCTCGTGCGCAGCCACCCTCGGCCTGGTCGTGCTCGGGGGTTGGTGGAAGGAGACCTCCGGCCGGAATCCAAGCCGCCTGGTGGCCGCGCTGGCCGCCCCCGCGGTGCCGACCGCGACGGCCCAGGTCACGTCGCTCCCGATCCTCATCGGGCGCTTCCACGCCCTGCCGTGGACCACGCTGGCCGCGAACCTGATCGCGGTGCCGGTGGGCGGGCTGCTGCTGGCCGCGGCCTGGCTGGGCGTGTTCCTCGAGGGCGCGATCCCCGGGGTGGGCCGCTGGGCTTTCGGCGCCTGCGAGGTGCTGGCGCAGGCCCTGCGAACGATCGCCGGCACGGCCGCCCGGGCCCCGCTCGCGCTGCTGCCCACCGGAAGCGAACCGGCGATCGCGTGCCTCGCAGCCGCCGGTGCTCTCTTGCTCGTGCTCTCGGCTTCTGCGCCGCGGGACATCGACCACCGAGCCACTCCATGGTCGCGCCCCCGAGTCGCAGCCGGGTGGTTCGGAGGGCTGGCGACGGTGCTGTCGCTGGGCCTGGCCGTAACCGCCTGCCCGCTGACTCCTCCACCTGGGTCCTGGTGGTTGGTGGTACTGGACGTGGGGCAGGGGGACGCGTTGGCCCTGGGCCTGCCAAGTGGATGGTGGCTGGTGGACGCCGGACCACGCTCGACGTGGCACGATGCCGGCGCCCAAGTGGTGGTCCCATTCCTTCGCTGGGCCGGCATTCGCCGGCTCGAGGGGCTGGTGCTGACCCACGATCATGCCGACCACACCGGGGGTGCCTGGGCAGTGCTCCGCAGTCTGCCAGTACGCCGCCGATTCGCACCTCCAGCGCTGCCGGGGCTCGCGGGACCCGGCCGACGCTTCGCCGCCCGCGCCGCCGAACGCCGCGACACGCTGGCGGTTGCGCCCCGGTGGATCGTGCGCTGGCCGCCCCCCGACACCGGGCTCGCCAACCCCAACGTGGCCTCCTTGGTGCTCGAAGGGGGCAGTGGTCTGGGCCGCGCGCTGCTCGCCGCCGATGTGGACAGCGTCGTCGAGCAGTGGCTCGAGGTTGACTCGGAGGTCGCGGTTCTCAAGGTCGCTCATCATGGTGCTGGCTCGTCGAGCGGCGCCGGATTCCTGGCCCGCCTCCGGCCGCGCCATGCCGTGATCTCCTGCGGGCGCAACAATCCGTTCGGCCACCCTGACGCCGGCGCGCTCGATCGGCTGCGCAGAGCCGGGGCGATCGTCCATCGGACGGATCAGATGGGGGCGGCGTGGTTCGAGCTCGATTCCAGCGGCGCGAAACTCTTGGATTGGCGAGCCGAGATCCCCGGCACTCGGTCGGCGTCCCCGCCCGAGCGGGCACGCGAGTCGCGGCCGGGGCTGGCCGGTCGGCTTGCCCCTCCTGCACCGCGTTGGTAGATTGCGGCGTGGCTCCACGCGCTCCCATGCCCAGGCTCGCGGTGTTCGCCTCCGGTCAGGGATCCAATTTCGAAGCGCTCGCCCTCGCCGCCCGTCGTGGCGAGCTGGGGGGTGCGATCGTCGTCCTGCTGAGCGACCGATCCGATGCCCCGGCCCTCGAACGCGCCCGACGCCTCGGGATCGAGGCTCTGGTGATGGACTGTGGCCGGCGCTGGCGCACTCGCATCGAGGACGAGGGTCCGTGGGTCGAGGCGTTGCGGAGGCGCGGCGTCGAGACCGTGCTGCTGGCGGGCTTCATGCGACGGCTCCACGCCACGCTGCTGGACGCCTTCCCGGATCGCATCCTCAACATCCATCCTTCGCTGCTGCCCGCCTTTCCAGGAGTCGACGCCATCCGGCAGGCCTGGGAGCACGGCGTCAAGGTGACCGGTTGCACCGTGCATCTGGTAGACGAGTCGGTTGACGGCGGCCCGATCCTCGCTCAGTCGCCCGTCGAGGTGCGCGACGACGACACGCTCCAATCGTTGGAAATCTGGATCCACGAGACGGAGCATCGACTCTATCCCCAGGTGACGCGCCGCTTCCTGACCGAGCCCTGGCATCGTGAGGGACGCCGGCTCCAGTTCGCAGCCTCGCCTCTGGAGGAACGGACATGAAGGGTTCGGGCGCGTCACGCTCGGGTCAGGATGCATCGCGGCTCGCGGCCGTCGTGTTCGACGCCGGCGGGACGCTGGTGCGTCTCGACTACGAGTGGATGGCCCTGGCCATCACCCAGATGGGTCACCCGATGGACGCTGCCCGGCTGCGACGGGGCGAGATCGAGGGGCGTCGCCGCTACGACTCGAGCCGCGGCATCGGCGATGCGGCGTTGCCGCAGCCATTGGGCGCCAACGGCGACATCCGCGCGTATCTCGGCGGCATGCTGGCTGCGGCGGGCCTGCCCCACTACCTGATTGGTCCGGTCATCGTCCGCCTGTTGGCCCGCGATCGGACCAGCGGGTTGTGGGCCCGGCCCATGGAAGGGGCGCGCCAGGCGCTCGACGCGGTCGCCGAGATGGGGTTGCGCTGTGCCGTGATCTCCAACTCCGACGGTCGCGCCGAGGCGACCCTCGAGCGCTGCGAGATGACACGCGGCGTGGAATTCGTGCTCGATTCGCACCTGGTGGGCGTCGAGAAGCCCGATCCCGGGATCTTTCGGATGGCGCTCGAGCGGCTCGCGGTCGCGCCCGAAAGGGCGCTGTTCGTGGGCGACATCCGGTCGGTGGACGAGGCCGGCGCCCGGGTCGCGAAGATGCCGTTCGTGCTGATCGATCCGTACGGTGACTATGCCGCCCCCGGCACGGCGGCGATAGCGGGGCTCGAATCGCTGGCCGCGTTCGTCGCCTCGTCCTACGCCGTGCCGCGCATGGTCGCCGGGAGCGGACGATGATCGCCCTTCGGAGGCTCACATGCTGAGCACACCGTCGGGGGTCGCCGCAGTCGAGCTGCCGGGCTTGGAGCCGTGGCGCCGCGGCAAGGTTCGCTCGGTGTACGAAGCCGGCCCCGAGCATCTAGTGATCGTGGCGAGCGACCGACTATCGGCTTACGACAGCGTGCTGCCGACGCCGATCCCCGGCAAGGGAGAGGTGCTGACCCAATTGTCGAGCTTCTGGTTCAAGACCTTGGTCAACGCGCACCCGCACCACTTCGTGTCGGACGAGCCGCGAAGCTACCCAGCGCCGTTTCCGGCGCACCGGGAACGGCTCGCGGGCCGCAGCATGCTGGTGCGCCGCGCGCGGCGGATCGACATCGAGTGCGTGGTGCGCGGGTACCTTACCGGGTCGGGTTGGAAGGAGTACCAGGAGCACGGGGCCGTGTGCGGCTTGCGGTTGCCGCCCGGGCTCCACGACGGATCGCGACTCGACCCGGCGATCTTCACGCCCGCCACCAAGGAAGACGCCGGACACGACGTCAACATCGACTTCGACGAGATGGTCGCCCGGGTCGGCCGCGAGCGGGCCGAAGCGTTGCGCCGGCGGAGCCAGGCGATCTACGAGGAAGCGCGCGCCTGGGCCTGGGATCGGGGTCTGGTGCTGGCCGACACCAAATTCGAGTTCGGGGTGGTCGACGGCGAGCTGACCCTGATCGACGAAGTGCTCTCGCCCGATTCCTCGCGCTACTGGGATCGAGCCGAGTACCAGGCTGGACGCCTGCTGTCGTTCGACAAGCAATTCGTCCGCGACTGGCTCGACCGCTCGGGCTGGAACCACGAGCCGCCGGCACCGCCGCTGCCGGACGACGTGGTGCGCCGAACTCGCGAGCGCTACGTCGAGGCGATGCGCCGGCTGACCGGGGACAAGGCGTGACCGAATACGCGCGGGCGTGCCAAGGGCGACCGACGGACGACCCGGGCGTGAGGCGTTCTCCATGACCTGGCCGCGCGCGGCGCTGCTCTCGCTTTCGGACAAGAGCGGCGCGGTCGAGTTCGCACGCGCCCTGGCCGAGCACGGCACCCGGATGCTGGCTTCGGGGGGCACGGCCAAGGTTCTCGAGCAGGCCGGGATCGAAGTCACGGCGGTCGAGCAGTGGACCGGATTTCCAGAGCTGCTGGGCGGGCGCGTGAAGACGCTCCATCCGCACGTGCACGCGCCGATTCTGGCGCGACGTGGCGTGGTCGAGGATCTCGAGGCGCTCGAGAAGCGCGGCCTCGAGCCGATCGACCTGGTGGCGGTGAGCCTCTACCCGTTCGAGTCTCGGGCTGCCGCGCTCGACGAAGCGGGGGCGGTCGAGGAGATCGACATCGGTGGCGTGGCACTCCTGCGCGCCGCGGCCAAGAACTTCGCCGACGTGATCGTGGTCCACGATCCGGCGCAGTATCCGGAGGTGCTGCGGGCGCTGGAGTCCGGGGGGCCATCGCTCGGGCAGCGCCGCGCCTGGGCGCTCGCCACCTTCGCTCGCACCGCTCGCTACGATGCCGCGATCGGGGCCGAGCTGGCACGCCGCAGCGGGTCCCCTGGGGCGCCGGAGAGCCATCTGGAGCCGCCGCCCGTGTACGTGATGGCGCTCGAGCGCGCCAGGACCTTGCGCTACGGCGAGAATCCCCAGCAGGCCGCAGCGCTCTACCGGGGGGTGGGAGAGCCGGTGTCCATTCACGTAGAACGTGAAGGCAAGGAGCTATCCTATAACAATCTTGTCGACCTCCACGCCGCGGTCTCGCTGTGTGGCGAGTTCGATGAGCCCGGCTGCGTGATCGTCAAGCACAACGAGCCCTGCGGGGCCGCCGTCGCCGCGAGCCTCGACCAGGCGTACCAGGCCGCGCTCGGCACCGATCCACTTTCGGCGTTCGGCGGGATCGTGGCCTTCAATCGGCCGCTCGACCGCGCCACGGCCCAAGCGCTGGCCGCACAGTTCGTCGAGTGCGTAGCCGCCCCGGAGATCACCCCGGCCGCCGAGGGGGCCTTGGGATCCAAGAAGAACCTCAGGCTGCTGCGGCTGGGCTCGAGCGAGCTGGTCCCCGCGAGCCCGTGGGCCCTTCGCCAGCTCGGACCGTGGGGGCTGCTGCAGCGCGAGCCCTCGGGCCCGCCGCCGGCGTGGCGCGCCGTGACCCAGCGCGTCCCCTCCCAGAACGAGATGGAGGGCCTCCGCTTCGCCTGGACCGTGGTCGCCGCCGCGCGCTCGAACGCCGTCGCGATCGCTCGCGAAACGGTACTGATCGGTCTCGGCTCGGGGCAGACCAGTCGGGTCGACGCGGTGGACGTGGCGCTCATGAAGGCGCGGCGGGTCGGGCACGATGTCCAAGGCGCGGTGCTGGCCTCGGACGGGTTCTTTCCGTTCGCCGACAACATCGGACACGCTGCCCAAGCCGGGATCAGCGCGGTGGTCCAGCCTGGTGGCTCGGTGCGGGACGCCGAGGTGATCGCCGCCTGCGATGCCCAAGGCCTGGCCATGATGTTCACCGGCCGCAGGGTGTTCCGCCATTAGCCGAGCAAGTCCAATGCCCCGCGAGCATGTCCTGATCCTGGATTTCGGCTCCCAGTACACGCAGCTCATCGCCCGGCGGGTGCGCGAAGCGGGCGTGTTCTCGGAGATTGTTCCCGGGACCACCCCGGCGGCCGAGATCGGGCGGCGGAAGCCCGCCGCGCTGATCCTTTCCGGCTCTCCGGCCAGCGGCTACCGCACGTCGGCACCGCTGCCCGACCCGGGCATCTACGCCCTCGAGAAACCCCTGCTCGGCATCTGCTACGGCTTCCAGGCCACTGCCCAGCTCACCGGGGGCACCGTGGCCAAGGCGCCGGCGGCCGAGTACGGGACCGCCACCTTCGTCATCGACCGACCGTCGCCCCTGTTCGCCGGGGTGCCGCGGCGCTTCCGGGCTTGGATGAGCCATGGCGACGAGGTGCAGTCCCTGGGCGAGGATTTCCTGCCGGTCGCCCATACCTCTAATTGTCGCTTCGCCGCCGCCCGCCACGCCCGGCTGCCGTTCCACCTGATCCAGTTCCACCCCGAGGTGGTCCACTCGCCGTACGGCAAGCGGGTGTTCCACAACTTCCTGTTCCGTATCGCGGGGCTCAAGGGCGGCTGGAGCATGAAGAGCTTCCTCCGCCAGGCGGTGGCGGACATCCGCAGGCAGGTGGGAGCGGGCCACGTGCTGTGCGGACTCTCGGGCGGCGTCGACAGCACGGTGGTCGCCACGCTCTGCCACCGGGCGGTCGGGCAGAGGCTGCGGTGCGTGCTGGTGGACCACGGCCTGCTGCGCCAGGGCGAGGCCGAGGAGGTCGCCCGCGAGCTGGGGGAGAAGCGGAAGCTCCAGCTCACGGTGGTCGACGCGCGGGAGCGTTTCCTGAAGCGGCTCGAGGGCGTCACCGATCCCGAGCAGAAGCGCCGCGCGATCGGGGCCGAGTTCATCGCGGTGTTCGAGGAAGAGGCGAGGAGGCACGGCCCGATCGAGTTCCTGGCCCAGGGCACCCTCTATCCCGATGTGATCGAGAGCGCCTCGGCCGGGTTCGGCTCCCAGGTGATCAAGACCCACCACAACGTCGGCGGGTTACCCGAGCGCATGCACCTTCAGCTGGTCGAGCCGCTGCGCCTCCTGTTCAAGGACGAGGTCCGGCAGCTGGGCCGCGAGCTGGGACTCCCGGACCCGCTGGTCGATCGGCACCCGTTCCCGGGGCCGGGTCTCGCCGTGCGCACGCTGGGCGCGGTGAACGCGGCCGATCTCCACATCCTGCGTCAGGCCGACGCGATCTTCATCGACGAGCTGCGCCGGGCCCGGTGGTACCCGCGCACCTGGCAGGCGTTCGCGGTGCTGTTGCCGGTGTCGACCGTGGGCGTCAAGGGCGACGAGCGCTCCTACGAGCGGGTGATCGCGCTGCGCGCCGTCGACAGCCAGGATGGCATGACGGCGGACTGGACCCGGCTGCCGAGCGCGTTGCTGGGCCGCGTAGCGAGCCGCATCGCCAACGAGGTGCGCGGCGTCAACCGCGTGGTCTACGACTGCACCAGCAAGCCGCCGGCGACGATCGAGTGGGAGTGAACCGCCAGGCCTGGTTGACCGAGGCCCAACGCAAGGCCATCCATCTCTCCTGCCTCATCCTGCCGCTCGGCATGCTCTACGAATGGCTGCCGTGGCCCCGCGGCAAGGCCGAGTGGCGGGTCCTCCTGATTGCGCTCACCCTGACGGCGCTCGCCATCGACCTGCTGCGAATCCACGAACGACGCGCGCGACGGTTCTTTGGCGAGTTCTTTGGCGGCATGATCCGCGAGCACGAGCAGTTCAACCTGCTGGGCTCGACCTACCTGCTGATCGCCGCACTCCTGTCCCTGGAGATGTTCCCGCAGCCGGTGGCGGCAGCCGCTCTCGGGTTCACCGTGCTGGGTGACGGACTGGCGGGGCTCGCCGGCCGCGCCTGGGGCCGAAGGCGCTTCTTCCACAAGACGCTCGAGGGTGCGGCGGTCGGCCTCGGGGTCTGTCTCGGCTGGGCCGCCTTCCTGGCCCTCGACGGTCGACTTCCCTGGACCGTGGCGGTCGCCGGCGCCGTGGTCGCAAGTCTGGTGGAGTTCCTGCCGATACCCCTCGACGACAACCTCGGCGTGCCTCTTTCGTCGGGCTACGTCATGAAACTCCTGGGGATTCCTGGATGAACCCACGCCCGCTCGACCCGGAGGCCGCCGCCTTCGACGGCCCACTGCAGCTCGCCCAGGAAGGTCACCACGGCGAGGCCGTTGCGGCCCTGCGGCGGGTGCTCGATGGCCGCGCCCTGCACAAGCAGCATCGGGCGGCCGCCGCCACGGCCCTGTCCCACATCGCCCGACTGGCCGAGGCCGCCGGCGATCTCGACAGCGCCGAGCAGGCGCTCGATGAGGCCCTCCGCGCCAGTCCCGACTACGCGGATCTGCACCGTCACAAGGCCTGCGTGTTGCTGCTGCGCCACAAGCGGCCCGAGGCTCGCCGCGCGCTCGACCAAGCGCTGCGCATCAACCCCGGGTACGTCGCGGCGCGGCTCGAGCGCGCGTTGCTCGATGCGCGCGAGGGTCTGCTGGGCGAGGCCCTGGAGGCGCTGCGGCGCCTCGGCCAGCAGCATCCCGTCGAGAAGCCCCGGGTGTTCCGCCAGGGGCTGAAGAGCCTGGAGCAGGCCGACTGGGAGGAAGCGGAGATCCTGCTCAAGCAGGCGCTGCAGCTTTCCGAGCCGGGGATGGAAGTGGTGGTCCAACAGTTCCAGCGGCTGCTGTCGGAAGGGGACGCGGCGGCCGCCGCCCGGCTGGTGCGGCAGGCGCTACGGCACCACGAAGGCTACGCCGATCTGCACTGCCTGCTCGGTGCCGCCGAGCTGGAGGACGGGCGCGCCGACGAGGCGCTGTGGTCCTTCGCGCGGGCCTTGGAGCTCCATCCTGACTACCACGGGGCGCGCGTGCAGTTCGCGCGGGCGTTGGAATCCCTGGGCGACTTGGTCCAGGCCGGTGAGCAGATCGCCCTGGTGCTGCAGGCCGATCCCGGGAACCCGCAGGCTCTGAGTCTCCAGGAGCGCTGGAGCCGACTGCGAAGTCGGCGGCGGCGTCCGGGAGTCGAGGTTCGCAAAGTCTCTTGACCCCGCGGCGGGAAAGTGGTCAACCTAGGTACGTGCCTCCGGGCTCTCGTCGGGTACCTGGCGACCAGGGAGGATCCCCCATGGCGCGTGGCAAGGTGAAATGGTTCAACGACCAAAAGGGCTACGGGTTCATCTCCGCGGAGGACCAACAGGACGTGTTCGTTCATTTCTCCGCGATCGAAGGCAGCGGATTCCGAACCCTCCGTGAAGGGGAGCAGGTGGAATTCGAGATCAAGTCGAGCGAGCGAGGCACGGAGGCCACGCACGTGGTCAAAGTCTGAAGATTCGCCGCCCGGACACCGCGCGGCCCGATGCAATGCATCGGGCCGCGTCGTCTTCGGTGCCCCACGCCGGGCGCGACCAACGGTATGGTCCGGAGGCGTGACCGTTCGAACGTCTTGACAGGGCCTCTATCCTGAGAACGATGTTGGAATCCCTGCTGAAGTCCGTCTTCGGTTCGAAGCACGACCGCGAGCTCAAGCGGGTCGTCCCGATGGTCGACGAGATCAACCGGATCGTCGAAACCTACCGAGACCTCCCAGACGACCAACTGTCCGCCAAGACGGGGGAGTTCCGGGCTCGCCTGGCCGGGGCGGTCAAGGACGTCCCCGAGGTGGCCGAGCGCAAGGAGATCGAGGCCGAGGCCCTCGTGGATCTGCTGCCCGAGGCGTTCGCCGCCGTCAAAGAGACCTGCCGGCGCCTGTGCGGACGCACCTGGGACGTGGTGGGCATCCCCGTCACGTGGGACATGATCCCCTACGACGTCCAGCTCATCGGCGGCATCATGTTGCACGAGGGAAGAATCGCCGAGATGGCGACCGGTGAGGGCAAGACCCTGGTGGCCACCATGCCGCTCTACCTCAACGCCCTGTTGGGGCGGGGCGCCCACCTGGTGACGGTGAACGACTACCTGGCGCGCCGCGACAGCGAGTGGATGGGGGAAATCTACAAGCGGCTCGGCCTCACCGTGGGCTGTATCCAGAACCAGATGGATCCGCCGACCCGTCGGCTCCAATACGAGTGCGACATCACCTACGGGACCAACAACGAGTTCGGCTTCGACTACCTGCGGGACAACATGGCGGTGCGCCCCGAGCATCGCGTCCAGCGCGGCTTCACCTATGCGATCGTGGACGAGGTCGACTCGGTCCTGGTCGACGAAGCGCGCACGCCGCTCATCATCTCCGGAGCGGTCGAGCACAGCGACCAGGCGTTCGACGAGCTGAAGCCCCTGGTCGAGCGGGTGGTACGCACCCAACTGTCGTTGGTGAACGAAGCGCTGACCGCGGCCGAGCGGCTGCTCAAGGAGCCTGGCGAGGAGCGCGAGGCCGGCATCAAGCTGCTCCAGGTCCAGCGCGCCGCCCCGAAGCACAAGCGCTTCATGAAGCTGATGAGCGACCAGCCGGCGCTCAAGAAGCTGATCACCGGCATCGAGCTCGAGTATTTGCGCGACAAGCGCATCCACGAAATCGACGAGCACCTGTTCTACGCGATCGACGAAAAGGCGCGCAACGTGGACCTGCTCGAGAAGGGCCGAGAGCTCATGTCGCCTCAGGACCCGGACCGTTTCGTGGTCCCGGATCTGGCCGCTCAGCTCGCCGAACTCGAGGGCCGCGAGGATCTGCCGGCGGCCGAGATGGTCCAGCAGCGTGACGCCATCTACCGCGCGTACGCGGCCAAGAACGAGAAGATCCACAACATCCAGGCGCTGTTGAAGGCCTATTCGCTCTACGAGCGCGACGTCGAGTACGTGGTCCAGGACGGCAAGGTGTTGATCGTCGACGAGTTCACCGGCCGATTGATGCCGGGCCGCCGCTACTCGGAGGGGCTCCACCAGGCGATCGAAGCCAAAGAGGGCGTGCGGGTCGAGGGAGAGACCCAGACCCTGGCCACCATCACGCTCCAAAACTTCTTCCGCATGTACGAGAAGCTGGCCGGCATGACCGGCACCGCGGAGACCGAGGCCCGGGAGTTCTGGGAGATCTACAAGCTGGACGTCGCCGTGATCCCGACCCACCGTCCGGTCCACCGCAGCGATTTCGACGACGTCGTCTACCGCACCAAGCGCGAGAAGTACAACGCGGTGATCGACGAGCTCGTCGACCTGAACGAGAAGGGTCAGCCGGTGTTGGTCGGCACGATCAGCGTCGAGGTGAGCGAGCTGCTGTCGAGGATGCTCAAGCGCCGCGGCATCAAGCACAACGTGCTCAACGCCAAATACCACCAGCAGGAAGCCGAGATCGTGGCGCAGGCCGGGCAACGCGGGGCGGTGACGATCGCTACCAACATGGCGGGCCGCGGTACGGACATCAAGCTGGGCCAGGGAGTGCCCGACCTCGGCGGGCTCCACATCCTGGGGACCGAGCGTCACGAGGCACGCCGCATCGACCGCCAGCTCCGGGGTCGCTCGGGCCGGCAGGGCGATCCGGGCTCGTCGCGTTTCTACCTGTCGCTCGAGGACGACTTGATGCGGCTGTTCGGCAGCGAGCGTATCTCGGGGCTCATGCAGCGCATGGGGGTGCAGGAAGGCGAGGTGATCGAGCACCCGCTGGTGACCGGAGCGATCGGGCGGGCCCAGAAGCGCGTCGAGGCCCACAACTTCGACATTCGCAAGCACCTCCTCGAGTACGACAACGTGATGAACCAGCAGCGCACGTTGGTCTACGATCTCCGCAACAAGGCGTTGCTCAGCGAGGACGTGAGCGAAACGGTGCTGGACTCGATCGAGGAAGCGGTGCGCGACCGGGTCACCAAGGTCACCGGCGGCGAGCGCTCGCATCCCGACGAGTGGAACCTGAAGGGGCTGGCCGACGAGCTGTCGTTCCTGCTGATGGCGCCGGTGCGGCCGGTCGACCTCGAAGCGAAGGCGTTCGACGAGCTCGAGGCCAAGGCGGTCGAGCTCGGGGTGGGGGCCTACCGGGCGCGCGAGGCGGAGTTCACGGCCCCGGTGCTGCGCGATCTGGAGCGCCACCTCTACCTCTTCACGCTGGATGAGCACTGGCGGGATCACCTCTACGAGCTGGATCATCTCAAGGGGGGCATCGGGCTCAGGGCCTACGGACAGCGGGATCCGTTGATCGAGTACAAGAAGGAGGCGTTCAACCTGTTCGAAACCTTGCTCCAGGAGGTCAACGAGGACTTCGTGCAGCGGCTGTTCCGCGTGCAGCTGGTGCCCGAGGCGATGCGCACCATGGAACAGCGCCCGCGTCCGCGCCAGATGGCGACCCGCCACGAGGCCGCCGCGGCCTTCGGCGCCGCGGCGCCCAGCGATGCCGGGGAGGGAGGAGCGGCCGGCTCGCCCGACCGCGAGGTCCAGCCGCAGCGCGTGGCCGCGGTACGCAGCGGGCCACGCATCGGGCGGAACGATCCCTGCCCGTGCGGCAGCGGCAAGAAGTACAAGAAGTGCCACATGTTGATCGACCAGGGAGTGGAGGCGGGGACATGAGCGAGGACCGCGACCGGGCGTCGGTGCTGCGATTGCTGTCGCTGGTGGCCGATCACCTCGAGGAGTTCCTGGAAGGCAACGAGCTCGCGCTCGAGACCCTGGGCGAATCGCTCGAGCAGGGCGGTTTCGGCGCCGAAGACCTACAGGCCGTGGTCTTGGCGCTGCGGAGCCTGGCGGGAGAGGGAGCCGGCCCCGGGACGGCGGCCGTCGACGACCCTCCCGGTCGGGCCTCGCAGCGGGTGCTGAGCGCCCAGGAGCGCGAGTCGCTGAGCCCCGAGGCGTGGGGGTACCTGCTCGATCTAAGGCGGCGCGGCTCGCTGGATCCCGAGCAGCTCGAGCGGGTCATGGATCGGCTGGCGGCGAGCGGCGTGCGCCCGGTGGGCGTCGAGTTGGCCCGCGAGGTGGCGGCGCGCGTGGCATTGAGGGCCGCCGACGGAGGGCTCGAGCCCCATGGCGATGCGGATCTGGCTCATTGAGGAACCGATGACGTACCCGAGAACACCCGGCAGGCAGGGGGGGACATGGTGGCGCTGAGCCGCTCGAAGACGGCCTCGAAGCCGGCTGGGCCGGCGAAGCGAGCCGCGGTGGGCGACCGGAAAGCCGGGGCGGCTCGCCAGGCTCGCAAGGCCAAAGGCGGGTTGACCCGCAAGCCCTCGGGGGTCGGGGCTCGCAAAGCCGTCGCAGCCGAGACTCGGTCGGATCACCCGGTCACCTCCCGCAAGGCCGGGCGAACCGCCAAGGCCGGCTCGGCCAAGGCCGAGGGCAGCGCCCGGCGGTCCCTGGTGATCGTCGAGTCTCCGACCAAGTCGCGCACGTTGACCAAGTTCTTGGGTCGCGGCTTCTCCGTGCTGGCCTCGAACGGGCACATCATGGACCTGCCGAAGAGCGAGCTGGGGGTAGATCTCGAGAACGGCTTCGAGCCCAAGTACGTGCCGATCCGCGGCAAGGCCCAGGCCGTCGTCCGCATCAAGACCGCGGCCAAGTCGGCGGACCGCATCTACCTCGCGCCCGATCCGGATCGCGAGGGCGAGGCGATCGCCTGGCATCTCGCGGGCGTGCTGAAGAGCGCGCGGCGACCCATCCAGCGGCTGACCTTCAACGAGATCACCGAGCGCGCCGTCAAGCTGGCGCTCGACCATCCGCGCGAGCTGGACATGAACCTGGTCAACGCCCAGCAAGCCCGGCGCGTCCTGGATCGCCTGGTCGGCTACAAGGTGAGCCCGTTCGTCTGGCGCACAGTTCGCTATGGGCTCTCGGCGGGCCGCGTGCAAAGCGTCGCTCTGCGCTTGATCTGCGAGCGCGAGCAAGACATCCGCGTGTTCGTCCCCGAGGAGTACTGGACGCTCGAGGTCGACTACGAGACCGCGGATGCGGCTCGGAGCCGCTTCACCGCGCGGCTGGTGCGCGTCGGGGAAGCGGAGCTGGAGCAGGGTCAGCTCCGCGGCGCCGATGCCGGGGCCCAAGCCCGGTCGCTGGCCGAGGAGCTCAAGACGGCAGCGGCGCGGGTGGCGAGCGTCGAGAGCGTCCCGCGCCTGGTGCATCCGAAGGCGCCCTTCATCACCAGCACGCTCCAGCAGGCCGCCTTCAACCGTCTCGGCTACAACAGCCAACGCACCATGTCGCTGGCACAGCACCTGTACGAGGGCGTGACGCTGGGCAAGGCGGGAAGCGTCGGCCTCATCACCTACATGCGCACCGACTCGCCGCGGCTGGCGGGCGAGGCGATCGCCGGCATCCGTGCCTGGCTGGAGCAACAGCTCGGCGCTCAGTACGTGCCCGAGTCACCGCGGCAGTTCAAGAGCCGGAAGTCGGCGCAGGACGCCCACGAGGCGATTCGGCCGACCGACGTGAGCCTCACCCCCGAGGTGGTGCGCCCCCATCTGAGCGACGAGGTCTGGAAGCTCTACGACTTGATTTGGAAGCGGGCGGTCGCCTCGCAGACCGCCTCGGCCGAATACCTGGCCACCACCCTCGAGGTCGAGGCCGGCCGGCTGGGACTGAGAGCCACCGGTCGCGTGCTCAAGTTCGCCGGGTTCCAGAAACTCTACGGGCTGGACGAGGACGATGAGGCCGCCGAGTCCCAGTTGCCCGAGGTGACCGTCGGCACGCCGCTCGCGGTGGCCGCGCCGGTGACCCGGGAAGAGGGAGAGCCGGGTGCGCCCACCGGGTCGGCCGAGGTCGGGCCGGCGGTCGAAACCGAGGTCGCGCCGATCCGACCGGAGCAGCACTTCACTCAGCCGCCCCCACGCTACACCGAGGCCTCGCTGGTCAAGGCTCTGGAAGAGGAGAACATCGGACGGCCGAGCACCTACGCGACCATCGTCGGGACCATCACCTCGCGGGAGTACGTGGCCCGGGACCGTGGACGGCTCAGGCCCACCGATCTGGGCGAGGCCGTCAACCGGCTGCTGACGTCGACCTTCCCCGACATCTTCGAGGTTCCCTTCACCGCCCGCATGGAGGAGGAACTCGACGAGATCGAGGAGGGCAAGCGGGAATGGCACAAGGTGGTGCGGGACTTCTGGGGCCCCTTCAGCAAGGACTTGGAGCAAGCCGAAGAGGCTCGCCACAAGCACCGTCGCAAGGTCGAGGAGACCACGGAGGTCGCCTGTCCCAACTGCGGCCGGATGTTGGTCAAGAAGTTCGGTCGGCGAGGTCCGTTCCTGGCCTGTCCCGGCTACCCCGAATGCAAGTTCACTCGTCCGGTGGACGACGCCGAGCTGCCAACGCCGGTGGAAGGAGCCTGCGAGCTCTGCGGCGCCCCCCTGGTGGCACGCAGCGGCCCGTACGGACGGTTCATCTCCTGCTCCCGCCGGCCGGACTGCAAGTTCACGAAACCGGTCACGCTCGGCATCCCGTGCCCCGAGTGCGGCCAGGGGGAGATCGCCGAGCGCCGGACCAAGCGCGGCAAGACGTTCTACGGCTGCACCCGCTACCCGGATTGCACCTTCGCCGCCTGGGACAAGCCGCGGCCCGTGCCCTGTCCGACTTGCGCCGCGCCGTTCCTGGTCGAGAAAGAGACCAAGAAGGACGGTCTCGTGCTGCGCTGCCTCAAGTGCAAGGGGCAGTTCCAACCGGAAATGGTCGGTGCGTGAGGCGCTGGAGCGGTTCCTGACCGAACTGTCCGCCCAGCGCCGCGCCTCGCCTCACACGCTGGCGGCCTACCGTCGCGATATCGCCCGCGTGCTCGACCTGGCGGCCGGACCGGGTCGGCCGGTCAAGCCTGCTGCCTGGGACCGCGGGTTGCTCGAGCGCGCGGTGCGGGAGCTGCACCGATCGCGGCACGCCGCGGCCAGCGTGGCGCGGGCGCTGGCGGCATGGCGCAGCTTTTCGCGCTTCTGTGTGCGCCGCGGGGTGATTGCCGAGGACGTGGCGAGAGCCCTGGCCTTTCCGCGCCTGCCGCGGCGTCTGCCGCGGACCCTGCCCGCCGGCGATCTGATCCGCGCCCTGGACCGGATCGCTGCCGACGGTGTGTCGGCGCAGCGCGACCGGGCGCTGCTCGAGCTCCTGTACTCCTCCGGGCTGCGGCTCTCCGAGCTGGTCGGCCTGAACCGAGGGGACGTCGATGCCGCGGGATCGCTGGTGCGGGTCCGGGGCAAGGGCCGGCGGGAACGCATCGTGCCGGTCGGCCGCAGTGCGCTGGCGGCGCTGCGGCGCTACCTCGCGCTCCCGGGGCGAGCCGGAGAACGGGCGGACGCCGCGGTGTTCGTGAACCCCCGGGGATCCAGGCTTTCGGGACGCACCGTGCAGCGCGTCGTCCGCCGTCGACTGGGCGAGATCGCCGGCGGGCTCGGGGTGACGCCGCACGCGCTCCGCCACTCGTTCGCCAGCCACCTGCTGGATCGCGGCGCCGACCTGCGCGCGATCCAGGAGCTGCTGGGGCATCGCTCGCTGGCCAGCACGCAGATCTACACCCACGTGTCCCCGAGTCGCCTGCGCAAGGCCTACCAAATGGCGCATCCGCGGGCATGAAGCGGGCGGCCGCCACGTCGGCCCTCTTGCTCGCGACCCTGATGGCCGGAAGCTGCGGCAAGAAGGGGCCTCCTTCGGGGGGGCCTCCCGACCTCGAGCCGCCCCGCCTGATCGCCTCGACGCCGGATTCGGGAGTCGCGCGGGTCGCGCGCGACGTGCGGCCGACGCTCACCTTCAGCGAGGGCATGGAACCGCGCTCCACCGGCGACGCCATCGCGTTGGCGCCCCGGGTCGACATCGGCCAGCAGCGTTGGCGCGGGCACACCGTGACGCTGGTGCTGGCCGAGTCGCTGCGCGCGGATCAGACCTATACGGTGTTCGTCGGCAACGGCGCGCGCGATCGCCACGGCAACGCCTTGGCGCGAAGTGCCAGCGTGGTCTTCTCCACCGCCGACTCGCTGCCGGCCGGGATCCTGGAAGGGGAGATCGACGCCCGGGGATTCAAGCCGGCCGGCACCTACCTGTGGTGCTACGACGCCGCCCGAGGTCACGAGCCCGACAGCACGGCGCGTGACTTCGACGCGCTGGGCCTGGTGGACGACGACGGACGCTTCCGCGTAGTCGGTCTCCCGGTGCCCGGACGCTACCGGCTGTGGGCGTTCGTCGACCTCAACGGCAACCGCTCGTTCGAGCCGGCGAGCGACATCCTGGCGCCCACCGACTCGGCGATCGCCCTGAGCCGGGAGCAGCCGGTCGGCAGCGGTCTCAAGCTCCTGGTGGTCAACCCGCACGCGCCTGGGAGGGTGCGTGGCACTGTGCTAGACTCGCTCCACGTCAGCCAGGGCAGGCTCCGAATCCTGGCGGTCGCGCAAGGGGACTCGACGCAGAAGCAGGCCTTCGAGGTGAACGAGCGGTCCGAGTTCGACATCGAGCTCGCCGCCGGGAAGTGGCAGCTGCGCGCCTACCGGGACATCGACGGGAACCGCGCCTGGGAGCGCGCCCACGAGCCCGCGAGCGACCCGCCCAGCCCCGTCGTGCTCCAACCCGCCGTGGATCTGCAGAACCTGGTGCTGGTCCTGAAGTGGCTTCCGCCTCCCTAGGCCTATGAAGATCCCGTTCGTCAAGATGCACGGTGCGGCGAACGACTTCGTCGTCATCGATCACCGCCGCCCCTTCTTGCCCGAGCCGCTGACGCCGCTGATGCAGCGGCTGTGCGATCGCCGGCGCGGCATCGGCGCGGATGGCGTGCTGCTGATCGAGCGCGACTCCGAGCTCGATTTCGCCATGCGCTACTTCAACGCCGACGGCTGTCCGGCCGAGTTCTGCGGCAACGGGGCACGCTGTGTGGCCCGTCGCGCCCTGGAGCTTGGCCTGGGTCGCTCGGGTGAGGTCCGCTTCCGCACCGCGGTCGGGCCCAAGCGGGCTTTGGGCAGCGACGGAGGCGGGATCGAGCTGCAGTTCGGGCGGGTGGCCAAGTCCGCTGAGCCGGTGGTGGTGGACGCCGCCGGGCGAAGCTTCGTCGGCCGCCTGATCCGCGTCGGGGTCCCTCATTTCGTCACGCCGGTCGAGCGCGTGGAATGGACACCGCTGGCGGAGTGGGGGCCGGCCTTGCGGCATCATCCAGGCTTTGGCCCCGAGGGCGCCAACGTCGATTTCGTCGCTCGGCTCGGGCCCGGCCGCATTGCCCTGCGCACCTACGAGCGCGGCGTCGAGGCCGAGACCCTGGCCTGCGGAAGCGGGGCCATGGCGGCTTCGCTGGGATCCATGGCCGACGGCGACCGCCCGCCGATCTCGGTGATGACGGCCGGCGGGGACGAGCTCCGCGTCGGGCTGACCGAGGTCGGCGACCAGGTCGAGGTCACCCTGATGGGCCCGGCCGAGACCGTCCATGCGGGGGAGTGGACCGGGCCCGTCCCGGCTCCCGCGGCACGAGACTGAGCACCGTTTTCCCACCCAGGCAGGAGGGACGATGTTCGAAGGATTGACGGTAGCCATGGTGACCCCGTTCCGCGACGGGGACCTCGATCTCGAGGGAACCGAGCGACTGGTCGACTTCATGCTCGCGGGGGGCGTCGAGGCCCTGGTGGTCTCCGGGTCCACCGGCGAGGCCGCCACCTGCAGCGTGGACGAGCGGCGGACGCTGTGGGGGTTCGTTCGAGATCGAGTGAAGAAGCGCGTGCCGGTGGTGGCAGGGACCGGCACCAACTCCACGTCGGAGAGCATCGCCCTAACCCGGATGGCCGAGGACCTGAGGCTCGACGGGGTCATGCTGGTGACCCCGTATTACAACCGTCCGACCCCGCGCGGACAGGTCGCGCATTTCGGCGCCGTGGCTCGCAGCACTCGTCTGCCGGTCATTTTGTACAACGTGCCGAGCCGGACGGGGACCAACACGTTGCCGGAGACGATCGAGAAGCTGCAGGACCTGCCGAACCTGGTGGCGGTCAAGGAGGCTTCCGGCAACCTCGACCAAGCGGGCGCCATCCGGTCCCGGGGCAAGCTGACGCTGCTTTCCGGGGACGACTCGTTGACCCTGCCGATGATCGCGATCGGGGCCAAGGGGGTGGTCTCGGTGGCTGGCAACGCGATGCCCGGCGAGATGCGGAAGCTGTGCGACGCGGCCCGAGCGGGCCGGCAACAGGAGGCCGAAGCCCTGCATCGACGGCTGATGCCGATGTTCAAGGCGCTGTTCGTGGAGTCGAATCCTGGTCCCATCAAGCAGCTGCTGGCCGCGCTGGGGCTGATCCAAAACGAGTTGCGGCTCCCGTTGGTGCCGGTCGAGCCGGGCACCGAGGCCACCCTTCGCGAGGCCGCCCGGGCGGCCGGCCTCGAGCTTCCGGCAACCTCGTCCCGGGCGGTCCCGACCGCGGCCCGGACATGATCTCGCTGGTCCTCCAGGGGGCGGCGGGCCGGATGGGCCGGACGGTTCTGGAAACCGCGGCCGCGGCTCCGGGGTTCAAGATCAAAGGCTGTGTGGACCGAGTCTTGCCTCCCTGGTCCCAAGGAGACGGTCGGGCCTGGGGGACCGAGCTCGGGCGGTTCGTCGGGCGCGGGGACGTGGTGGTGGATTTCAGCGTTCCCGAGGCCGCGGTCGAGGCGGCGCGGTGCTGTGCCGGGGTCGGCGCGGCGCTGGTCTCCGGGACGACCAGTCTGGTTGCGGAGCAGGAGGAAGCGATGCGAGTGGCGGGACGCACGGTGGCCGTGTTGCACTCCTCCAACTTCAGCCTGGGGGTCGCGGCCCTGCGCGGCGCCCTCAAGGCGGTGCTGCCGGGAATCCCCGATTGGGACATCGAGATCGTCGAGCGGCACCATCGGGACAAGGCCGATAGTCCGTCGGGGACGGCGCTCCAGTTGGCCCGCGAGGCGGCCCAATGCCGCGGCTACGATCCCGGCGCGCTGCGCCATGGGCGGCAGGGCCGCCTGGGGCGACGCCCGGCGGCCGAGATCGGAGTGCACGCGCTGCGCGGTGGCTCGTGGGTCGGCGACCATACAGTGATCCTCGCCGGGCCGGGAGAGTCGATCGAGCTGCGACACGTCGCCCAGGACCGCACGGCATTCGCGCGCGGAGCACTCGCCGCCGCAGGATTTGTAGTGAACGCCGCGCCGGGGCTCTATACACTTGATCACGTTCTGAGTGCTGCAGTCCGATAGATTGGTTCAATTTCAGGAGTCGTACATGCGGTGGTTACGCCCGGTGCGGCTTCTGGCCCCCCTCCTCGCCGCCTCCTCGCTCTCGCTCGCCCCCTCTTCGGTTCTCGCCCAAGGCTTTGGCAAGAACAAGGTGCAGTACGAGCCCCTGCACTGGGCGGTGCTCGAAACGCCTCACGTCCGCCTCCACTACTACGCGGAGGAGGAGAGTCTGGCGCGGCGGCTGGCGGCGGCGGCGGAAACCGTGTGCGTGGAGTACGACCGCCGGTTTCGCCTCGAGTTCCGGCACTCGATCCCGATCCTGCTCTACTCGGCGCATCAGCTCTTCCAGCAGACGAACGCCACCCCGGGCCTGATCTCGGAGTCGGTGGGCGGCATCACGGAGCTGATCAAGGGCCGAGTGCTGATCCCGCACAACGGCTCCTGGGCGCGTCTCGAGTGGGTCACGCGGCACGAGCTGACCCATGCCTACATGCTGGAGAAGCTGGCTCGGGTAATGAAGGATCATCACCGCACTCAAGGCTATCTGCCGCCGTTGTGGTTCATCGAGGGACTGGCCGAGTTCTGCGGCACCCATTGGGACGCGGATGCCGAGGGGTTGCTGAGGGACGCGGTGATCTCGAACCGCGCACTGCCGCTGACCCGCAGCGAGCCCATTCTCGGCACGGTGCTGATGTACAAGGAGGGGCAGTCTTTCCTGCTCTACCTGGCGGAGCACTGCGGCCCCGACAAGGTGTTCGATCTGCTCGACAACTGGTACCGGGCCGACGACTTCGAGACCGCGTTCCGACTCACCTTCGGGCGACGGCTGCCGGAACTGGACCGGGAATGGTTCGCCGACCTCAAGCGTCGCTACTATCCGAGCATCGCCAACGCCCAGACCGCTCCCGAGCGGGGCCAGCGCCTCACCCGGCGCGGCCACTTCAATCTGGGTCCGCGGGCGCTGCCCTCGGCGTCTGCCAGCGACACCACGGTGCGCTTCTGCTACTTCGCGGCTCGGGAGAGCGGCGTCGAGCTGGTGCTGAGCGAACCCGGGTCCAAGGGTCGTCGCCGGGAGCGGCGGCTACTGCGCGCCGGACAATCGCCCTCGTTCGAGTCGTTCCACCTGTTCCGGAATCGCCCGGATGCGTCGGCCTCGGGCATGGTGGCGTTGTCGTCCAAGCGCGGGGGCCGTGACGCCCTCTACCTGGTGGACCGCGCCGGTCACGTGGTGCGGCGGCTCGAATTCCCTCACCTGGTCGCGATCCTCGATCCCAGCATCGTTCCCGGGGATCAGGCGGTGGTGTTCTCGGCCCAGGACTACGGCGGCCGGTCCGACCTCTACCGCGCGAGCTGGCCCGAGGGGCGAGTGCGGCTCGAACGGCTGACCAACGACGACTACGACGACCTCGAGCCCGACGTCTCACCCGACGGCCGCTGGGTCGCCTTTGCTTCGGACCGCGAACTCGACGGCGGCCGGTACGCGATCTTCCGCCTGGCGTTGACGGGAGGCGTGCCCGAGCCGGTCAGCGATCCCGCGCAAGGGGACGACCGCCAGCCGGTTTATTCGCCCGACGGGCGTTGGATCGCGTTCCGCTCGACTCGCGGCGGCACCAGCGACCTGTACGTGCGGCCGGCCGAGCCATCGCAAGAGGCGCGCCGCGTCACGAGGTTGGTGGGCCCGGCCTACGATCCCGACTGGATCCCGAACGGTCGGGGATTGCTCTTCACCGGCCAGGATCGGGTCGAGTTCCAGGCTTACCAGATGGCCTTCGACCCCGACACGCTGAGCCCCGAGCTCGAGACCCCGTCGGCGTCGGACTCGCTGCCCCAGCGGCTGGCCCTCGACGGGGCCGCCGGGAGCGGACACGAAACCGCGGTGGTCTACCACTCCGGGCCCCGGCGACCCTACGAGCGGCGCTTGGGGCTCGACCTGATCCAGAACGGGATCGCCTTCGACCCCGGGCTCGGCGGTGCCGGCGGCGGTCAGATCGCGATGAGCGACGTGCTCGGCAACGAGCAGTTCCACTTCTTCCTGGCCAACGACGCCGACCGCTTCGGGAACTTCTGGGACGGCTTCGAGGGCGGCGTCACCTACATCAATCAGGGTCAGCGCCTCAACTACGGGCTCGGCATCTTCCGCCTGACCCAGGTCTACGATGCCGACTTGGACGCGGTGCGCCGCGAGCGGCGGTTCGGCATCCTGGGCCTGGCCCGCTATCCGTTCAGCAAGTTCACGCGGATCGAGGGCTCGGTGGTGATCCGCCACGCCAGCGACCACTTGCTGCGCAGCGGCAGCTTCCAGGACGTGGACCTGGTGTCCCATTACCTGTCGCTGGTGCACGACAACTCGGGATGGACCCAGCTCGGTCCGAGCGCCGGATCGCGCTGGATCTTATCCGCCGGCTTCACCCGCGATCTCACCTCGGGGGCCGGCGACTTCACGACCCTCTTGGGCGAGGTGCGCCACTACGCGCTGCCCATCCCGGTGGTGGTGTCGGCGACCCGGATTCAGGCCCAATCGACGTTCGGCCAGGACGCCCAGCGGTTCTATCTCGGCGGCGCGACCAGCCTCAGGGGCTACGACCGCCGCGAGCTTTCCGGGCAACGGACGGTAGTGGTCCAGCAGGAGTTCCGCCTGCCCTTGCTGCGCGGGCTGACGCTCGCGGTGCCCGCGCCGTGGGAGCTGCCGACCATCAGCGCCGCGGGCTTCGCCGACGTGGCGTGGGCTTGGGATATCGGTGACCAGCGCCGTCTGGGGAGCGTGGGAACGGCGGTGTACTTCGGCGGCGTGTACTTCCCGGCGGTGCGCTGGAACTTCGCCTGGACCACGACCGACTTCATCAACTTCTCGCCGCGACCCCGGACCCAATTCATGATCGGGTTCAATTTCTAGCCCAGAAGCCGTTCGTATCCGTGTGGCCCGCGCTTGAGGACGGGCCCCGGCCTCAGTCCGGATCGACCGCCACGCCGTAGGGTGCCTCGAACCCGCGGAGCCGGCGCAGCACCTGGCCGGTCGGAGAGAGCCGCACCACTTCGCCCGAGCCCGGAGCCACCGCCCAGGCCTCGCCGCTCTCCAGGTCCACCGCCAGATCGTGGACTTCCGGGACCCCACCGGTGCGGAACACCACGCTGCCGCCGCGGTCGAGGATGACCACCTGGTTCGCGCGCGCGTCGGCGACCCAGATCCGTCCCCGCCGGGGATCCACCGCCAATCCGATCGGACCGGCGAAGCCGGGGAAAGTATCGTCCACCGAGCCGGCGTCGGTGATCCGGACCACCTGGCCGTTCTCGAACGACGTGGTCCATCCTTTCCCGGTGAAACTGTCCACGGCGATCCGGGAGGGCCGGTCCACGGCGACCCTCCACCGCAAGTCGTGGCTCGCCCCATAGCGTCGGACGCGGCTCGCGCCGCGCTCGCAGATCCACACCGAGCCGTCGCGGGGGTCGACGGCCACGCCGATCGGGGTCTGGATCCCCTGGAGCGGGAGGAGGATCGGCGTCAAGGAAGGGCTGAACTGATACACCGCGTCGCCGACCTCGTCGCAGATCCAGGCCGAATGGTCAATCGAGTTCACCGCCAGCGTGCTCGGCAGGGCCAGCAGTCCGGGCAGGTCGACCGTCTTGCCGGACGCCGGATCGAGCACGGTCAACCTGCGGCCGAAGCCGTCCGAGACCCAAACCTGACCGCTCGCGGAATCCACGCCTACGCCGGTCGGACCGACGAAGCCGGAGCGGACGAAGGCCACGTGGCGCCCATCCGGTGTGAGACGCGACAGCGTGCCCAGCTCCTCGTCGATCACCCACGGCTTGACCTGGCCCGGCGTGGCGGTGTCCTCGGCCGGATGACCTCCGAGCCCGGTGTCGAACACGTAATAGAGCCGATAGCTGTGATCGAGCCCGTTCAGCAGCCCCAGATCGTAATAGCGGGAGGTGGTGGGGGAGAGAAGGCTCGACAGCGGCTCGAAGGTCGTTTGCCCGGCAGTGCGCCGGTAGAGCTGGTAGCCGACCAGGCCCTGGCCCTGCACGACCTGCCAGCTCAGATCCACACGGCCATCGCCGGCCAGGGCCACGAAACCGACCGGGGCTCCGCGGGTCTCGTGGTTGCGCGGATCGAACGGATTCGCCCGATCGCGCTCGCTGCACCCCGCCAAGGCGAGCCCAGCGATCGCGAGCAGCGCGAGCCGGTGCTTGCCCGGGCTCAGAAGCGCCAGGACAGGCCGCAGCGCGCGGACCCCAGGGCGAGCGTGAGCCGGGCGGCGCGGGGGCGCCGGATGAACCTCACGTAGAGACCAGTGGCCAGCAGGGCTTCGCCGCTCAGCAGGGAGACGCGGGACAGCCGATCGTAGAGCACCGTCTGGTCGTAGCGGTCCTCGATGGTCTTCGGATCGGTGGCGAGGAGGTAGTCCTGATAGGCGTCGTCGGCCCGGTCCTTGAACAGGAACGAGGAGCCGACCAGGGCCGCCCCGGCGCCCAGCGACACGTAGGCCCAGGCGTGGGAGTGCTGCTGGGGTGGCTCGAGCGGGACCTCCGGAAACGCAGGGGCCGCCTGGGCGTGGACACAGGCGGCCTGGAGCGGGTCGGCGCACAGCAGGATCGCGAGCGCCCGGCGCCACCCGGGCGGCAGGCGGATCAACGATTCATGCCGAGAGCTTGGCGGCAAACTTGGCCAAGCGAGCCTTGTGCCGGCTCGCGGTTTCCCTCCGGATCACGCCTTTCGCAGCGGTGCGGTCCAGGATCGAAGCGGCGGTCTGGTAGGCGGCGTCGGCGTCGCGACGATTCTTGGCTTCGCGCACCGCCTTGATCGCGGAACGCATCCGGCTGCGGACAGCAATGTTGCGTTGGCGCGCCTTGGCGTTCGTCAGGACCCGCTTGGCGGCTGATTTGTGATACGGCATGCCGTTCCTCCGGGGGCCGAGGTGTGCCGATGAGCGAAAACCTAGCCAAGATAGAAGCCGCTTTCGGCACTGTCAAGCCGCGGGGCTGGAAGCCGACGCGGTCGCGCCGTGGCGGTGAGGGGCTTCGGGCGACTCGAGGATGAGCGGCGAGCCGAGAACGCCCCGGGGCTGCCCTGCGGTTGCCGCCCGGAGCCGCAGCGGTGTACTGTACCTTTCACGTATTCGGCTTGTGGGTGTCGGAGGTGCTCATGAGCACCTTGAGCGACAAAATCCTCAATCTGCCCAGCGTTCCAGGGGTTTATCTGTTCAAGGACGGGCGCGGGCAGGTGCTCTACGTGGGCAAGGCCAAGCGGCTGTCGGCCCGGGTCCGGAGCTACCTGAGCGGCGAAAACAGCCACCCCTGGCTGCGCGAGCTGATGGCCGGGGCGCGAGATCTGGACGTCATCCTCACCGACACCGAGGTCGAGGCCGTGCTGCTGGAGGCGACCCTGATCCGGCAGCACGGGCCCCGGTTCAACGTCCTGCTCAAGGACGACAAGAGCTTCCCCTACGTCAAGGTGAGCGTCCAGGAGGAGTTCCCCCGCCTGTCCGTAACCCGCCAGGTGCGCCCGGACGGCGCCCGGTACCTGGGACCGTTCACCGACGTCAAGCGGCTGCGCCGCACGCTACGGGAGCTGCGGCGGATCTTCCCGGTCAGGACCTGCCGGAACTTCGAGGACTACCGGCGGGCCAACCGGCCCTGCCTCTACTACCACATCAAACGCTGTGTGGGCCCCTGTTACCGGCGCGCCGACGTGAAGCCGGAGGCTTACCGGTCGCTGGTGGATGGGTTGCTGCTGTTCCTGACCGGGCGCGACGCCGAGCTGCTGGACCGCCTGCGCCAGGAGATGGAACGGGCGGCGACCGAGCGTCGCTACGAGACCGCCGCCCAGCGCCGGGACCAGATCCGGCTGCTGGAGAAAATCCAGGCCCCGCAAACCGTGGTCACGCGACCGGGGCGCGAAGCCGACATCCTGGGCTTGGCCCGGCACGGGCGGCGCGCGGCCGTGGCGACCCTGGTGGTGCGCCAGGGCCGGGTGGTGGGGAAGGAGTCACGCATTCTCGAGGGGACCGAGGAGGTGGACGAAACCGAGCTCCTGGCCTCTTTCATCACCCAGCACTATCTGGCTCAGACCATTCTGCCGCGGCGGCTGGTGAGCGGCGCCTTGCCGGCGGACGCCGGGCTGCTGGCCGAAGCGCTGGGGCAGCGAGCCGGCCACCGCGTCGAGCTGGTCGCCCCGGTGCGTGGGCGCGAGCGTCGCCTGGTGGCAGCGGCCCAGCGCAACGCAGCCTTGGCGATCGAGGACCTGGTGGCGCGCGCCGCCGGCCGCCGGGCCCGTTACGCGCCCGCGGTGCTCGAGCTGCAGCGGGCGTTGGGGCTCGCCACGCCCCCGCACCGGATGGTGTGCTTCGACGTCTCGAACTTGGGAGCCGATGGTGCCGTGGCGGCAGTGGTCGTAAGCCAGGACGGCCGTCCGTGCAAGAGCCTCTACCGCCGGATGCGCGTGCGGAGCCTAGGGCCCGACGACGTCGCGATGATTGGCGAGGCGGTCGAGCGCTATTGGACGC
>DASXTP010000154.1:0-3880 GCA_036505355.1 Candidatus Eiseniibacteriota bacterium | reverse complement strand
GTGGGCGTTGACTGCCCGCTTCACGCGTGCCATGAGGTGTTACTCCTTGTATTTCTGCGCCGGAGACAGAGGGTTGCCCACTCGGCGGGGATGTTCGGGGGGTATGGGCGGTGCTCAGATACCGAGAAGCTTCTTGGCCTTCTTCGCGTACGACGGCGCGACCTCGACCGTGCCGCTCAGGCGGCGCTTGCGCTTGGACGACTTCGCCTCGGCGAGGTGACGAATCCCGGTCTGCTCACGGCGGACCTTGCCCGTGCCCGTGATCCGGACGCGCTTCTTCATCCCCGAGTGGGTCTTCATCTTCGGCATGGCTATGTACTCCTGGTTTCTTTCGTTTGTCTCGACCGGGCGGAATTGCTCCGGCCTCGTGGGCCGGAGCGCTCCATCACTCCGGATCGAGGTTGTCTGCCGGACCCTTCGGCTTCTTCACCGAACCGGCCGCACGCGCGGCCTCGTGCGCCTGGACCTGCTCGGCCCGCTCGGCGCGCTCCGCCTGATCTTCGGCGTCACGCTCGGCCTGCCGCTTCGCCTTCTCGGCTTCCACGTCGACGCGCGCCTCGGACTTCTTCTTGTGCGGTCCGAGCACCATGATCATGTTCCGGCCGTCCTGACGTGGCGACGACTCGACGAAGCCGAGCTCGCTCACGTCCTCGGCCAGCCGCTGCAGCAACCGGAAGCCGAGCTCCGGCCGGGACTGCTCGCGACCGCGGAACATGATGGTGATCTTCACCTTGTCACCGGCACGCAGGAACCGGACGACGTGACCCTTCTTGGTCTCGTAGTCGTGCGGGTCGATCTTCGGCCGCAGCTTCATCTCTTTGATGACCGTGTTGGTCTGGTTCCGGCGGGACTCGCGCGCCTTCTGCGCGGTCTCGTACTTGTACTTGCCGAAATCCATCAGCTTGCAGACCGGCGGACGTGCCGTGGCCGCGACCTCGACCAGGTCGAGATCGGCTTCCTGGGCCAACCGCAGTGCGTCCTCGATCCGGACGATGCCTACCTGCTCACCGTTCGGTCCGACCAGTCGCACTTCGGGAACGCGGATGCGCTCGTTGACGCGCAAATCAGTGGTGATGGGTCCTCCTGGGTTGTTCGTTACTGGTGCCACCTCGTGGCCGCCCGATGGTTCTCGCCGGAAACGACGAAAGGCCCTCGTGCGATCACACGAAGGCCCAATTCCCAGATCGACGACGCTCCAACCCCTCCGGGTGGAACGACGTACCATCGCTTCGATTCTCCGGATATCCTCCAGATCTCTCAGCGTGACCGGGACCCGCCGACTGTTCATCGACTGGGTGGGAGGTGGCCCTCCGCTTAGACCTGAACCACCGGCGGCCCTCGAGTATTCCGCTCTGGGGTCACCACTGGACCGGGTCGGTCGCCATGAAAGAGTAGCAGCATGACCGACGTACTCTCCACTTCGCACTCGGACCCCTCGGATGAGAGGCGGCCGGACCCGTTGTCGACGGTGTCCCGCGACATCGCCGACGTACCGAGCGTGGAGATCATCTCGACCGCCGCACTCCACCTGATGAGCGCGGCCGCCGTCAACCTCGGCCTGGCCGAGGACCTCCCCGAGCACAAGGACCTGGACGAGGCCCGCTCCCTGATCGAGGCCCTCGCCGGGCTCCTCGACGCCTCGGCCCAGTCCCTCGGCCACCACCACGCCGCTCCCCTGCGCGACGGCCTCCGCTCTCTCCAACTCGCCTTCCAGGAAGCGTCGACCATCCCCGACGAGCCAGGCCAAGGCCCCGGCGAGAAGTACACCGGCGCCGTCCATCCCGCCGCCGCCCGCCGCTAACCCGGATCTCCCCGGGACCTGGGACACCTTGTCGGGGCCTGGGGAGCCTGTTGCTCTTTGGTTGGCCGGCGTGGGATGCGTTCCGCTCGGGGTTCAGGTGTTGGGGGGTGCTGGGCGATCTGGGGCGTGCGGGGCTCGCTGGGCGGCTCCTGGCTCGGTGGCTGCCTTATCCGGTGTGGAGTTGGGTGGTGGTGATGCCTTTGGTGCGGAGTTTCAGCAGGTTGGTGACCGCGCAGGCCAGTGAGAGTTCGGCTTGGGCGGCGGCCAGTCCTCGGCGGGCGAAGCGGCGTAGTCCGCGGCGGTCTTTGAGCCAGGCGTTGGGTGGCTCGACCATCGGGGAGCGCCGCTGGTAAAGGGCGTGGCCTTCGGGGCTGCGCAGCCGGTGGTTCATCGTCTCGCGCGGTGTGGCGTCGGTGGCGGGGTCACCGGTGGCGGGGTCGGCGCTGGCGCGCTGGTCGATGGTGTGGGCCTTGGCGTCGGCGATGAGCCGGTCCGGGCCGTCGGCGTCGAGGTTGGCGTCGGAGTCGTAGCCGGCGTCACCGATCATCACACCGATGGTGAGGTCGTCGCGGCCGGTGCGTTCGGCCAACTGGCCCGTGGTGGCGGTGAGGTCGTGCACGGTGGGCTCGAATTGCGCGATGTCGTTGGGGTCTTGGGTTGCGCGGGCGGAGATGAAGAACTCGTCGTCGCTGACCGCGGTCTGGCAGTTGTAGCCCTGGATCCAGCCGTGGCGGGTCTTGAGCAGCCGCGATTCCGGATCGGTCAGATTCGCCTTGACCTGCTCGGCCGGCCGGGCCGACGTGACGTCCTGCCCGACCTGCCCGCTCTTCGCGGTGCCGTCACCGCCGTCACCACCGCCACCGTCGCTGTCATTGCCGGGATCGCCGACGGTCTCGGCGACCTGATGCTCGGCGTGAGCGAGGGCGGCCTCGCAGGCGGCGCGGGCGCGGCGCACCAACTCCTGGTCCTCGATCGGCACCGGTTCCCGTCCTCTGCCCGACGTGCGGGGCTTGGCACGGATCCGTTCGAGTCTGGCCTGCTGGCGGGCCTCGGCCTTGGCCCGGGCCCGGGCCAGCCGGGCCCGGGTCACCACGACCGGGTCCGCGGTCTTGGGTGGTGGACCCAGCGGCGGGGGTGTTCCACTGTCAGCGGCGTGCTGGATCGCCTGCGCGTAGGCGTGCCCGGTCCCCCGGTCCCGCGCGGACCGCTCCCGCCGAGCCTGTTCCGCGGCGCGCCGGCGCGCCGCGATCTGCGCCAGCGCGGCCGTGATCCGCTCACCCCGACCGGTGCGATCACGCACCACCGGCGGCAACTCATCACCCCGCGAGCCCTGGCCGAACAAGGCGTCCTCGGCCTCATCAGTCGAAGCGACCGTGGCAACGAACCCGGCAGCGAGCTCGCGCAGCCGCGCCCCGGTCCGGTTCGCGTCCTTGCTGGCATTCGCGGCGATCTTGGTGCCGTCGAAGGCCACCACCCCCAACGACACCATCCCCAGCTCCGCGGCCAGCACCAGCGACTCGGTCAACAGATCGGTCAACGCCTGCTCGTGGTTCTTCCGGAACCGGGCCAGCACCGTGTGATCCGGCACATCCGAGGCACAGATGATCCGGAACGCCACATCCGTGTGACACAACCGCTCGATCTGCCGCGACGACGACTCCCCATGCGCCATCGCATACACGAACAACGTGAGCAGCATGTCCGGGTCATAACCCCGCCGGCCCACCCCACCCAGCCTCGCCCGCGCATGAAACCGCGACGTGTCCAGCCGCTCCGCCGCCGCGATCACGAACCACACCAGATGATCATCGGCAAGCCAGTCCACCATCGACGGCGGCAACAAAAACTCCTGCGCACGATCCACCGGCCGATACGTCTTCGCCACCCCCAGATCCTCCCAACACCCACCGACCCCAGCCAGGACCAAACCAGGCGTGTCACACAAAAGGCAACAGGCTCCCCAGCCCACAAGTACTTGTCCCAGGTCCCGACGGTTGCCCGATATGAGGGGCGGACGCCGAGCCCGGAGGGCGTAGAGCCTCCACACGAATGAGAACGGCCCCGCCTGGTGATTCAGGC
>DASXTP010000153.1:0-40046 GCA_036505355.1 Candidatus Eiseniibacteriota bacterium | reverse complement strand
AGCGTCCGGAGCTGCTCTGGTTCTACGCCTGAGGCTGGCGTGTCATGACCGGCTGCTGCGTTAGCTCGTCGCTCAGACCTGCGAGGTATCGGGCACGACGCGAAGCGTGGTCGGGATACGACGCGGTCTTCGCTCCTCGCTGCCTGGCATCCGGGCAAGACACGCCAGCCTCGGGGGGGCGTCCATGATCCTCTCGGTTTGCCATCTGGGGGAGACTCCCTACCGCGAGGCTCTGGCGCTCCAGGAGCGCTTGGTCGAAGCGCGCGCCGCCGGGGCGACCGGGGATTGGCTGCTCTACCCGGATCATCCGCCGGTGCTCACGGTGGGGCGGGGCGGGCGACCGGGGAGCCTGATCGCCGATGCCCGGACCTTGGGGGAGCGCGGCATCGAGGTGTTCGAGGTCGCCCGGGGGGGCGACTTCACCTGGCATGGCCCGGGGCAACTGGTGGGCTACCTGATCTGCGACCTTGATACTCGGCAACGCGACCTGCGCCGCTTCCTCCGCGACATCGAGCGGGCCCTGATGGAGGCGCTCGCGGCCTTTGGGGTCCCGGCTCGACGGGTGCCGGGGCGTACCGGCGTGTGGTCGGAGGGCGAGAAGATCGCCTCCGTCGGCGTCGCGGTCCGGCGCTGGGTGAGCTATCATGGCTTCGCGCTCAACGTGGCTCCGGACTTGAAGTTCTTCGATCTCATCCACCCTTGCGGGCTGCGCGGCATCCATATGACGTCGCTGGAGAGCCGGCTGGGGGACCGGGCCCCGTCCCTGGCCCGGGCGCGTGAGGTGGTGGCCGAGGCGGTGGCCCGGACCTTCGGCTACGCCGGCTGGGCCTGGGCCGTCCCCGGGCCGGGTGGGCCCGCCGGGAGCGACGCGGGTGATGGGCCACGATGGCGGGGAGTCGATTCCGGCCGCTCCATCGAAGGTCCGAGTCGGGTGACCCTGCGGGTGCGGCCCGCCGAACGAGAGGATCCTCATGTTGACATTGACCGAAGCGGCCAGTCGTAAGCTTTCCGAGATCATCACCCAGCAGACCGAGCCGGTCGCGGGGCTCAGGGTGTTCGTTCAGAAGGGAGGCTGCTCGGGCCACTCCTACGGCATGTCGCTCGCCCCACAGGTCGAGGCCGGGGATTGGGTGGGCGAGTTCGACGGCGTCAAGGTGCTGGTGGATCCCGAGAGCGCCAAGCTCCTGGACGGGGTGCGGATCGATTTCGTCGAGTCGCTGCAGGCGAGCGGCTTCACGATCCACAACCCCAACGCGGTGCGCTCGTGCGGCTGCGGCCAATCCTTCGAAACCGAGGAGTCGGCCGCCCGAAAGGAACAGGGGTGAAGATCCAGATCTTCACGGTCGAGGAGGCGAACCGGCTGGTCGCCGAAATCCGACACGACCTCGGCCGCGTGGTCGAGACCAAGCGAGAGTACGAGCGGGTGCAGGCGAGGGCAGACGTGCTCCGCCTCGCCGCCGCCGGGGCCTCGCCGGGGAACCCCGATGCCGTCGAGCTCACCGCCTTGGAGCAGCGCCGCGCCCGGCTCGCCGACCGCATCGCGCGCGGCGTGGCGGCGGTCCATCGCCGTGGCGGCCTGGTCAAGGACCTCGACTTGGGACTGGTGGACTTCTATGCCCTGGCCGGCGATCGCCTGGTGCTGCTGTGCTGGAAGCTGGACGAGGCCGAGATTCTCCACTGGCACACCCTCGAAGGAGGGTTCGCGAACCGCCAGCCGCTCAAGCGCGCCGAGCTCGAGTAGCGGCTCCGGCGTGGGCCCTAAGACCCGATGACCACCGCCCTCACCTCACCCGTCCACGGCGCGCGTCCGTTCGCCGATTACGCCGCGCTGCCGGCCTCCACGATCGAGGAGCGCACCTGGGCCGCCAAGCGCCGCCTCGGCAAGCGCGTGGTGATCCTGGGGCACCACTATCAGCGCGAGAGCGTGATCCAGTTCGCCGACTTCCGCGGGGATTCGTTCAAGCTCTCGCAGCTCGCGGCGGGGCAGGCCGAGGCCGAGTTCATCGTCTTCTGCGGCGTGCACTTCATGGCCGAGTCCGCGGACATCCTGCGGCAGCCCCACCAGACTGTGATCCTGCCCGATCTCAAGGCGGGCTGCTCGATGGCCGACATGGCGGCGAGCGAGGATGTCGAAGAGGCCTGGGACCGTCTGACCCGGGCGCACGGCGACTCCATGGTGCCGGTCACCTACATGAACTCGAGCGCCGCCTTGAAGGCCTTCTGCGGCCAGCGGGGCGGCGTGGTCTGCACCTCCTCGAATGCGCGCGCGGTGCTCGAATGGGCGTGGCAGGAGAAGGTGCGGGCCTTCTTCTTTCCGGACCAGCACCTGGGCCGCAATACCGCCTTCGCGATGGGACTGCCACTCGAGCAGATGACCGAATGGGACTACCGGTCCGAGGACCTGGAGCGCGCCAACGCCGGCTGCTTCCGGCCCGACACGCGGCTGATCCTGTGGCGGGGCTTCTGCTCGGTGCACACCAAGTTCACTCTCCAGCAGGTACGGGAAGCGCGGGCCGAGGAGCCGCGAATCCAGGTCCTGGTACACCCCGAGTGCCCGTTCGAGGTGGTGCGAAACGCGGACCGGGTAGGCTCGACCGAGTTCATCATCGAGCAGGTCCGAAACGCCCCCCCCGGCACCCAATGGGCGATCGGCACCGAGATCAACCTGGTGCATCGTCTGGCGCTCGAGCACCCCGAGCAGGGCGTCCGCTCCCTGCAGAGGAACGTGTGCCCGTGCGCCACCATGAACCGCATCGATCCTGCGCATCTGTTGTGGGCGCTCGAGAACCTGGCCGAGGGGCACGTGGTCAACGCGGTGCGCGTTCCCGAAGCGGTCAAGGACCAGGCGCGCGTCGCGCTGGACCGGATGCTGAGCTTGAGGCGTCCCGGCCCGAGCCGAGTGGCCCTGGCCAAGGACTAGCGATGATCGACGAGCCCGAGGCGGAGATCCCGGGGGGCGCCGGGCCGGGGTCGGTGCCCGATCCAGGACCCAACGACCCTGGGGCCGCGGCGATCGGGGTTTATGGCGCGCCGCGGCCCGCCGTTCCCGAGCGGTTGCCGCTGACGCGCAGATTCGGAGGCTGCGCCTCGGGTGCCGGCGTGGGCCTCGGGGCGGAGTCGCAGGGCCCAGGTTTCCGCCGGCTGCCCGAGTGGCTCAAGGTCCAGCTTCCGGGCACCGGAGCCTATGCCGACACCCGAGCGCTGCTGCGCCGGCAAGGGCTCCATACGGTGTGCGAGGAGGCCCGCTGCCCCAACCTGGGTCACTGCTGGGCGCGCGGCACCGCCACGGTCATGATCCTGGGCGACCTCTGCACCCGGCGCTGCGGCTTCTGCGCGGTGGGCCCGGGCAAGCCCAACGGTTTCGTCGACTGGGACGAGCCCCGCCGGGTGGGGGAAGCGGTCGCGGCGATGGGTCTGAAGCACACCGTGATCACCTCGGTGGCACGCGACGACCTGAAGGACGGCGGCAGCACGATCTTCGCCGCGGTGATCCGCGAGATCCGCCGGCGCTCGGACACGATGATCGAGGTGCTGATCCCGGACTTCCGCGGCCATGCCGACGATCTCGAGCGCGTGATCGAGGCCCGGCCCGATGTCGTCAACCACAACGTCGAGACGGTCGAGCGCCTGCATCCCCTGGTTCGGCCCAGCGCCCGCTACGATCGTTCGCTGGAGCTACTGCGGCGGGTGGCCGAGAGCCACGCCGGGATCAAGGTCAAGTCCGGCATCATGCTGGGCCTGGGCGAGCGCGACGACGAGGTGACCCAGACGCTGGCGGACCTGGTCGCCCATGGTTGCGAGCTGCTCACCATCGGCCAGTACTTGAGGCCCACCCCCCATCACCTGCCGGTGATCGAGTATGTGCATCCCGACAAGTTCCGCTGGTGGGGAGCGCGCGCGCTCGAGCTGGGGTTCGAGAACTGCGCCAGTGGCCCGTTGGTGCGCTCGTCCTTCCACGCCGACGAGCTGGCCGGCACGGTGCGGCCCGGAGAGAGCAGCCGCGCCGGTTGAGCGCCGGCCCGACCCTCCGCGCATCCGGCTCAGGGACCACCGGTCGGCGAGGCACGGTGAGAGAGGGTCTCGCGCGCCAGGCGCGCCGCCTCCTCGTCCCCGACCCGGTCGAAGACCTGCGCCATGGCACGCAGGGTGGCGGGGTCACCCACCGAGGTCACGACCGGACGCCACGCGCCGGCCGCGGCGGTAAGGTTTCCGCCGCGGAGGCTCACCCAGCCCAGCCCCACGCGGGCATCCAGGCGGCTCGGGTCGAGCCCGATCGCGCGCGTGTAGGCGTCGGCCGCGGCGTCGAGCTCGCCCAGGTTTCGATACGCCTCGCCGGCCAGGAAGTACCCCTGGGCGAAATCGGGGCGCACGCGGACGAGGATGGCGAAGTGCCTGGCGGCCGCTTCGAAGTCCTTCTGGTCGAGGGCGTAGAGCCCGCTGACCAGCGCCGCGCGCCACATCGGGGCTCCGATCGAGCCGAGCGATCGCACCACGCGCAGCGTCCGCAGCGAGTCGTCGCCGAACCAGGCCGGTGTGGCCCCGAACTCGGGCTCGACACGATAGAGCCGGGCGGGCCTCGGGGCCGAGAAGCGGAGCGGGATGAGTCCCGGGACGTCGGCTTCGGGGTCGAGCAGGTAGGTGAACTCGGGCCTCAGCTCGGCCTCCGGCGACGAGAAGTAGATGAACTCGACTCGCTCGCGGCGGCAGAAGGCGGCGAGCTCGGAGAGGGTGCGCAGCGTCGGGAATGGAACCTGGATGAGCCCCGAGTAAAAGCCGATGTGGGGCTTGCGGGCCAGCACCCGCGATCCCGGCTGGGCCGCGGCGCGCAGCGTGGCGGCCGCCGACCTGACCTCGCGCGGCAGGTCGTCGATCACCCGGCGCTGATAGGCCGCGCTGCCGAGGGCCGAGGCCATCAGCGCCCCCGATGCCAGCGCCCACTTGAGTGGCACTGGCCAGCCCCGGACCGAGAACGCGACCCGGGGTGAGGCCACGGCGGCCCCCGCCAGCGTCAGGTAGATCGGCGCCAGGGGCAGGGAGTACCGCTCGGAGTGGAACACCGGGACCAAGGTGGCGTAGAGCAGCGCCCCCGCCGCCCACAGCGGGAGCAGCCGCCGCCAACTTCCGTCCGCGAGCGAGAGCACGAGCCCGACCGCGCAAGCGATCGCCGCCGGCCAGCCCAACAACCGCTCCATGTCGAGCAGCACGTGGCGATGGAGATTGTCGAGCCATCGGTGCAACAACCCCGCGGGATCGTGGCCCACGACGTCCCACAGCGATCCGAACTGCGGCCCCAGGCGAGTCTGATACTCGTCCCACGAGACCCCTTGGCCGCGGCCGAACACGTCGAAGGCGACGTTGTGGAACAACCCTTCGCCTGGCCAATGGCCCCAGGCGATCGATCGGGCGAGCCAGGGCACGGTCAAGCTCGCGAAGCCGGCGAGGAACAGGGCCGCGACCCGACGCCGCGAGGCCGATCCCGATGAGGGTCGCCAGGCTTCGCTCGCCAGCGCGATGGGAAGTAGGTAGATCGCGTTGTAGCGGGTGAGCACCGCGACGCCGGTCAGCAGACCCGCCCACAGCGGGGTCCACCGGCCCGAGCGGCCGAACAGGACCAGCAGCGCTGCGGCTTGTACCAGGGTCGCCAGCGCGTCGGTGGTGGTGGAGGAACCGTAGCGCACCAGAATCGGATTCACGGCTAGGAACGACAGGGTCCAGAGCCCCGCGACCGCACCGACGCGACGCTCGAGCAGCAGGAACCAGAAGAGCAGCGTGCCCCACGCGGCTGCCACCGAGATCAGCTTGCCGGCCACCCACAAGTCCCGGGAGAGGAACCCGATCAGCGCCAGGGTGATCTCGTACACCGGTCCAACGACCGCGTACCGGGCGGGATCGAGATGGCCGGCTTGGATGGCCTGAGCCCCTTGGACGTAGCCGCCGAGAAAATCGGTCTCGGTGTAATTGTCGGCGACGTCGTGCGGACCGAATGCCATCCACAGGAGCAAGGCGCCGGCCAACGCCCATACGATCCACGCCGCGCGCCGCGCCCAGCGCTCGAGTCGTGGCGAGGGCGGCGCGTTCACTCGGATCCAGGGAGCGCCGGGCGGGAGGACGGCCGCACCTCGACGCCGCGGCAAATGTTGGGCCACCGAGCGCACGGCCACAGAATCCAGCGCCGAGGTGGCGATTGCAACCGCCGGGCGGCGTGCCGGAGCTTCGCGGACGGTTGGGTTGCGGGTCCGTCCAGACTTGAATCGCTTTGCATGGCAAAGTACTTCGTGCTAGGCTGCCCTCGTTCACGGACCCCGGCGGCGCGAGCCGGTCTCCAGGGTGGGACGTCGATCGGCAGCCCCCGGTTGGAGGAGTGCCATGGGCACCAACATGAGCGTGATCCCGGGCCTCGACCCCGGACTCGTCTCCCATGCCTCGGCGCTGGCGGTGCTGGCCACGGGATTCCTGGTTGCGTGCTCGGCGCTGGTGGCCGGGGTGGCGATGGTGAAACACAGGCGCCTGCTGGCCGCGGCGGCCGCCGGGGTGGGCGCGAGCGTTGCGGGAGCCTACGGCCTGACGCTGCTCGGCCTCTCGATCGCGAGCCGCGAGCAGACGTTGGTGCGAGGAGAGGAAAAGTACTTCTGCGAGCCCGATTGCCACCTGGCCTACTCGGTGGCCGACGTGCGGGTCCTTCCTTTGGCGACCCGCGCCCGACCGGCCATGTCCGGCGGTCGGCGTCTCGAGGTCACGATCCGGGTGCGCTTCGACGAGCGGACGACGGCGCCGTGGCGCCACAAGGATGCCACGCTGGCGCCCGAGCGGCGCAGCTTCGACTTGGTCGACGGAACCGGTCGGAGCTTTCCGCCCGTCCGCATTGCGTCCGAGCGTGGCTTCGACGTCGGCGGGGCGGCGCTGCTGAAGCCGCTCCGGCCGGGCGAATCCTTCCGAGCGATCCTCTCGTTCGAGGTGCCGCAGGGGGCGCGCGATCTCCGGCTACTGATCCGGGACCAAGCGTGGGACTACCAGCTCATCGTCGCCCATGAGAACAGCCTGCTGCACAAGAAAACGCTTCTCGGACTCTGAAGATGTCGTCCGCGCGAGGGGACGGGGCTCCGGGGGTGGGCCCGTGACGCGATCCAGGTCCGGTGGGTCCGTCCCGATTCCTCCACCCTCGACCCCGCTTCGAGCGATCCCCAAGGGCACGGTTCGATACTGGGAGTCTCGCCGCCTCCTGTACAACCTGGCGTTGACCGCCGAGGCGGGTGTTTGGGTCGTTTGGACCTGGCCTCACTTCCGGCCGGCCTTCATCCCCCAATCGATTCCCCCGCTCGCCGTCCTTGCGTCGCTCGCGAACGGCTGCTACTGCGCGGTGTACGTCGTCGAGCTCCTGGTGCCAGGGTCGGTCTCGGGAAGGGGCTGGCGCCATTGGCGCTCGAGTCTGTGGCTCGCCGGAACGCTGCTGGCGCTGTTCATCGAGTGTTACTGGATCGCGGACGAGATCTATCCCTACGTGCCCAACATCGACTGATCCCGGGAGCCACCGCTTGACGCCGTGGGGACGGAGAGCCTTTCAGGCCCGCGGCCCGTGGCCGAGCGGTGACTCGGCCACGGGCCGCGCAGCCCGGCGCTACTTGAGCGAAGTCTTCCCGCCGTCCTCCTGGTTGAGCCATTTCTCGTAGGCCGAGAAGTTGAATGGGCGCCCCAGGAAATCCTCGACCAGCTGAGCCGCTGGCTTGGAGCCGCCCGGCGCCAGCACCGCGTTACGGTAGCGCGTCGCCATCGTCGGGTCGAGCATGTGCTCGCGATCGAACTGGCTGAACATGTCCTTGGCGATCACCAGGGACCACATGTAGGTGTAGTAGACGGCCGAGTAGCCGTCGAGGTGACCGAAGGCGCACTGGAAATGGGTGCCTTCCACGAACGGATAGGGCTGGTACTTGCCGACCAGATCCTTGATCAGCTCGTCGGTCTTGAGCCCGGCCGGATCGCGGTTGTAGCAGGACAGCGACACGTCCGCGTAGACCATCTGGCGCCGCACCCGGAGCCCCTCGCCGTAGTCGTGGGCCTTCTTCATCTGCTTGACCAAGTCGGCTGGGATCGGCTGGTCGGTCTGGTAGTGCCTGGCGAAGGTCGCCAGCGTGGCCGGGTCCCAGGCCCACTCCTCGAGCATCTGCGAAGGCGCCTCGACGAAGTCGTGCTCGGTGCGGATCCCGCCCACGCCGCACCACGGTCCGCGGCCGGCGAACAGGGTGTGGATCAGGTGGCCGAACTCGTGCAGGAAGGTGACCAGGTCGTCGTGCTCGACCAGGCCTGGATCACCCGCCTCGCCCCCGGGCAGGTTGCACACCAGCGCGGCCTCGGGGATCTGGCGACCGGCCACCCCGGTGCGGATGTCGAACTGCGCGGCGTGGTTGTACTTGTCCTTGCGGGGGTGCATGTCGAGGTAGAAGCGGCCCACCCGCTTGCCGTCCTCCGACATCTCCCAGCACTCCACCGAGGGATGCCAGACCGGAGCGTCCGGCACCCGGCGGAAGGTCACGCCGAACAGCGTGCTGGTCAGGTCGAGCACCCCCTGCTTGACCCGCTCGTAGGGCAGGTAGGGCCGCACCGTTTGTGCGTCGAAGTCGTACTCCGACTTGCGGACCATTTCCGACCAGTAGGTCGACTCCCAGAAGTTGACCTGATGCGCGTCCGGCACGTCTTTCTGTTTGCGCTGCAGGAGCACCCGGTATTCGCGTTCCGCGCGCGGTCCCGACGCCGCAACGATCTTGTCGATGAAATCCCGGATGTTCTGGGCGTTGCCCACCATCTTGTTGGCGGTGATGTAGTCGGCCCACTCCTCGTAGCTGAGCAGTTTCGCCAGCTCGTAACGCCGGGCCAGCATGCGGTCCAGCACCTCCATGTTCTTGGGATAGCCCCGATTGTTGTACTCCATGTAGAGGCGGTGACGAACGTCATCGCTCTTGCAGTACGACATCACCGGCAGATAGTCGGGGTAGTTGATGTCGAGCGTGATCTGGCCATCGGCCCCCGGCTTGTGGTTGGCGATGAAGTCCGCCGGCAGGCCGTCCAGCTCGGCCGCGCTCGCCACCCGGATGGTGCGGACGTCGCTGCGGATGTTGCGGTCGAACTCCTGGCCGATCTTGACCAGCTCGTCTCGCAGGGTCTTGAGCTTGGTCCGCGTGGCGTCGTCCTTGTCGACGCCCGCGAGCCGGAAGTCCCGCAGCTCTTTTTCGACGTAGAACCTCGTCGTCGGGTCGACGCTGCCGAGGTCGATCGCCTTGAGCGCGTCGTAGGCCTTGCGGTTCAGGGACAGCTCGGTGACATACGAGGAGACCTTCTGGCTGACTTTCTCCGCCGTGGCGCGCAGCAGCGAGTCCGGGTGCACGTTCTCCATCAGTCCGGCCTGCGAGCTCGCCGCGTCGAGCTCGAGCGTCGCGTCGTCGTAAGGGCGCAGCGTGTTCCCCACGGTGCGCGGACCTTTGACGGCGAGCATGCGCGCGATGGCCGCCTTGGCCTTGGCGATCCGCGCGTCGCCGAGCTTGGCGAAGGTGGCGGCGTTCGGGCGGCCGGTCCAGAACGGGGCATCGTCGGCCATCGCCGCGCCGGACGCCGTGGCGCCGAGCGCCGGAGCGGCCGGGGTGGCGAGCGTGGCCACGATGAGCAGGATGGGGCGCCAGCGGTTCACGGGTCCTCCTCGGGTGATCGGGCCTCGGGGCCCAAGAGCAGGGAGATCGGGTACGTCCATGCCAACGCCCGGGGAAGCCCTCCCCGGGGCGCTTTCGCCCTGCAAAGTACCGCGGCGGCCCTCGGTCCCTCAACCGGCGGCCAGCGCCAAGTCGACCGACGCGTGCATTCGTCCGACCAGTGCTCGACGCTCGGCCTGGCGAAGCTCCCCGGCGCTACTTCCGCGGCGGCCTGCTGGGCCTCATCTCGACCCGGCTGTAGAGCGCGTGCCCCGGCGACCGCAACAGGTCCAGCACCACGGCCGCCACGTCCGCGGGGGTGAGCGCCCAGCCCTGCTTGGCCGCGGCGCCGCGTCCGAACTCGGTCGCCACGCTCCCCGGCATGAGATAGGAGACGCGGATGCCGTCGTAGCGGACCTCCTGCATCAGCGCCTCGCTGAAGCCGTTCAACCCGAACTTGCTGGCGTTGTAGGCGGCTCCATGGGGGAACGCGTTCTTGCCCGCCAGCGACGAGATGTTGAAAATGTAGCCGCCGCCGCGCCGCTTCATCTGCGGGATCGCCTCGTGGCAGCAGTAGAAGACGCCGTTGAGGTTGGTCTCGATCACGGCCTGCCAGTCCTCGATGCTCATCTCCCCGACCGGCGCGAAGAGGCCGATGCCGGCGTTGTTGACCAAGATGTCGGTGCCGCCGGCGGCGCGCGCCACCTGCTCGAACAGCCCCGCCACCTGATCGGGGCGGCGCACGTCGCAAACCAGGCCCAGCGTCTTGCCGCCGATCTGGCGTGCCGCCTGGTCGGCCGCCTCGGCGCGACGCGCGGTGAGCACCACGGTGGCTGCCTCCGCCGCCAGCGCCTCGACGATGCCGCGGCCAATCCCCCGGCCGCCGCCCGTCACCACCGCGACCTTGCCCTCGAGAATGCCCATCGCTTCCCCTCCCGCATTGCGTTCGCCTTCGCGTTTGGTTAGCTTGCCGGGACCGATCGCACCGCGCCGCGAGCGCGGTCCGCGGGTCCTTCATGCCCGGCCTCGAACTCGTCACGGTATCCAAAGTCTACGGCGGCGACCACCGCGCCGTAGATCGTGTCAGCCTCGCCGTGACCAGCGGCCAACTGCTCGTTCTGGTCGGCCCGTCCGGGTGTGGCAAGTCCAGCCTGCTGCGGATGATCGCCGGTCTCGAGGAAGTTACGGAAGGCGAGATCCGGATCGGCGACCGCCGGGTCAACGACCTCCCGCCCAAAGAACGCGACGTGGCCATGGTGTTTCAGAACTACGCGCTCTATCCGCACATGACCGTGTTCGAGAACATGGCCTTCGGGCTCACGCTGCGCAAGCAACCCCGGCCGGAGATCGAGCGCGCGGTGCGCGAAACGGCCTCGGTGCTCGGGCTCGAGAGCAAGCTCGGGCGCAAGCCGCGCGAGCTGTCGGGCGGCGAGCGGCAGCGCGTGGCGCTCGGACGGGCGATGGTGCGACACCCGCAGGTGTTCCTGTTCGACGAGCCGCTCTCGAACCTGGACGCCAAGCTGCGGGTTCAGACGCGGGGCGAGATCCATCGGCTGCATCAGCGGCTCGAGGCGACGATGGTCTACGTGACCCACGATCAGGTGGAGGCGATGACGCTCGGCGAGCGGATCGCCGTTCTCAAGGACGGCGTGCTCCAGCAGCTCGCCGACCCACGCACCCTGTATCAGCGACCGTCGAATCAGTTCGTGGCGGGGTTCATCGGCAGCCCGCCGATGAACTTCGTCACCGTCTCGATCCGCGAAGATCGATCGGTGTCGCTCGATCGGGCGCCGGCGTTCACCCCGCGGCCGGCACCGGCCGGCTTGGCGGAGTTCCGGGGCCGGGCGGTGCTGCTCGGCGTCAGGCCCGAGGATCTCACGCTCGAGGAGACCGGACCGGGGAGCTTCTTGGAAGCGGCACTCGAGGTGCGCGAGCCGCTCGGAAACGAGGTGCTGCTCTACTGGAACACGCCGGCAGGCCCGGTGACCTCGCGGGTCGCCGGCGAGGCGGGTCCCGCACAGGGCGAGAAGGCGAAACTCCACTTTCGCTTCGAGAAGCTGCACTGGTTCGACCCGGAGAGCAGCAGGGCAATCGACTGACCGGGGCTCCCGGGGCTTCGGCCCCGGGCGGATCGCCTCCGCTTGACGGGCGGCCCGGTCTGCGTAATCGTTTTCACGGCTGGGGAACCGAGCCGCCCGGAATGGCTGCGCTTCCCCCCGGCTCGGGCCTGGGAACGCGGAACATGGCCACGATCAAGGATGTAGCTCGAGAAGCCGGCGTGTCGGTCGCCACCGTGTCTCGCGTGCTCAACAACAGCGCGGCCGTCAGCGAGTCGACACGGGCCCATGTCCGCGAAGTGGCGGCTCGTCTCAACTACTTTCCCAACGGCGCGGCCCGCAGCCTGAGCACCAGTCGCACGCACGTCATCGGCGTACTGCTTCCGGACCTGTTCGGCGAGTTCTTCTCGGAGGTGCTGCGGGGGATGGACAGCTCGGTGCGCCAGGCAGGTTTCCACCTGCTCGTGTCGAGCTCCCACGCCGACGCCGAGCAGCTCCTCGCCGCGCTCCACACGATGCGCGGACGCATCGATGGCTTGATCGTGATGGCTCCCGACGTCGACGCGCGGGCCGCCATCCAGGCCACGACCACCGATTTCCCACTCCTGCTGATCGATCCCGGTGTCGGTGTGGAGGGTTGCAACACCATCAGCATCGCCAACTACGACGGGGCCTACGCCGTGGTGCGGCATCTGCTCGGTCTCGGGCATCGACGCATCGCCACGATCATGGGCCCGCTACGCAACATCGACGCCCAGCAGCGGTTGGCGGGCTACCGCGCGGCGCTGCGGGACGCCGGTGCTCCGTCGGAGCCGGAGCTCGAGATTCCCGGTGATTTCACCGAGCCGTCGGGCTACGAAGGGGGCTCGCGGCTGTGCGCGCTGGCGACCCCGGTGACGGCGGTGTTCGCGGCCAACGACTACATGGCCATCGGAGTCATGGGAGCCCTCAGCGATGCCGGGATCCGGGTCCCCGAGGACGTCGCCGTGGCGGGATTCGACGACATCGCGATGTCCCGCTACCTCAACCCACCGCTCACCACGGTCCGCGTCGACCCGTTCCGTCTCGGGGAGCGCGCCGTCGGTCGATTGCTGAGCGTGGATCGCTCCGCGGTGGGCAAGCACTGGCACCACGAGGTGCTGCCGACTTCGCTGGTGGTACGCGGCTCCTGTGGGTCGACCTGGGGGGGGCGCGCGCGGTCGGGTGCCGGTCCCTTGCGCGGACGCTGAGCGCGGCGAGCACCGTGCGTCCCCACCCTGCCCCGGCCCCCGGCCGGTGGCGCCTCGCCGCGGCTTTCATGGTGCTGCTGCTGGGGGTCGAGGAGGCCAGGGCCGGGGGCCCAGGACCCGCGGTGCCGGCGCGGGAAGCTTCCTTGCTCGACACGCTGGCCGTGCGGACGTTTCGCTGGTTTTGGGAACGCACCGATCCGCGCACCGGGCTCACGCCCGACCGGTGGCCGACCCGATCGTTCGCCAGCGTGAGCGCCACCGGCTTCGCCCTGACCGCCTACCCGATCGGCTCCGAGCGCCGCTGGATCACGCGTCGCCAGGCCGCCGCGCGCACGCTCGCCACGTTCCGCTTCTTCTGGCGTGCGCCCCAGGACACCGCCGCCCGGGGCGCGACCGGCTACCGCGGCTTCTTCTACCACTTCTTGGACCCCGTGACCGGCCAGCGGTTCGGCGACGTGGAGCTGTCCACCATCGACACCGCCCTGTTCCTCGCCGGAGTGCTGTTCTCCCAGTCGTTCTTCGACCGCCGCGATCCCGTCGAGGGGGAGATCCGGGCCTTGGCGGAGTCGCTCTACGCGCGGGTGGACTGGCGGTGGGCGCAGGTTCGCCCGCCGGCGATCTGCCATGGCTGGACCCCGGGGTCTGGGCACCTGCCCTACGACTGGCGGGGCTATAGCGAGGCGATGATCCTGCAGGTGCTCGCGCTGGGCGCGCCGAAGTACTCGGTCGGCGCCGACACCTGGGAGACCTGGACCGGCGGATACATCTGGGGCCGCTTCCACGGCCAGGAGCATCTCGGGTTTGCGCCCCTGTTCGGGCACCAGTACTCGCACGTGTGGATCGACTTCCGCGGCATTCGCGACGCCTACATGGGGGCTCGAGGCCTCGATTACTTCGAGAACTCCCGTCGCGCCGCGCTGGCCCAACGTGCCTATGCGATCGAGAACCCTGGTTCCTTCAGGGGGTACGGGCCTGGCCTGTGGGGGCTGAGCGCCTGCGACGGGCCCGTGGACCAGACCGTCGAGATCGACGGGCGCTCGCGCGCCTTCCGCACCTATGCGGCCCGGGGCGCGTCGTTCACGGAGGTCGTCGACGACGGCACGGTGGCGCCCACCGCGGTCGCCGCCTCGATTGCCTTCGCCCCGGAAATCGTGGTGCCGACAATCGTGGCGATGCGGGAAACCTATGGGGACCTCCTGTTCGGCCGCTACGGCTTCGTCGATGCCCTCAATCCCACCCTGCGTCGGCCGATCCCCGTCCATCATGGGCGCGTGGACTCCTTGCGAGGATGGTTCGACACCGACTACCTCGGGATCGACCAGGGCCCGATCCTGGCGATGATCGAGAACCACCGCAGCGGACTGGTCTGGCGAGTGATGCGCCGGAATCGGCACCTGGTGCGAGGACTCCGCCGCGCGGGCTTCACCGGAGGCTGGCTCGATTCGGTTCCCGGAGAGCGATGATGCCAGCGACGCTGCGCGCGCGGGTCGCGAAAATCGCCCTGGTGACGCTCGCCCTCGCCGGCTGCACCCACCGCTCGGCCGCGCCGATCACGCTTCGCTTCTGGGCGATGGGACGGGAAGGCGAAGTGGTGAGCGAGCTGGTGCGCGACTTCGAGCGCGAGAACCCCGGCGTGCGAGTGCGGGTGCAGCAGATTCCGTGGTCGGCGGCCCACGAGAAGCTCCTCACCGCGTTCGTGGGCGACGCCACGCCGGACCTGGCCCAGCTCGGCAACACCTGGATCGCCGAGTTCGCCGCACTGCGCGCCCTCGAGCCGCTCGACCCGCGGCTCGCCCCGTCGGTGGCGAACGCGGCCGCCTATTTCCCCGGGATCTGGGACACCAACGTGATCGAGGGAGTGGTGCTCGGCGTGCCCTGGTACGTCGACACGCGCCTGCTGTTCTATCGCCGTGACCTGTTTGCCCGCGCGGGATACGACCGCATGCCGGACACCTGGGAAGGGTGGCGGGCGGCCCTGGCGGCGGTCAAACGGCGGGCCGGCCGGACCGGCTACGCCCTGTTCCTGCCGCCCAACGAGTACGAGCCCCTGCTGATCCTGGGACTCGCCACGGGCTCGCGGTTCCTGGCCGACGGCGGCACGCGCGGCGCCTTCTCGCAGCCCGAGTTCCGCCGCGCGTTCGCATTCTATGCCAGCCTCTACCGCGACGATCTCGCCCCGCCGCTGCGCAACAACGAGATCGCGAACATCTATCAGGAGTTCGCGCGTGGCTATTTCGCCACCTATATCGGCGGCCCCTGGATCCTGGGCGAGTTCGAGCGCCGGCTGCCGGCCGAGCTCCAAGACGCGTGGGCGACCGCGCCGATGCCAGGACCCGATGGACCGGCGAGCGGGGCGTCGATGGCCGGCGGATCGAGCCTGGTGGTGTTCCGCGGCTCGCGCCACAAGCCGGAGGCCTGGCGGCTGGTCGAGTTCCTATCGCGGCCGGATCAGCAGCTCCGCTTCTACCGGTTGACCGGCGACCTACCCGCGCGGGTCGAGGCGTGGCGCGACCGCGCGCTCACCGGCGACCCGCGCATCCGCGCGTTCGGAGAGCAACTCACGCGCACGGTCGCCATGCCGACGGTGCCCGAGTGGGAGCTGATCGCCAACCGGCTGCGCGACTACGCCGAACAGGTGGTGCGGGGCGGCGCGTCGGCCGACTCGACCCTGGCGGCGCTCGACCGCGAGGTGGACCGCCTGCTCGAGAAACGGCGCTGGCTGGCCGCGCGCCGGCAGGAGGCCAGCCGGTGACCGGAACCGGCACGCGCGGGCAGGGGGTGGCGGGCTGGTGGTTCGTCGCCCCGGCGCTCACGCTCATCTTCGTGTTCTTCTTCGTGCCGGTGATTGCCGGGCTGGCGCTGAGCCTCACCGACTTCGACATCTACGCCATCGCCTCGCCCGACACGGCGCGGTTCGTGGGCGTCGGAAACTTCGCGCGCGTGTTCACCGACCCGGTGTTCTGGATCGCGCTCCGCAACACGTTGTTCTTCGTGTTGGTGGGGGGCCCGCTCACGGTCGCGGTCTCGCTGGCGGCGGCGGTGCTGGTCAACTCGCGGCTGGCCCGCGCGCCCGGCTTCTTCCGCTCGCTGTATTTCGTGCCGGTCGTCACCACGCTGGTGGCGATGGCGGTGGTGTGGCGCTACCTCTACCACCCGCACTACGGGCTCATCAATCACGCGCTGGGGCTGGTTGGCATCGGGCCGATCGACTGGCTGGGCGACCCGCGCTGGTCGATGCCGGCGATCGTCGTGCTCTCGGTGTGGAAGAAGTTCGGCTACGACATGCTCATTCTCCTCGCCGGGCTGCGCACCATCCCCGACGAGCTGTACGAGGCGGCGTCGCTCGACGGCGCCGGCGGGTGGGCGCGCTTCCGGCACGTCACGCTGCCCAACTTGGCGCCCACCTTCCTGTTCGTATCGATCATGACCATGATCGAGCAGTTCCAGCTCTTCGCCGAGCCCTACGTCATGACCCAGGGCGGGCCGCTCAAGAGCACCACCAGCGTCGTGCTGCTCATGTACGAGGAGGGCTTCCGCTGGTGGCGCATGGGTCACGCGGCGGCGATCGCGTTCATCCTGTTCGTGATCATGCTGCTTGCCACCCTGGTGCAGCTCCGGCTGCAGCGGGAGCGCACCGCATGAGACGCCGCCTGCCCGCGCTGGTGGTCAACGGGCTGCTTGCGCTCGGGGCGATCGCGACCGCCACGCCGCTGCTGTGGATGCTCTCCGCCTCGTTCATGCCCACCGGCCAGGCCAACGAGCTGCCCCCGCGCCTGCTGCCCAGCGCGCCCACGCTCGAGCACTACCGGACCCTGTTCAGCCGCCTGGACCTGGCGCGCTACCTGGGCAACAGCCTGATGATCGCGATCGGTTCGACGCTGATCTGCGTGCTGCTGTGCGCCATGGCCGGGTATGCGTTCGCGCGGCTCGAGTTCAAGGGCCGGGATCGGGTGTTCCGCGGGCTCGTGATGGGGATGCTCATTCCTGCCCAGGTCGGGATGCTGCCGTTGTTCCTCTTGCTCAAGGCGATGGGGCTCGTGAACACCGTCGCGGGCGTGATGATTCCAATGATGGCGCCGATCTTCGGCATCTTCATGGTGCGCCAATACGCGCTCGGCATCCCGCGCGACCTGCTGGACGCCGCCCGCATGGACGGGGCGAGCGAATGGAGCGTCTTCCGGCGGATCGTGGTGCCGCTGCTGCGCCCGATCATGGCCACGCTCGCCATCTTCATCTTCCTCTCGAGCTGGAACGATTTCCTGTGGCCGCTCATCGTGCTCAGCGACGACGCGCGTTACACGCTGCCGGTAGCCCTCGCCAATCTGTCCGGGGAGCACGTTCAGGACACCGAGCTCATGATGGCCGGCGCGGTGCTCACCGTGGCCCCGGTGATGGGGGTCTTCCTCGTCCTGCAGCGGCACTACGTGCGCGGCCTGCTGGTCGGCGGCCTGAAGGGGTAGCCACGGCTTGGAAACGCCCGAGGCGCTCCCACGAGACCGGGTACCCGCTTGCGGGTGCGCTCCGCCCTCCTGGCTTCGCTCCCTGACCCGCCGACGCGCGCCGGCTCCTGCCGGTCGCGCTGTCGGGAGTCTCGCGGAGCGCCTCGGGTGTTTCCAAGCTGAGCGTAGTCCCCTTCGCGCTCGTGCCGCGGCGCTGCTCCTGGCGCTGGCGACCGTGACCGGCGCCGCCGGGCGGGGTGATGTCGGTGCCCGCACGGTGGCCATCGTGCCCGCCGGCCCGATCGTGGTCGACGACTTCGAGCAGGCCTCGGCCTGGTCGGCGCATCCGTCCGAGGGCGTCAGCCTCGCGCTCGGCTCGGACGACGGACTCCACGGGCGGGCGCTGAGGCTCGACGTCCGCTTCACCCGCGGCACCGGCTACGCGGTGGCGCGCCGGGCGGTCTCGCTCGATCTGCCGGCGGACTACGTCTTCCGCTTCCGCGTGCGCGGCGAGCTACCGGTCAACCATCTGGAGTTCAAGCTGGTCGACTCGACCGGCCAGAACGTCTGGTGGCACGTGCGGCGCGACCTCGAGTTCCCGCGCCAATGGCAGGTCTTTCGCTCGCGCCGCCGCCAGATCCGCTTCGCCTGGGGGCCGGCCGGCGGCGGCGAGCTGCGTCACGTGGCGTTCATCGAGTTCGCGGTCACCGCCGGGGCGGGCGGGAGCGGCTCGGTGTGGATCGACGATCTCGAGCTCGAGCCGTTGGCGCCGGACTCGACCGCCCCCCGGATCGCGGCCCGGGCCTCGTCGTCGACCGTGGGCCACGAGCCCGCCCGGGCGCTCGAGGGTCGAGGCTGGTGGAGTGCCAAGGGCGACACCGTGCCGTGGTTCGCTCTCGACTTGGGGGCCCCGCGCGAGATCGGCGGGCTGACGCTCGATTGGGAGCCTCGCCGCTTCCTCGCGAACTACGTCGTCGAGCTTTCGCTCGACGGCCATGAATGGTTTCCGGGCGACACGGTGCGGGGTGGCAACGGAGGGAGCGACCCGATCGCCCTGCCCGAGACCGAGACCCGCCAGGTCCGCGTGCGGGCGCTGGGCCCCCCGGCGGCCGGAGTCATCGCTCTGCGCCGGGTCCAGCTGGAGTCGGTCGAGTGGTCGGCCACCCCCGAAGCGTTCTTCGGCGCGCTCGCCGGGCGCCTCCCCCGGGGGAGCCTGCCGCGTCCCTACGTCGGCGAGCAGTGCCTGTGGGCGGTGGTGGGCCTGGACGGGGGCCGAGAGGAAGCGCTCCTGAGCGAGGACGGTACCCTCGAGACCGGCAAGCGCATGCCTTCGATCGAGCCCTTCGTCTCCGTGGCCGGGCGGCTCCTCACCTGGGCCGACGTCGCGGCGGAGAGCTACCTCGAAGGGGGCGACTTGCCCATCCCGACGGTACGCTGGCGGCACCCGCCGATCGAGCTCACCGTCACCGCGGTGGCGATCGGCGACACCGCGCATCCGGGCGTCCTCGCGCGCTATCGCGTGCGGAATCTCGGCGGCCACCCGCTCCGCGCCACGCTCTTCCTGGCGCTGCGTCCGTTCCAGGTGAACCCGCCCTGGCAGAACGTCGGCGCGGCGGGAGGCGTGGCTCGGATTACCTCGGTCGCCCGCTCAGGCTCGGTGGTGCGTGTCAACCGGGAACACGGCTTCGTCTCGCTCGCCGAGCCCTCCGACTTCGGTGCCACGAGCTTCGACCAGGGGGAGATCGTCGAGCACCTGCGCCAAGGCCGCCTGCCGCCGGGCGATTCCGCGGCTGACCGCCGCGGGCTCGCCTCGGCCGCCCTGGCCTACCCGCTGCGCATCGAGCCGGGAGCCTCGCGCGAAGTCGACCTGATCGTGCCCCTCCGCGAGCCGCCGGACCCGTCCTGGTCGCGGATTCGACCCGAGGAAGCCCAGGCGAGCGCGATTCGCGCCTGGCGGTCCAAGCTCGACCGCCCGGTCCTTGCGCTTCCCCCGTCGGCGCGCGAGGTCGTCGAGACGCTGCGGGCGCAGCTCGGCTGGATCCTCGTCAATCGCGACGGCGCGGCCATCCAGCCCGGCTCCCGCAACTACGATCGCTCGTGGATCCGTGACGGGTCGCTGACCTCCTCGGCGCTGCTGCGGCTCGGGCAGCCCGAGGTGGTGCGCGATTTCATCGAATGGTTCGCCCCGTTCCAGTACGAGAACGGCAAGGTGCCCTGCTGCGCCGACGCCCGCGGTCCCGACCCGGTGACCGAGAACGACAGCCACGGCCAGTTCCTGTGGCTGATTGCCGAGTACTACCGGTTCACCGGCGACCGCGCGCTGGTCGAGCAGATGTGGCCGCGCGTGAAAGCCACGGTGGCCCACCTGGACTCCCTGCGCGCCGGGCGGCGGGCCGCCGCCTGGCGAACCCCCGAGCAAGAGCGGTTCTTCGGCCTCCTGCTGCCCTCGATCAGCCACGAGGGGTACGCGAACCCCGTCCACTCCTACTGGGACGACTTCTTCGCCTATCGCGGTTACCAGGACGCCGTCTACCTGGCGGCCGTGCTCGGCCACGAAGCGGAGCGTGCGCGCTACGCGGCGTCGCGCGACACCTTCGCGGGCGACCTCGCCCGCTCGGTCCGGGCCACCATGGTGTTCCACCACCTGGACTACGTCCCGGGCTCGGCCGAGCTGGGGGATTTCGACGCCACTTCGACCACCGTGGCCCTGTCGCCCACCGAAGCGGCGGATCTGCTGCCGGAGGCCGCGGTGCGCCGCACCTTCGAGCGCTACTGGGAGTTCTTCCGCGACCGACGGGACGGGCACCTCCGCTGGGACGCCTTCACGCCCTACGAGACGCGCGTCATCGGCTGCTTCGCCCGGCTCGGATGGCGCGACCGCGCCCACCAGGCGCTTTCCTATTTCCTCGCCCACCGCCGGCCGAGCGGCTGGCGCCAGTGGCCGGAAGTCGAGTATCGAGATCCCCGCGCACCCAAGTACCTGGGAGATCTGCCGCACACCTGGGTCGGATCGGACTTCGTGCGCTCGGTGCTCGACCTGCTGGTCTACGAGCGCGGCCGCGACAGCACCCTGGTGGTGGGCGCGGGCGTACCGCTGGCCTGGGTGACCGAGGGAGAGGGCCTGCACGTGCGCGGGCTTCCCACCTCGCGCGGGGCGCTGGAGTACACGATGCGGGCTCGGGGTGTCGCACTCGAGGTCGTGCTCGAAGCCGGGCCGCGCCCGCCGCCGGGCGGGATCCTGGTGCTTCCGCCGGCGCGACGGCCGTTCCGCTCCGCCCAGGTGAACGGCGCCCCCACAACCCTCACCCGCGACGGTGGGGTGCTCCTACGCTCGCTGCCGGCGCGGATCACGCTGCGGCCGTGAGCCCTCAGCCGACCGGTGGGCTCAGCGCCTCGGCCAGCAGCGCACCGTGGCTGCGGATCACGTCGCGGTAGTAGGCGCCGCTCGCCTTGCAGGTGCGGCGCTGGGTCCGGTAGTCCACGTGCACCAGGCCGAATCTCAGCGAGTAGCCGCGGCTCCACTCGTAGTTGTCGAGCAGCGACCAGGCGAAGTAGCCGCGCACGTCGGCGCCCCGGCGGATGGCCTCGAGCACGGCGAGCAGGTGGTCGCGCAGGTAGCTCACCCGCAGCGGATCGTCCACCGGCCCGTCCGTGCTAAGGGGATCGGAAAAGGCCGCCCCGTTCTCGGTCACATAGATCGGGACGTTGCCGTAGCGCTCGCGCACCCACAGCAGCGTGCGCGTGAGGCCGGCCGGGAACACCTCCCAGCCGGTCTCCATGGTCAATGCCTCCGGCACCGGCACGGCGCTCAGGCGGAAGGGCGGCGCCATCGGGTCGTGCCGCACCACCTGGCGCGTGTAGTAGTTCACGCCCACGTAGTCCACCGGCTCCCGGATCCGAGACACGTCCTCCTCCGCGTAGTCGGGCCAAGCTTCTCCGAACACCTCCCCCATCTCGTCTGGGTAGCGGCCGAAGAACACCGGGTCCATGGGGTAGAAGTTGTTGTAAGCGTCGGCGCGCGCTGCGGCCGCCAGGTCCTCGGGGCGGTCGCTGGCCGGGTCCTTGGGCTCGAGGTTCACGACCAGGCCGATCTGCCCGCGCCAGCCCCCCCGGTAGACCCGCACCGCCGCGGCGTGAGCCCGCAGCAGGTGATGGAACGCCCGCGGCGTCTCGAACAGGTTTCGATGGCCGGGCGCGTTGACGCCGTACAGGTAGCCGGCGTCGGTGATCACCCACGGCTCGTTGATGGTCGCCCATAGCCGCACGCGGTCGCCCAGCGCGCGGAAGGCCACGGCTGCGTAGTCGGCGAACCAGCCTTCGATGTCGGGATTGAGCCATCCCCCGCGATCGTCCAGCGCCGCCGGCAGGTCCCAATGATGGAGGGTCACGGCCGGCTCGATGCCGCGCTCCAGCAGCCGATCCACCAGGCGGGCGTAGAAGTCGAGCCCCTTGGGATTCGGCTGGCCGCGGCCCTCGGGCAGGATCCGCGACCAGGAGAGGCTGAAGCGGTAGGCGCCGAGCCCGAGCTCTCCCATCAAGTCGACATCCTCGGCCCAACGGCGGTAGTGATCGCAGGCCACGTCTCCGGTGTGCCCCTGGTCCGTACGTCCGGGCGTGTGGGAGAAGCGATGCCAGATGCTGGGCCCCGCCCCGTCGGCCAACGGGGAGCCCTCGATCTGATAGGCGGACGTGGCGGCTCCCCAGAGAAAGCCGACCGGGAAGGACGTGTCTCTTGGCATGGGTCCGTGACCGTGAGCCGGGCAGGGTATCACGGGCGGTCCCACTGGCCGGGCTTGGGCCCTCGCCGGCTCGGGCCCCGGGCTTGGCTGCGACCCAGGGGGGACCCGGCATCGCCCGTGGCCAGCCTGCCCCCTGCGCGCAATCGGCCGACGCCTGGCCGCGCCGGCCAGCCGACGCTCGGCTCCGAGCCCACCGGGCGCCCAGGCTGGGCACGTCACACCCGAGTCGCGCCTCGTGGTCCGGCGTCGGGTCCCGCAACCGTGGATAGCGCTTGACGCCATTTCGAACTGATGTAATCGTTTTCATGCCGTCGCGACTTGCTGCGGGACGCCCCGGTGCCGAGAGTCCACCTGCGTGTCCCGTCGTGAGCCGGGCTTCCGAAATGTCTATCGGCTGCGACACTCCTCGCAGGAGACCTCGACCATGAAGCGTCGACTCATCACCGCCCTCGCCGCTGTCGCGGCGATTGGGGTGGCGCTCCCCAGCTTCGCCCAGGCGCCTCGCAAGGACTTCATCTGGGCGCGCTCGACCACCAACGCGTCGATCCACGTCGATGGGATCTTGAACGAGCCGGTTTGGGCGACGGCCGATTCGATGACCCTGCAGATGGCGGTCGACGCCGGCATTCCCGGCAGCGGATGGTTCTACGAGGCGGGGATCGCGCCCCAGGATCCCACCAACGCGACCATCCGATTCTTAAGGGTCGGCAACCTGCTCTACCTGGGTGCCTACATCCGCGACCATTCGATCGGCGGGGACACCACCTTCGTCCGCGCCGACGGGCTGCTGATGGCGATCAAGGATCACTCCGCAACGGCCCGGCCCGCGCCGCCCGCCGAGTATTTCTACACCTGGTGGCTGCCGGAGAATCTCGCCCTCGCCAGGGCCCCGGGCGCGCAGCCGCGATTCCGCGGCCGCTGGACCGGGTGCAACGACAATCCGCCCGACTGCCTGCGCGCCCGAACCGACGCCGAGACCACGGCCTGGAACGCCGTCACGGCGGTGCAGGGAATCTCGAACGACGACAACAACGTCGACGGCGACCCCAACGACGACAACGACTGGGGCTACACGGTCGAGATGAAGTTCGACGTCGGCGTGATGGGGTACAACTATGACCAAGCCCAAGGCGACGCCGTCGAGTGGAACCTCTCGATCTACGACTGCGACTGGAACTGGCCCAACCAGGCGCTCTTCAGCGCCAACCGCGTCTGGTGGCAGGACCCGTGGGGGAACACGGCCTGGTACCACAACGTGCGCGTGTTGGGGCGTCCCGACGTGACCACCGGCTCAGGTCCCGCGCCGAGCGTGGGGCCCGACATTCGCATTCCGGCCGCCGACAACTACGCCGCTCCCACCATGGATGGGCAGCTCACCGATGCGGTGTGGCAGACCGCGCCGCACTTCGACATTCGCTACAACGATCCGGCCCTCCGCGCGACCTATCCCGGGGAGGGGCCGTGGCGCAGCGGGCAGATCCAGTTCATCGTCAACGGCGTGGACGGCGACCCGGATCCCATTCCCACGGTGCAGAACCGCGGCGACTGCACGGTGCGCTACTTCTTCAAGGGCGACAAGCTCTACCTGGGGTTCGACGTCCGCGACGCCATCGTTCAGTACTACGCGACCGTCGAGACCCGCTGGGACGGCTTCATCGTCAGCATCAACGACTACGTCGCCCGCGGCATCAACAACCACCAGCTCAAGGGGTACAAGCTCACCTTCCAGGTGGGGCCGGGGGGCACGGCGCTGGCGCAGCACGAGCTGCCGTCGCTCATCAGCCAGAGCGGAGCGCAGGTCGTGCTCCACCTGAAGAGCACGTCACCGCTCGACACGCTGGATCGCGCGGCCTCGGACGTGGGCTACACCGCCGAGATGTGGATCGATCTCACCAAGATCGGCTATCCCGTCGGTCGCGGCGACGGGCGGATCTTCCTCGGCATCGACCTCATGGATGGCGACTCGTTCACCAACTGGAAGGACAGCTACGGGACCCGGGTGTGGTGGCAGCGCGAGCAGGCGGGAGGAAGCGGCGCCGACGGGGGCGGCCCGGACGGGCCGGCCTGGGGCTACCTGGATCCCACGCTCGAGGTAACGGGCGTCGACGACGGGAAGCCCAAGGGGCCCACACTCGCCCTGCTCGGGGTCCGTCCCAACCCGTTCGTCCGCAAGACTTCGGTGCACTTCACGCTGGCCCTTCCGAGCGCGGTGACGCTTCAGGTCTACGACCTGGTGGGGCGGCGGGTGGCGTCCCGTGACTACGGGCTGCAGCCGGCGGGGGCGGGCCAGGTCCCCTTCGACGCCCAGGGCCTGAGGAGCGGCCTCTACACCTTCCGCCTCCGCATCACTGCAGAAGAGGGTGGACCGGCGACCCTGCTGGCCGGGAAGATGATCCTGGCGCGATGAGGCACCGCCGTGGGCGGGAGCCGGGATCCCAAGCTCCCGCGCCGCGTCGGTCGTAACCGGCCGGGAGTCGGAGTCCGGTGATGAAGGGTCCGGTGGAATGGGGGTGGCTGGCGAGCGTCGCCGCCGTGGCGACGCTCGTACTCTGTGGGGCCCCATTGCCGTCTCCGGCGGGGACCACCGGGAAGCTCGCCGGCATGGTGCGGGACGCGAAGCAGCAGCCCCTGGCCGGTGCCAACGTGACGTTGCCCGAAGCCCGCCTCGGCGCGATGAGCGACGCCGAGGGGCGCTACGTGATCTTCAACGTCCCGGCCGGCACCCACACGGTGAAGGTGGGCCTGATCGGCTACGCCACGACGGTGCTCAACCAAGTCGCGATTCCGGCGGACCGCACGACGACGCTGGACGCCACGCTGCAGGAAAGCGCGGTGCCGATGCAGGAGGTCGTCGTGACCTCCGAGCGGCCGGTCGTCGAGCTGGATTTGACCAGCAACGTCGCCACCATCGCTCGCGATCAAATCGCCAAGCTCCCGGTCCAGGAGCTGCAGGACCTGGTGAACCTCCAGGCCGGAGTCGTGGACGGACATTTCCGCGGCGGCCGCAAGGGCGAGGTCCAGTACCAGGTGGACGGCGTGACGGTGAACAACCCCTACGACAACGCTTCCACCGTGCGCCTGGACCGCTCGATCCTCGAGGAGGTTCAAGTCATCAGCGGTACCTTCGACGCCGAGTACGGACAGGCGATGAGCGGCGTGGTGAACGCGGTGCTGCGGCGCGGCACCGAACGCCTGACCGGGTCGGGGGAGGTGCTGATGGGCGGTTTCCTGCACGGCTCCCACTATGGCCGCCGCGTGAATTCGGAGCTCCAGCGGTTCTTCACGCTGCCAGCCGACGAGGGCTTCCGGCCGACCGGCACGCAGAACTACCAGATCACGGTGAGCGGACCGACCGGCCTGCCGGAGACCGTGTTCCTGCTGAGCGGGCGTCACTACTCGTTCGACGACTACCCGCTCGCCGAGCGGAGGTTCTTCCCCACCGATACGTCGAATCTCCAGACCAAGGTGTTCCATCCCACCGGCGACGGCCACCGGGAGCCCCTGGGCTATTCCCGCGAGTGGTTGGGAGTCGGCAAGCTCGCGAACCGGTCGATTCCCGGTGTCGAGATCACCTACCAGGCGATCGTGAACCGGATCGAAGGACGGCGCAGCGACGAGGCGGCCTGGGCGTTCCGGTTCGATCCGGACGGGCTCTCCAGGCAACGCACCTACTCTGCCGTGCACGGTCTGGAGTGGACCCAGACCTTCGGCCCCCAGACCCTGCTCAAGCTCAACCTGCGGCAGAACTACTTCGACTACCGCGACATGGCCTACGACGACGTCTACGACGCCCGCTACGGCGCGGCGGGACCGCCGAAGAAGGACCCGGTCTACGAGCTCGAGGCCATCGTCCAGGGGGTGCAGAGCACCCGCTTCCTCCAGAACACCAACGCGCTGGTGATCGGCGGCGCGCTCACCCGGCACCTGAGCCGCGATCACGAGGTGAAGGCCGGCATCGAGTGGCAGCCGACGTACCTGCGCTTCGGCAGCCCCGGACATCTGGTGGAGGTGGGCGATACGTTCGTCGTGCACGTCAACCAGCCGCCGGGCTACCCCGACCCGGGCGTGTACCGGCCGGTGATCGGGGCCGCGTACGCCCAGGACGATCTCGAGTGGAACGACCTCAAGTTCCGAGCCGGGCTGCGCTACGAGTACTTCAACTCCAAGACCGGCGTGCCGAGCGATCTCGCCAACCCCGCTAACGCCATCGCGGGGGCCCCGCCGTCGAGCCTCAAGGCCTCCTCGCGCAAGCTCACGCTCGCGCCGCGGCTCGGCGTCTCGTACCCAATTACCGACAAGGCTTCGTTGTTCTTCGCCTACGGCCACTTCTATCAGATGCCGTTGCTGAAGGACATCTTCACCAACGCCGACTACAACGTGCTCACCAACTATCAGGCCGAGAGTGCCGACCGCGGCCTGTTTGGCAATCCCGACATCAAGCCCGAGCGCACGGTCCAGTACCAGTTCGGCTACAAGCAGGCGCTGCGGGACTGGCTGGGGCTCGACGCGACGCTGTTCTACAAGGACATCCGCGACCTGATCGGGATCCGCGTGCTCACCACCTACAACAATGCGGTCTATCGCCAGCTCGCCAACGCCGACTTCGGCAACGTCATCGGCATGACGCTGGCGCTCGACCAGCGCGCCATCGGCTCGGTGGGCACGTCGCTCGACTACACCTGGGAGGTGGCCAAGGGGAACTCCAGCGACCCGGTGGAGACCGCGTCGCGGCTCGACGCCGGCGACGACCCGAGGCCGCACCAGGTGCCGCTCAACTGGGACCAGCGTCATACCCTCAACCTCACCGTGACCGTGTCGCGACCGGACGACTACACGGTGAGCGGCGTGCTCCGGGCGGCCAGCGGGCAGCCCTACACGCCGACCATCGTGACCGGGTTCGGCGGCGGGCTGGAGGTGAATTCGGGCCGCAAGCCGGCGTCGGCGGTGGTGGATGTGCGCGCCGAGAAGCGGCTCGGGGCGGGCCGCCTGCGGTCCAGCGTCTTCGCGCGCGCGTTCAATCTCTTCGACACCCGCTTCTTCAACGGTGGGGTGTTCGGCAGCTCGGGGAGCCCCTACTATTCGCGGACCCGATCCTTCGCCGACGCGATCCAGCTCTTCGACCCGACCCGGCTCTACCCTCCTCGACGTGTCGAGCTGGGCATCCTCTGGGAGGGCGGCCAGCCATGAGCCGGGCTCGGATCGGCAGGTGCGTCAGGTGGGCGCTGGTGGCCGTGGCCGAGCTCGCGGTCGCGGGGATCGCCGCGGAGGCGGGGGCCGGGGGGCCAGCGGGTCCGCTGGACCTCCAGCCGCTGGTGCCGCCCGAGCAGCGCGGCCGGTCCGACGCCGAGCGCTCGGGAATCCACGACGCGGCCAACATCCGCACCGTGTTCTGGAACTTCGGCATGGTGGGCGACTACCCGATCAATCCCGGCAACGTGGACCTCAGCATCTTCCACTCGGTCGAGGTCCCGAAGGGCACCGGGATGAACTACTCCGACGGCATCACCCCCTTCGTGCTGGCCAAGATCCGGACCCGAGACGGCCAGGACGTCTACATCATGGAGACCGGCTTCCGCGAGCGCCAGGAGAAGAGTCCCCACATCGACCGGGACATGCGGTTCGAGCCGCGGCCGGGCTACTTCCAGGCCGACCCGACGATCAACAAAGCGCGCTCGCCCGCCGCCAGCAACGACCCCCGCACCTGGCCGGCGCGGTGGCCCGACAAGCTGAACGACCCGGACGACCCCGGCTGGCCGGGGAGCTGGGACGGCTACTTCGGCAAGCGACCGGCCGCCGACCAGGAGAGCTTCACCGTCATGGACGACGACTTCTACGACAAATGGCAGTACTTCCCGGACGCACGCGACTCCACGCGTCACGGCCTCGGGTTGCGCGTCGAGGTGCGCGGCTTCCAGTGGGCGAATCCCCAGGCCGGCAACGTCATCTTTTGGCACTACGACATCGCCAACGAGGGCACCACCGACTACGACGACAACATCATCTTCGGCCTCTACATGGACACCGGCGTCGGCGGCTCGGAGTTCTCGTGCGACGGCGTCTACGAGTCCGACGACGACAACGGGTTCTGGGACAAGTCGTCGGGACTGAACCTGGTCTACAGTTGGGACCGCTACGGCCACGGCCGTGACCGGACGGGAATCTGCGGTCGCACCGGCTACCTGGGGTACGCCTATCTCGAGACGCCCGGCAACCCGTTCGACGGGATCGACAACGACGACGACGGCATCACCGACGAGCGGCGCGACGGGGGCCGCCGCGCCACCGGCGCCACGGACTCGTTGATCGTCGGCCAGGACGCGATCCGCGCCTTCGTCGCCGGCCACTATGACCTGGCGAAGTTCGTTGCGGCGTACGGGCCGCTCGAGAGCCGGCCCGCCTACCGCGCCGGGCGCTGGTTCACCGGCGACGAGGACATGGACTGGGTGGCCGACTTCAACGACGTCGGCGCCGACGGCGTTCCGGCGACGGGCGACACGCTGGGGGGCGAGGGCAACGGGATGCCCGACGAGGGCGAGCCCAACTTCGATCGCACCGATTTGAACGAGTCGGATCAGATCGGGCTCACCGGGTTCAAGTTCAACCGCATCGTGGCCGGGGCGGGCAATCCCGACACGGACACCGACGGCATCGTGTTCTACACCGAGGGCCAGAACTGGCCACAGCAGCTCTACGCCAAGTTCACGAACCCCTCCGCGCCGGACCGCTTCGATTCCGCGCTGGTCTCCAACTACAACTTCGCTTTCCTGTTCGCCTCCGGCCCGTTCATCCTCAAGGCCGGGCAGCGGGAGCGCTTCAGCCTGGCGCTCGCCTACGGCGCCGACTTCACCGAGCTGCGCACCACGGTCGGCACCGTGCAGCAGATCTACAACGCCAACTACCAGTTCGCGGTCCCGCCGCCGATGCCCACGCTCACCGCCGAAGCCGGCGACGGTTGGGTGCGACTGTCGTGGGACGACGTAGCCGAGCGAGGCGTGGATCCGGTCCTCGGTGACTTCGACTTCGAGGGCTACAAGATCTACCGCTCGACCGATCCCGAGTTCGGGGATCCCGAGATCATCACCACCGGGCGGGGCAGCGACATCGGGCTGCGCAAGCCGCTGAAGCAGTTCGATCGCATCGACGGGGTGCGCGGCTACTCGAAGAAGGCGGTCGAGGGCACTCAGTTCTGGCTCGGCGACGACACCGGCATCACCCATACCTGGACCGATTCATCCGTGACCAACGGCCAGGAGTACTACTACGCGGTGGTGGCCTACGATTTCGGCGTCGACTCGCCCTACGACTCCCTGCGGATCTTCCCGTCGCAGAACGCGGTTGCCGTGACGCGCACCGTCCGCGGGGGGTTGATCCCGCCCAAGAACGTGGTCGCGGTGCGCCCGAACCCGCGGGCCCTCGGTTTCCAGGGCGCCACGGTGGATACCGCGGTCCACGTCGCCGGCCGGGGCGTTGGCGGCGTCGCGGCCCAGGTCGTGAACTCGAACCTGGTGCCGGATGGGCACCTGTTCTCGATCACCTGCGTCGCGCCGAGACCCGACAGCATCCACGCCAGGCGCTACGTGCTGCGGGACAGCACCGCTCGGCAGCAGTGCTTCGCGACGGGCACCGACTTCGACTCGACGGGGACCGCGGCGGTCGGCTGCGGCCTGCTGCCCAAGGTCTGGAGCCTGCCCGAAACGGAGGTCGATCTGGCCCACTCGGGCTTCAGGCCCGCGAGTCCCACGACTACCAAGCTGTCGGTGGGCTACCAGCTCATCCAGCCCAAGAACCTGCGGCGCCTGGGCTACCCGAACGACCTCTCGATCGTATTCGACAACGTGGTCCGCAGCGTCGCCGAGTCCACTCAGTTCGTCCCCCGTACGCCGGCGAAGTTCCGCGTCCTCGCCCATGCCGACACCGGGGACGTCCAGCTTCCGCTCCGCGACTTCCAGGACCTCGACGGGGACAGCACGCTGAGCGGCGTCGGCGAGCGCGTGGACGTCCTGTGTCCGATCCCCAATGTGACCCTGGACTTCCAGGCCACCTGGCGGATACGAGTCACGGTTCAGGGCACGCCGCTTAGGCTCGGGGACGTGTACGACCTGAAATTGAACACGCCGCTCGCCGAGGGTGACCTGTTCACGTTCGCCGCACGCGCTCAGCGGGTCGACCCCGGCGTGGCGCGCGCCCAGTTCCCCAACACGCCGTACGTGGTGCCCAACCCCTACGTCGAGGCGGCGAGCTTCGAGCCGGCCCCCTTCAACGTCTCCGGGCGCGGTGAGCGCCGCATCGAGTTTCGGGGGTTGCCCGGCTCGTGCACGATCCGGATCTACACGGTGCGCGGTGACCTGGTGGAGACGTTGCGTCACGAGGGATCGATCGAGGGCTACGTGGCCTGGAACCTGCGCACCAAGGACAATCTCGAGATCGCACCGGGCCTCTACGTCTACCACGTCGACGCTCCGGGTCTCGGCACCTTCCTCGGCAAGTTCGCGGTGATCAAATGAGCGCGCACGGCCATCCGCCAAGCTGCGGCATCGCTCGACCGACGACCGACTGGCGCTGGGCGCTCCTGGCGCTGGCGGCACTCGCGGCCGCGCTGTCGACCGCGCGGCCGGTGGCGGCCCAGAGCAAGACCGGCACCACGCTCGGCCAGTTCCTGATGATCGAGCCGAGCGCCCGGCTCACCGCCCTGGGCAACGCCGGCGTGGCCGTGGAAGCGAACCTCGCCGGGGCCTACTACAACCCGGCGGCGGTGGCGCGCGTCTCGCGCCTCGAGCTCGAGCTCTCGCACGTCGACTGGTTTGCCGGCATCCGCCACGACTACGTGGCGCTGGCGTTGCCGCTCGGCCGCTGGGGTACCGGGATGGCCACCGTGACGTCGCTCAACTCGGGCGAGATCGACGTCCGCACCGTGAGTCAGCCGCTCGGCACCGGTGAGCGCTACACCGTGTCCGACATGGCGATCGGCCTGGGGATCGGGTACCCGGTCAGCGAGCGCTTCGCCGCCGGGCTTCAGATACGGTTCCTGCAGGAGACCGTGTGGCACAGCACCGTGAGCACGGCGACCTTCGACATCGGCACGATCTACCGAATCCGACCCGACGGGCTGCACATCGGCGCCAGCCTCGCCAACTTCGGCACCGAGGCGGGCTATTCGGGGCGCGATCTGCGCATCACCTACGACGACGACCCCGCGCGCTCCGGGGACAACGGGGCGCTTCCCGGGGAGCGCTTCACGCAGGCCTACCCCGTCCCGGTGCTGTTCCGGGTCGGGCTCGGGCTGCCGTGGCGGCCGAACGAGGACTGGCGGCTGTGGACGGCGGCCCAGGCGGTCCATCCGAGCGACAACTCGGAGAGCGTGAGCGGCGGGGCGGAAGCGACCTACCGGGATCTGGTCGCCGTTCGTATCGGGTATCAGGACCTGTTCCTGCCGGATTCCGAGGAGGGTTTGACGCTCGGGACCGGGCTCAAGGGGCGGCACGAGACCCTGGACTACCGGCTGGATTACGCATGGGCCGATCACGGCCGACTGGGAGACACTCACCGACTGACGCTGGGCTTCAGCTTCTAGCCGCGGCCGAGCGCGCGAGGACGACAGCCATGCTGCGAAATCACCTACACCGTCTGCTCTTGCTGTTTGCGGTGGCGGCCGCTCCGTTTTCCGCGACCCTGGTCCCGGGAGTGGCACGGGCCGGAATCGGCGCCGACGCCATCCAGGACAGCCTCGAGGCCAGCGCGTTCCGCTACTTCTGGTACCAGGCCAATGCCGCCAACGGCCTGATCCGCGATCGCAGCACCGGCGGCTCACCGGCCAGCATCGCGGCGGTGGGCTTCGGGCTCTCGGCGATCTGCGTCGGTGTCGAGCACGGCTGGGTGTCGCGGGCGGCGGCGGCAACGCGGGTGCTCACCACGCTCCAGACCTTCTGGAACGGTCCCCAGAGCGCCGACCCGACGAACGCCATCGGCTACCACGGCTTCTTCTATCACTTCCTCGACATGAACACCGCCCTGCGGTTCATGCCGGGTACGTGGAACCCGGAGCTGTCCACCATCGACACGGCGTTGCTGCTGGCGGGCATCCTGGATGCCCGCCAGTACTTCAACGGCGGCGCCGCCGACGAGGTCCAGATCCGGAGCCTGGCCGATCAGATCTACCAACGGGTGGACTGGCCGTTCATGCAGAACACGTCCGGCAGCCACGCATGGTCGATTCGCCACGGCTGGAAGCCCGGGACCGGCTACTTGATGTGCGGGGGGACCACCTGCGACTGGATCGGCTACAGCGAGGCGATGATCCTCTACATCCTGGCGGCAGGATCGCCGACGACCCCGATCGCCAACCCGGGGATGGCGTGGAGCGCCTGGACCAACGGCTATTCGTGGCAGACCCAATACGGATACAGTTACGTCAACTTCCCGCCGCTCTTCGGCCACCAGTACTCGCATTGCTGGATCGATTTCCGCGGCATCCAGGACGCCTACATGCAGGGCCGCGGCATCACCTACTTCGAGAACTCGCGGCGCGCCACCTACGCGCAGCAGGCCTACGCCATCGCGAACCCGTTGGGGCGCGTGGGCTATAGCGCCACGCTGTGGGGACTCACCGCATCGGACGATCCGTGCGTGGGGTATCAGGCCCACGGCGCGCCGCCGGGCCAGAACGACAACGGCACGATCACGCCGACCGCGCCCTTGAGCTCGATCGCTTTCGCCCCCGAGATCTGCATTCCGGTGGCGCAGAACCTCTACGACACCTACCAGGCCCAGCTCTGGGGTCCCTACGGCTTCAAGGACGCGTTCAACCTGACGTTCCACTACGTCAGCCCGAACTGCGTCGCCGGAACCTGGTACGACACCGACGTGCTCGGCATCGATCAGGGGCCGATCATCCTGATGATCGAGAACTACCGCTCGAACGCGGTGTGGAATCGCTTCGTGAGCTGCAGCGAGATCCAGTTGGGGCTCCAGCGCGCCGGCTTCGTAGGTGCGGTGGGCGTCCCGGGCGAGGAAGCCGCGGTGGCGCCGGCCCTGGACCTCAGGGCCAACCCGAATCCCTTCGGCCTTAGGACCACGCTCGCGTACGTGCTGCCCCATCCGATGCAGGTCAGGATCGCGATCTTCGACCTGGCGGGGCGCGAGGTCCGGCGCCTGGTGGACGCCCGGGAGGCAGCCGGATTCCGTCAGGCCATCCTCGACGCCGGGGACCTGCCGACCGGGGTCTTCCGCGCCCGGCTCGAAGTCCAAGGGCGCGTGGTCGAGCGCACCATCGTCCATTTTCGCTGATTCCGGCACCCGGGGGCCGCGACCAGGTCCCCCGGGGGTTCCTTCCTGGCCGCGCTCGAGCGGGCCGGGGCGAGGCTGCCATGCAGCAGCAACGACGAATGCACCCACGGGAGAGCGTCTCCGAGCGCCAGGCGCCCGCTTCGGCCGTGCGCCTCGCCGACGCGCCGTCGCCGGCGGGACGGCTGCTCGGCAACGGCCGGCTGTGCGCCCTGCTCAGCGTGGCGGGGACGGGCGGCTCGTGGCTCGGCAGCCATGCGCTGTCGCGCTGGCGCGGTGACCGGGTCGAGGATACGGATGGCTGGTTCGTCTACCTGCGCGATCTCGACGACGGCACCTTCTGGTCGGCGGGTCTTCGCCCCGTTCCCGATCGAGTCGACCGCTACCAGGTGGGGGGCGGGCCGGGCTCGATGTCGATTCTCCGCGAGACCCAGGGCATCGAGTCACGCCTCGAGGCATGGGTCGATACCGACGCGCCGGCGGAGTGCCGACGCCTGAACCTGCACAACCGGTCCGCGCGACTCCGGTGGATCGAGGTGACCAGCTATCTCGAGGTGGTGCTTCATCACCCCCAGGCGGATGCCGCGCACCCGGCGTTCTCGGGACTGTTCGTCGAGACCGAATCGGTTCCGGCGCGCGGGATGGTGCTCGCCCATCGCCGCGCTCGTGACCCACGAGAGAGCCACCCCTGTCTCGCTCAATCGATCGGCGGAACCGGCGCGCTGGAGCTGGAAACCGACCGAGCGCGCTTCCTGGGCCGCGGGCGCGACCTCGCCGCTCCTGCCGCGCTGGTCGATGCGACCCCGCTTCCGGGCGCCACCGGGGCGGTCCTCGATCCGGTGTTCGCGCTCAGGCGTCGTCTCTCGCTGGGACCGGGAGAGCGCGCCACGGTGGAGCTGCTGCTCGCAGCGGAGGAGCGTCGCGAGCAGGCCCTGGCCTGGCTAACGGAACTCGGCGATCCGGCGGCACTCGAGCGGTCGCACGCCCGGGCCGACGCCGAGGCCCGCCGGCGCCATGTGCGCCTGGGCCTCGACGAACGGCAGGCGGCCTACTTCGAATCGCTCGGCGTGGCGCTGCGGTACGGCGATCCGCGGCTCAGGCCCGGGCTCGAGGCCCTGGGTCACGTGTCGGGCGGTCGAGACACCCTCCAAGGCCTCGGCCTCGAGCCGGGCATCCCGCTGGTGCTGATCGAGCCGGGAGCATCGCGGGAGGTCGTGCATCAGATGCTCACGGCGCACCGCCTGTGGCGCGAGCTGGGGTTCACGACCTGCGTTGCGCTCTCGGCGAGCCATCGCTCGGAGGCGCCCGAGTCCGCTGTGGGGCTGCATGCGCTGCCGCCCGATGCGCTCGGTGACGGACGGCTCGATTGGCTGCGCCTGATCGCCCAGCTCGTGGTCGGAAGCGAGATGCCCGATCTCGAGACCCGGCTCTCCTCCGGCGCGGCCGCCATCCCGCCGGCCCCGCCGCCGGCGCTGGAATCGGGAGATGGAGCGGCGGGGATCACCCCCGAGGAGGAACTGCGCAGCTTCAACGGCTACGGCGGCTTCAGTGAGGACGGCAGCGAGTACGTGATTCGGCTGCCGCGATCGACGCCCGATGGCCTCAGACTGCCGCCCCGCCCGTGGGTGAACGTCCTCGCCAACCCGAGCTTCGGCACCCTCGTGAGCGAGACCGGGGCGGGCTTTACTTGGAGCGACAACAGCCGTGAGCTCCGCCTTACCCCTTGGTCGAACGACCCGGTGCGCGATCCACACGACGAGGCGCTGTACCTGCGCGACGAGACCACGGGAGAGTTCTGGTCGCCGCTGCCGGGGCCGGCCCCCGGGCCCGGTGAGTACGAGATGCGTCACGGGTTCGGCTACAGCCGGTGCCGTCACCGCAGCGGCCGGCTCGAGACCGATACGCACCTCTGGGTGCCACAGGATCAGCCGGTCAAGATCGTCCAGGTCCGCATCAGCAACCACGACCACAGCAGCCGCCGTCTCTCGTTCTTCGCCTACCAACGTCTGGTGCTCGGCGGGCTGCCGGAGCCGAGCAGCCGCACCGTGGTCACCGCGCTGGATCGGGACCTCGGGATCCTGCTCGCCCGCCAGCAGGCCTCGGACGACTTCGGGCACGGCGTGGCGTTCGCCGCCGCGGTCACCGACGGCCGCGTCTCGATCCATCTCACCGCCGACCGCGAAACCTTTCTGGGCCGCGGGGGAGGCCCGCGGGCGCCTTTGGCCCTGCGCACTGGGGCGCCGCTCGAGCCTCGCGCCGGGTCTGGGCTCGATCCCTGCTTTGCCCTCCAGCTCGAGCTCGAGATCGGCCCCGGCGAGACCCGGACGTGCGGCTTCGTGCTCGGCCGGGTGCCCGACACCGCGGCCGCTCGCGCGCTGGTCGGGCGGCTGAGGGCGCCCGGCGCGCTCGAGGCGTCGCTCCAGGAGACGCGAGGCTGGTGGAAGAGCTTGCTCGCGCGGGCCAGGATCGAGACGCCGGTCGAATCGCTCGATCGGGCCTTCAACGGCTGGGTTCCGTATCAGGCGCTGGCCTGTCGCCTGTGGGGGCGATCGGCCTTCTACCAGTCGGGCGGAGCGTTCGGCTTTCGCGACCAGCTGCAGGACGCCGGGGCCTTCGTCGTCACCGAGCCCAAGCTGGCCCGCGACCAGATCCTGCTGCACGCGGCCCACCAGTTCGTCGAAGGCGACGTGCTCCACTGGTGGCACCCGCCATCGGGACGCGGGATCCGAACCCGCTTCGTGGACGATCGGCTGTGGCTCCCGCAGGCCACCGTGCAGTACCTGGAGGCGACCGGCGACGACAGCCTGCTCGACGAGACGGTCGGCTTCCGGTGGGCGCGGGCGCTCGAGCCAGGCGAAGACGAGGCGTTCCTGCTGCCCGAGGCGGCCGAGCCAGGGTCGATCTACGAGCACTGCTGCCGCGCCCTGGACGGCTCGTTGGGGGTGGGGGCGCACGGTCTACCCTTGTTCGGCAGCGGGGACTGGAATGACGGGATGAACCGGGTCGGACGAGGGGGGCGAGGCGAGAGCGTGTGGATGGCCTTCTTCTTGTTCAGCGTGCTCGCCGGCTTCGTACCCCTCTGCGAGGCCCGCGGCCACCGTGGCCGCGCCGCCCGTTACCGCGAACACCAGCAGCGACTGCGGGCGGCGATCGAATCGGCCGCGTGGGACGGCGAGTGGTATCGGCGTGGCTACTACGACGACGGCACGCCGCTCGGCTCGCGCGTCAACGACGAATGCCAGATCGACGCGCTGGCGCAGGCGTGGGCGGTGCTTTCGGGAGCCGCCGACTCGGACCGGGCGCGCCGGGCGATGGAGGCCGTCGATGCGCGGTTGGTCTCCGACCGCGACCGGATGGTGCGACTGCTGGCGCCGCCGTTCGACACCGGCACCCACGATCCCGGCTACATCAAGGGGTACGTGCGGGGAGTGCGAGAGAACGGCGGCCAGTACACCCATGCCGCGCTGTGGGTGGCGCAGGCCATGATCGAGCTGGGGTGGCGGGATCGGGCCGCCCAAGTGCTCGAGATGCTGAGCCCCGGGACCCACGCCCGGAATCGGGGCGAGGTGGCGGTCTATCAGGTGGAGCCCTACGTGGTGGCGGCGGACGTGTACGGAGAGCCGCCCCACGTCGGTCGAGGAGGCTGGACCTGGTACACCGGCTCGGCAGGATGGATGTTCCGGGTCGTCCTCGAGTCGCTGCTGGGCATTCGGATCGAGCGCGGTCGCACGTTGGTGGTGCGTCCGGCCATCCCGGACTCCTGGCCGGGTTTCCGGGCTAGGCTCAATCCGGGCCGTGGTGAGGCGTCGTACGAGATCGAGGTCAGGAACCCCAAAGGGCGGGCGGGCCAGGTGGTGGAAGCCTTGATTGACGGCACTGTGGCCCCGGTTCGGGAGGGGGCCGCCCGTATTCCCCTCGTCCGCCAAGGAGTTCACCAGGTCGTCGTCGTGCTGGGGTCCGAAGCGCGCGAGCGGCACGAAATCCGGCCCGTCCCGGATACAAAAGGTTGACTTTGGGGAATGCAAATGTAATCGTTTCCACACGCGATGGGCCGCGCCCAAGGAGGCGTGGGGTGCCGCGCGTACTCGCCCGCGACCTCCGCTACCGAGTTCCGCCCGTCCTCGTCGCGTGAGATCGGCGCATCGGAGAGAACCCCCTGCGCCGTCGGTTGCACGCCAGCAGGCAGCTTCGTCTTCCGGGATCCGCGCAACGCATTTTGCCCCCCCAACCCAGAGGAGAACCCACGACATGAAGCGGATCGGCATCTCCAGCCTGGCGTGGTCAGCGGTTCTGACGGCCGTTCTTGCCGGAGCCGCGTTCGCCACTCCATTGATCAACGGTGCGACCATCGAGACCCGCACCTTCAACGACTGCGGGCTCTCGACGCTCACCACCAGCAACAGCTACCCCGCCTCGATCCAGATCACCGACGTGATGGACCCGCTGTGCGTCGGCTTCGCCAACCTCCACAGCTTCAGCTTCTCGGCCGACGGCGGAGCGACGGCGGCGGCGTTCGACAACAACTCGAACTTCCGACTCAGCGCCGACTTCAAGATCGAGGGGCCGGGCGAGGGCGAGGGCGGCTTGCGGCTCTCGCCGTGGTACGGCCAGTACGTGGACGGCCGCTTCATGGCCAACGCCACCACCGGCGAGATCGCCTGCTTCGGCGGGGCGCTTCCGTTCTACAGCTTCACAGTCGGCCACGGCATTACCTACACCAAAGGCACCACGATCCATTTCGAGCTGACCTACAAGGCCAACGATCTGAGCTCGGTTCACCCGGCCACGATCCAGTACCGGGTGGTCTACAACGGCAACACCTACGACAGTCCGGAACTGGACTTCGGCGAGCAGAACGAGGCGGAGTGTGATCCCCACGGGCTGTGGGGGATGCTGAACGACGGGCGCGCGGGCGGCTACTTCCAGCCGCGGGCCAACACCGGCGCCTCGCTCACCGCCACCTGGTCGAACATCCAGTTTGAGTGCCTGCCCGCCGACGGCACTCCGGTGGCGAACGGGGCCACGGTCGAGACCCGCACCTTCAACGACTGCGGGCTCTCGACACTGACCACCAGCAACAACTACCCCGCCTCGATCCAGATCACCGACGTGATGGACCCGTTGTGCGTGGGCTTCGCCAACCTGCACAGCTTCAGCTTCTCGGAGGACGGTGGAGCCACGGCCGCGGTGTTCGATAACAACGCGAGCTTCCGGTTCGGCGCCGACTTCAAGATCGAGGGGCCGGGCGAGGGTGAGGGAGGCTTGAGGATCTCGCCCTGGTACGGGCAGTACGTGGACGGCCGCTTCATGGCCAACGCCACCACCGGTGAGATCGCCTGCTTCGGCGGGGCGCTTCCGTTCTACAGCTTCACAGTCGGCCACGGCATCACCTACACCAAGGGCACCACGATCCGCCTGGAAGTAGCCTACAACGGCCGCCACAACACCGAGGCCGATCCCGCCATCATCCAGTACCGGGTGATCTACAACGGCACCACCTACGACAGTCCGGTGCTGGCCTTCGGCAAGCAGAACGCGGGCGAGTGCCCCCACGGGCTGTGGGGGATGCTGAACGACGGGCGCGCGGGTGGGTATTTCCAGCCGCGGGCCAACACCGGCGCCTCGCTCACCGCCACCTGGTCCAACATCACGTATAGCCCTTGCGCCAACACGGCGGAGATCACTTTCAGCCCCGAGGTGCTCAACCTGGGTTCCAAGGCCAAGTACGTGACGGTCTCCATCGAGCCGGAAGCGGGATTCGCGGCGAGCGACATCGATGTCTCTTCGCTCCGGCTGAACGGCTCGGTCGCGGTGGCTTCGGGCGCGCCGACCACGATTGGCGATGCCGACGGAGACGGTACCCCGGACTTGACCGTCAAGTTCGACCGCTCGTCGGTGGGCGCAACCCTGTCGCCGGGCAGCGCGGTGACCATTTCCATCACCGGCCAGTACAGCAACTGCGACTGCTTCTCGGGCACCGACGTGATCCGCGTCAAGAACTCGTCCTTGGCGGCGCCGGTCGCGGGAAGCGTTCTCGGTCAGGGATCGCAGGTCGAAGTGCGGTGGGATCCCGACGGTCTGCCCCAAGCGGTCGACTTGATCTCGTCGTTCGACGACGGGGCGACGTGGAGGATCGAGGCGCAGGGCATGGCCAACAACGGCAGCCGCCTCTGGACCGTCCCCAGTGTCACGACCGACCAGCTCCGGCTGGCGGTTGCGGCGGTGAATCGCGTGGATGCAACCGGGATCGTGACCGACGCCGAGCTCGGCGAGAGCGGGACGTTCCGTATCAGCGCGACGGTCGGCGTGGGTGGCGGTGCCACCGTGGCGTTCGCGATGCGGAAGATCGCCCCCAATCCGACGCACGGAGAGTTCACGGTGGACTTCAGCTTGCCCAACGGCAAGCCCGCGACGCTGGCGGTGTACGACGTGAGCGGCCGCCAGGTGGCGGTGCGGCAAGTGGGCAGTCTCGGCGCGGGCCAGCACTCGGTCACCTTCGGCAAGCAGATGCTCGCGGCCGGCGTGTACCACGTGCGGCTCACCCAGGACGGGCGCAGCCTCACCAGACGGGCGAGCGTCATTGAGTAGGCGATTGGCGGAGGAGAAGCGAGGGCCCGCGCTGCGGCGC
>DASXTP010000152.1:0-17847 GCA_036505355.1 Candidatus Eiseniibacteriota bacterium | reverse complement strand
GACGGGGGGGTTTGGCACCTCGATGTCGGCTCATCGCATCCTGGGGCTGGAGAAGGTCCCAAGGGTTGGGCTGTTCGCCCATTAAAGCGGTACGTGAGCTGGGTTCAGAACGTCGTGAGACAGTTCGGTCCCTATCCATCGCGGGCGGAGGATCCTTGCGGGGAGTTGCTCCTAGTACGAGAGGACCGGAGCGAACGAACCTCTAGTGTACCGGTTGTCCTGCCATGGGCACCGCCGGGTAGCTATGTTCGGACGTGATAAGCGCTGAAAGCCTCTAAGCGCGAAACACACCCCAAGATTAGGGATCCCGTGGCTCAAGCCACCTGAAGGCTCGTTGGAGATTACAACGTCGATAGGCGGGAGGTGTAAGGTCCGTAAGGGCTTCAGCCGACCCGTACTAATCAGCCGTGAGGCTTGGCCGGTTTACTGATGTGCTTCCACGCGTAGCCCGCGTCTCGTATCTCGGCTGTCAGACCCAGTTGGGGTGGCGATAGCGGAGGGGTTACACCTCTTCCCATTCCGAACAGAGAAGTTAAGCCCTCCAGCGCCGATGGTACTGCACGGGAAACCGGGTGGGAGAGTAGGACGCTGCCCCATTTGAATCGTTCCTCGAGGCCCCGACGCCGACGCGCCGGGGCTTTCGATTGTCAACCGACGTCGCGGGTACCCGTGCCCGCCAGTCCGCCGCGACCGTGAAGGTCGGGACCATGGGCCCGCCCACGCCCCGTGACGCCCGCCGGCCGGCCCTTTACTTATCGGTTCGCCCGCGTACACTCGCGGCGTCCCGCGGTTCGCTCTCGGCTCGGGAGGCCCGCCCATGTCGGCCCGGCGCGGCGTCTTCATCTTCCTGCTGCTGGTCGCCGTGCTCGGCGCCTTGGTGCTGTTCGCCGCGCTCGCGCTGCGCGGGCCCTCCACGGTAGTTCATCCTTCCACGGTTCTCATCTTCGACGTTCCGTCCGAGCTGGAAGAGTCCGATCTGCCGTACGGAAGCTACCGCTTCGGCTTCCTGCGCCCGGAACGCCCGACCCTATGGAGCGTGATCGACGGCATCCGCGCCGCGGCCGAGGACGAACGGATCGAGGGGCTGGTCCTCCACATCGACGACATCGACTGGGGCTGGGCGAAGGTGGCCGAGGTTCGCGACGCGGTGCTGAGCTTTCGGGCCGCGGGCAAGCCCGTGTACGCGAGCCTGTCGGGGGGCGGAGAGCGCGAGTACCTCCTCGCCACCACGGCCCAAACCCTCTCGACCGAGCCCCTGGCGGTGCTCCAGCTCGACGGGCTCACCGCTTCGGCCCTCTTCTTTCGCGGAACCTTCGACAAGCTCGAGGTGACGCCCAACTTCGCGTCGGTCGGCCAGTACAAGTCGGGCGTCGAGGGCTACACACGCACCGGGATGTCGCCGGCCGCGCGCGAGGCCCTCGAGGCGCTGCTTGCGAGCCAGTACCGGATCCTGGTCGACACGCTGGGGAGCGCGCGTGGGCTGCCGCCCGATTCGATTCAACGCCTGCTCGATGCGGGACCGTTCGGCGCCGAGGAGGCGTTGGCCAGCGGCCTGGTCGACACGGTTCTCTACCCGGCCGATTTGGACTCCGTGGCGACCGGTGGTCGCGGACTTCGCCGACCGACCCTGTCGATGAGCCGTTACTTGGCGCGTCCGCGCGGCAGCGCCCAGGCGCCGCGGATCGCCCTGGTGGTGGCCGAGGGAACGATCGCCGCCGGAAAGAGCCGAGAGGAACCGGGGGCCGGACGGATCCTGGGGATCGAAACCCTGGTCACCGCCCTGCGAGACGCCCGGGCCCGCAAGTCGGTCAAAGCGGTGGTGCTGCGCATCGACAGCCCCGGGGGGGCCGCCCAGGGCGCCGACGAGATCTGGCGCGAGGTGAAGCGTTGCCGGGCCGCCAAGCCCCTGATCGTCAGCATGTCGGATCTGGCGGCGTCCGGTGGCTACTACATCGCGGCCCCGGCCGACACGATCCTCGCGCAACCGGGGACGATCACCGGCTCGATCGGCGTGTTCGGTGGAAAGCTCAACATTCTGGGCCTGTACCGCAAGCTCGGGCTGAACGTCGAGACCGTGTCGCGCGGGCGGCATGCGGGGATGCTCTCCCCGTTCCGCGATTTCACGCCCGAAGAGCAGGAGCTCTTTCAGTCCCAAATGGACGCCGTGTATCGCACGTTCCTCAGCCGGGTCGCCGAGGGGCGCGCCCTGAAAGCCCAGGACGTCGACTCGATCGGCCAGGGGCGCGTGTGGAGCGGCGTCGACGCGCAGGAACGCCATCTGGTCGACGGGCTGGGTGGGCTCGAACGGGCGCTGGAGGCGGCGCGGGCCAAGGCGGGCCTCGCCCCGGACCAGGAATTCGTCGTCGACGTCTATCCCAAGATCGAGCGGACGATCCTGCAGCGGTTACTCGCCGAGCTGGTCGGCGAAGGGGAAGACGACGCCCTGGCGGTCCTCAAGCTGCAGCCGACTCTCCGGGCCTGGATCGCGGCGGCACGATTCCCTTCGGGGGTCTGTCTCGCATTGATGCCCTACGCGATCGACATCCGCTAGGTTCTGTTTGAAGACGCACCGATCGGCCGCGCTGGCTCGGTCGCTCCTCGCTCGAGGTGGCCGGACACCACGCGCAGCGTGGTCGGCCGCCATCTCGCTTGTCTCTCCCTCGCACGGCTTGCGCTCGGGGCGTTTTCCAACAGAGCCTTGCCCCGAGGGCCATGGCTAACGCTTGGCGAACGTGCGGATGTAGGCGATGAGGTTCTCGATGTCGGCGGGCTTGAGCTGCCCGGTCTTCCCCCACGCCACCATGCCCGATTTGATCTTGCCGTTGGTGACGCAATCCCGCAAATAGTCGTCGTTGTACTTGGGGTCGGCCATGCGTTTGCCGTCCCGCCAGTTGGGCGTGGGATTGCCGGTGAGCTTGATCCCTCCGCTGCCGTCGATCTTGTGGCAGGCAACGCATTTGACGACGAAGATCCGCTTGCCATCGGCCGGACTCCCGTGACTCGGCCCGGCTCCCGATGCAATGGCCACGGCGAACGCCAAGGCGCCGGCGCAGACGAGCCCCGTGGCAATGGGCCGGACTGGAGCGGGTCGGTTCATCGAGCCGTACCGCGCGACCACCCGATTGCGTTCGATCTAGTCCAGGTGGCACGACTTCGTCCGATTTCGATCACAGCCATAGAGCTCCCCAGGTTTACTGGGCGCGAACCGAGGACGGAGCCCAGCTCAGGCGATTTGGCCGTTCCAGCCGAGCACGAGGTGCACCCGATCGGACTCGCGCGCTTTCGATTCGTCTGGACCGCCGGAGGTTCGACGGCAGGCCCCATTCCTTGACCGGCTCGCGAGGCCGGTGTTAGATTGCACGCTTTCAAAGCATTACGGGGCACGATCGCTGCTCCATCCGCCCCTCCAACGATCCTCGCGCCCGCGTCACCGTCGCCAGCCGGACGGGGAGGTGTCTCTTGAAGGAGTTCGCCGCCGCCAGCATTCGCAACGTCGCCCTCGTCGCTCACCACGGGGTGGGCAAGACCAGCCTGGCCGAAGCCATGCTCTTCCTGGCCAAGGCGACGAATCGGCTCGGGCGGATCGCGGATGGGACCACGCTCCTGGACTACGCTCCCGACGAGGTCCAGCGCCAGATCACGATCAACCTGGCGCTGGCCCAGTTCGAGTGGTCCGGCCACAAGATCAACCTGATCGACACCCCGGGCTACCCCGACTTCGTCGGCGACGTGTTCGGAGCGCTCCGCGTGGCCGACTCGGCGATTCTGGTGTTGCGGGCCAACGCCGGCGCCGAGGTAGGGACCGAGGTGGTGTGGGAGATCCTCAAGCAGCAGAAGACCCCGACCCTAGTGGTGGTCAACATGATGGACAAGGAGCACGCGGATTTTTCGAACGCCGTGCGTTCCTGCCGCGACCGTCTACGGCTCAACGCCGTGCCTACGCAACTCCCGATCGGCGAAGCCGAGCAGTTCAGAGGCGTCGTGGATCTGGTGGAGAACCGGGCCTTCCTGTTCAGCGGCAGGGGCATGGACGTCAAGAGCCAGGAGATCCCGATCCCCGACGACCTCCGGTCGAAGGCAGTCGAGGCGCGCGCCCGGCTCATGGAGGAAGCCGCCACCGGGGACGAGCGCCTGATGGAGAAGTTCCTCGACTCCGGTGACCTCACCGTGGCGGAAATCCGCCAGGGGCTCTCCGAGCGCGTGGTCCAGGGGGATCTGGCGCCGGTCTTCTGCTGCTCGGCCTTCCACAACCAGGGCGTCAAGGAGGTGCTGGACGAGGTGGTGGACATCCTCCCCTCACCGCTTCTGGTGGCGCCGGCCGTGGGCGAGTCGACCCAAGGGGGCGGCCCCGTGGTGTGCAAGCCCGACCCTGCCGAGCTGACGTGCGCGCTGGTCTTCAAGACCCTGTCCGAGCAGCATCTCGGCGACCTGTGCATGCTTCGCGTGCTGTCGGGCCGGCTCGAGGTGGGCAAGGAACTCCTCAATACCACCCGCGGCCGATCGGAGAAGCTGGGGACGCTCTACCACCTCGTGGGCAAGGAGCGCCTCGAGTGCACCGGCGCTTCGGCGGGCGACATCGTCGCGGCGGTCAAGCTCAAGGAGACCCTCACCGGCGATACGCTTGCTGACCGCGCCCGGCCGGTTCGGCTCAAGCCGCCCGATTTCCCGAGCCCGGTCACGGCCGAGTGCATCCACGCCAAGAACAAGGGCGACGAGGAGAAGATGGCTCAGGGGCTGGCTCGGCTCCACCAGGAGGATCCCACCTTCAGCAAGAACTTCGAGCCCAGCACGCGAGAGACCCTGGTGCGCGGAATGGGCGACCTCCAGCTCGACGTCATGGTGGACCGGCTCAAGAGGCGCTTCGGCGTCGAGGTGCTGCTGACGCGGCCACGCGTGCCCTACCGGGAGACCATCCGCAGCAAGGCCCAGGACGAGTACCGCCACAAGAAGCAGACCGGTGGGCGGGGCCAGTTCGGGGAAGTCCACCTGCGCTTGGAGCCGCTGAAGCGGGGCGAGGGATTCAACTTCCTCGACGAGGTCAAGGGTGGGGTGGTGCCGAACCAGTACATACCGGCGGTCGAGAAGGGTGTGGTGGCGGGGATGGAGCGCGGCCCGCTGGCCGGGTATCCGGTCGTCGACGTGCAGGTGGCGCTGTTCTTCGGCAAGCACCACGACGTGGACTCGTCCGAAATGGCCTTCAAGATCGCGGCCGAGACCTGCTTCCATCAGGCGATGCTCAAGGCGAATCCGGTCCTGCTCGAGCCGATCGACGAGGTGCAGGTGCGGGTTCCCGAGGAGTTCCTCGGCGACGTGATGGGAGACATGTCGTCGAAGCGAGGCAAGATCCTCGGCACCGAGGCCGACGGCCATTACCAGGTGGTGCGGGCCCTGGTTCCGGAGGCCGAGACCTACAAGTACGCGACGCATTTGCGCTCGATCACGCAGGGCCGAGGGATGCACACCGCCCGGCTGTCGCACTACGAAGAGGTGCCGCGGGAGCTCGCGGATCGCGTCATCGCGGCGGCCCGCGCGGAGAAGGAGGCGGGGGCCCACGCCTGACGCCCCGCGATCGCCATGTCCGGGCATTCCAAGTGGGCCACCATCAAGCGCAAGAAGGCCGCCACCGACCAGGCACGCGGCAAGCTGTTCTCCAAGTACATCAAGGAAGTCACCATCGCCGCCCGACAAGGCGGAGGCGACCCGGAGGCCAACCCACGGCTCCGCGCGGCGATCAACGCTGCTCGCTCGGTCAACATGCCGGCGTCCAACATCGAGCGGGCGATCAAGCGCGGCGCCGGCGAGGTAGGAGGCGCCACCTACGAGGAGACCCACTACGAGGGGTATGGTCCCGGGGGGGTCGCGCTCCTGGTCGAGGTGGCCACCGACAATCGGAACCGCACCGCGGGAGACATTCGGCACATCTTCACCAAGTACGGGGGCAACATGGGTGAGGCCGGCAGCGTCGCCTACATGTTCAAGCCGCGCGGGGTGATCCTGGTGGACAAGGCCGCCGCCGCCGAGGACGCGTTGATCGAGGTCTCTCTCGACGCCGGTGCCGACGACGTCCACTCCGAAGGGGACAGCTACGAAGTGCTCACGCCTCCTGCCGCGTTCGAGGCGGTCCGGGAAGCCCTGAAAGCGAAAGGGATCCCGATCCAGGGCGCGGAGCTGACCAAGCTCGCATCGCTTCAGGTTCCGCTCGCCGAGAAGGAAGCCGAAGCCGCGTTGCGGCTGCTGGACGCCCTCGAGGATCACGACGACGTCCAGAAGGTCTACTGCAACTTCAACGTCCCCGACGAAATCCTCGCCAAGCTGTCCCGCTAGGGGCAGAATCCCGCCATGCGCGTCCTGGGAGTGGACCCCGGCAGCCGACGAACCGGCTTCGGCGTGGTGGAGCGAAGCGGGAACCAGCTTCGCTGCATCGTCCACGGCGCCGTCGTCCCGCAAGCGAACCTCGACTTGCCCCGGCGGCTCCATGATTTGGCGGTCCGGGTCGGCGAAGTCATGGACCGCACCGCCCCGCAATGCGTAGTCGTGGAAGAAGCCTTCTACCACCAGAGCGTGCGCTCGACCCTGGTCCTGGGCCATGTGCGCGGCGCCCTCCTGGTGGCGGCCGTGCAGCGCGGTCTCGACGTCGCCGAGTACAGCCCACGGGAGATCAAGCTGAGCGTCGTGGGCTCGGGCGGGGCGACCAAGGAGCAGGTAGCCTTCATGGTGCGGCGGTTGCTGCGGCTCCGCGGCTCCCTGCAGGCCGATGCCGCCGACGCCCTGGCGGCGGCCCTCTGCCACCTGCACCAGGCGCGGATCTCGGCCCCGGCGCGGGCCGCGAGTGCGGCGGCCGAGCGGCTGGAAGCGCTGCTGGCTCGCCGAGGAGCGCGATGATCGCGTCGCTGCGGGGCGTCCTCGCCGAGAAGGCCCCGGGCGGCTGCGTCATCGAGGCCGGCGGAGTGGGCTACCTCCTCAGCGTCTCCAGCCACACCGCCCGCTCGCTGCCGTCGACGGGGGACCCGGTGTTTCTCCACACCCATCAAGTGGTGCGTGAGGACGCGGTGATGCTGTTCGGATTCTCCGATCTCGAGGAACGCCGGCTGTTCGAGCTACTCATCACCGTGAGCGGCGTGGGTCCCAAGTTGGCGCTGGCCGTGCTTTCGGGGCTCCCGCCCCAGGCCCTGGCCAAGGCGATCCGGGACGAGAACCTGGCGGTGCTGGTCGGGATCCCGGGCATCGGCCGCAAGACCGCCGAGCGCCTGATCGTGGAGCTCCGCGACAAGCTCGACGTGCTGGCCACGGCTTCCACGCCGGCCGCCGCGGGGGTGGGACTGATGCCCCGCTCCGAACGCTTCGAAGATGCGGTCGCGGCGCTGGTCCGGCTCGGGTACAGTCAGCCCCAGGCGGTGGACGCGGTACGCAAGGTCGCGGATGTGGACGACGACCCGTCGCTCGAGACGCTGGTGCGCCGCGCGCTGGCGCGGCTCGGCAAGGCGGCGGCGGGCGCGCGCTGAGGCCAAGGGAGGGCACGTGGGGGAGATCCGAAAGGGAGGAGCAACCACGAGCCGCCCCGAGCATCCGACCCGCATGGCCGATCCCGAGCCGTTCGCCGAGGATCTGCAGGAGGAGACCCGGCTCAGGCCGCTGCGGCTCGACGAGTTCGTGGGCCAGCCGGGGCTCAAGGAGCAGCTCCGCATCTTCATCGAGGCGACCCGCCGGCGCGGCGAGGCGCTCGACCACGTGCTGTTCCACGGCCCGCCGGGACTCGGCAAGACCACCCTGGCAGCCATCCTGGCTCACGAGTTGGGAGTCGAGATCACGCAGACCTCGGGGCCGGTGATCGAACGTCCCGGGGATCTCGCCGGCCTGCTCACCAATCTCGGCCCCCGCGGCATCCTGTTCGTCGACGAGATCCACCGCTTGAGCGCCGTGGTCGAGGAGTACCTCTACCCGGCGCTCGAGGATTTCACGGTCGACATCCTGATCGACCGCGGGCCCAGCGCCCGTTCGCTCAAGCTCAACCTGGAGCGCTTCACGCTGGTCGGCGCCACCACCCGGGCCGGGCTGCTTTCGGCGCCGCTCCGGGCCCGCTTCGGCGTCACGCTGCGCCTCGACTACTACGGCCCTCCGGACCTGGCGGACATCGTCCGCCGTTCGGCCGGGATCCTGAGCGTGGACATCACCTCCGAGGCCGCGCTCGAGATCGCGCGGCGAGCGCGGGGGACTCCGCGGGTGGCCAATCGCCTGCTTCGTCGCGTGCGCGACTACGCGACCATCAAGGCGGATGGCGCCGTCACTCTGCCGGTGACCCGGGAGGCCCTCCAGCTCCTCGAGGTCGACGACCGGGGTCTGGACGACATGGACCGCCGGCTGCTCGACGCTCTCATCACCAAGTATCAGGGGGGCCCGGTCGGGCTTTCGACTCTGGCGGTGGTGGTAGGGGAGGAGCCAGCCACCCTCGAAGACGTCTACGAGCCGTTCCTGATCCAGGAGGGGTTCCTCAAGCGGACCGCGCGGGGTCGCGAGGCCACCCCCTTGGCGTACCAGCACCTCGGGCATCCGCAGCCTTTGGGCGACGACCCTTCGTTCCGTGTCGCGGAGCAGCCCGAGCTGCCGCTTCCCTGACTCGGGCGCCGTGCGCCCAGGCGGACAAGGATGTCCCGTTCCACACACCGTGCGCCTCGAAGATCTCGATTACGAGCTGCCTCGGGAGCTCATCGCGCAGTATCCGCCGCCCCGCCGCGAGGACGCCCGACTGCTGGTGGTGGAGCGCGCGCATGGCTCCCTGAACGATTCGCGCGTTACGGCGCTGGCCGCTCTGCTGCGGGAGGGGGACGTGCTGGTCGTCAACCGGACGCGCGTACGCCCGGCTCGGCTCACCACCCTTCGCCGGCCGACCGGAGGCCGCGTGGTGCTGCTGTTCGTGCGGCCGCTGACCGACTCCGGCACGGCCGAGCGATGGCAGGTCCTGGCGCGACCCGAGCGCCACGCGCGGGCGGGTGCCGTGCTCGAGGCCGATGGGGGGGCGCTCATCCTCGAGGTGGTTCGTTCCGCGCCGGGCGAGGGGCCCCAGGTGCGTGTTCTCCACGGCGACCTGCAATCCACCTTGGCGCGGGCCGGCGAAGTCCCGCTCCCTCCCTACATTCGCCGTCCGCCCGCAGCCGTCGACCGCGAGCGCTATCAAACGGTGTTTGCCGAGGTCGAAGGGGCGGTCGCCGCGCCGACTGCCGGGCTGCATTTTTCGCGCCCCCTGCTGGGCTCCCTCGAAAGAGCCGGCGTGCGGATGGTCTCGCTCCTGCTGCACGTTGGTCCCGGGACGTTTCGGCCGGTAGTGGCCGCGGATCCTCGCGAGCATCGCATGGACCCGGAGTACTTCGAGTTGTCGGCGACGGTGGCCGAAACCCTGCGATCCGTGCGTGCGGGCGGTGGGCGGGTCGTGGCGGTCGGCACCACGGTCGTGCGGGCGCTCGAATCGGCCTGCGACGCCCATGGCGGGCAACTGGGCGCCGCCGCGGGCTGGACCCGCAAGTTCATCCTGCCGCCCTACCAATTCCAGGCAGTGGACGCCCTGCTCACCAACTTCCACCTGCCCCGGACCACGCTGCTACTGCTGGTCGCGGCCTTCGCCGGAGAGCCCCTGCTCCGGAGCGCCTACCGGCACGCCGTGGCCAACCGCTACCGGTTCTATTCCTACGGCGACGCCATGCTGGTGCTCTGAGCGGGGCGAGGGCCTCTGCCTCCTCGAACGGGCCACGTGGCCGGGACGATCGGTTCGACTGGCGCCCACCGGGTGCTCGGGACTATAATCAAAGCGGTCGCGATGCGGATGGACAGCCTTCAAAGCCTGCCTGTGGTTGTCCATTGTCATACAATGAATTAGAGCGGCGGATTCCCATGTTTCTTGAAGGGAAGGCTCTGCCGCTTGTTGCGCAGCATCTCGAGCGCGGCAATCAGCTTGGGTCGCGTGTCCTGGGGCTCGATGACGTCGTCCAGGTAGCCCAGCTCCGCCGCGACCCACGGGCTCGCGAACTTTTCGTTGTACTCCGCCACCAGCCGGCGCCGCTCACGCACGGGATCGGCGGCGGCCGCCAACTCCTCGCGGTAGAGGATGTTCACGGCTCCCTCGGGTCCCATGACCGCCATCTCGGCCGAGGGCCAGGCCACGTTGTAGTCGCCGCGGATGTGCTTGCTCGACATGACGTCGTAGGCGCCGCCGTAGGCCTTGCGCACAACCACGGTGAGCTTGGGCACGGTGGCCTCACAGTACGCATACAACAGCTTCGCACCGTGGCGAATGATGCCCCCCCATTCCTGTCGTGTTCCCGGAAGGAACCCGGGAACATCCTCGAAGGTGAGCAGGGGCAGGTTGAAGGCGTCGCAAAAGCGCACGAAGCGGGCTCCCTTGACCGAGGAGTCGATGTCCAACACCCCGGCGAGCACCTTGGGTTGGTTGCCGACGACGCCGATGGGCCGGCCGTGAAGTCGGGCGAAACCGACCACCAGGTTGCCGGCAAAGTGCTCGTGAACCTCGAAGAACTCGCCGTCGTCCACCACCCGTCGAATCACGTGCTTCATGTCGTAGGGCTTGTCCGGCGCTTCGGGCACGATCGATGCCAGCTCCGCATCGCGGCGTTCGACCGGATCGCTGCACGGGCCCCGCGGGGGCTCCTCGACGTTGTTGGCTGGGAGGAAGGAGAGGAGCCGCCGGATATGACGGATGCAATCGGCGTCGTCCTTGGCGGCAAAGTGCGCGACGCCGCTCTTGGAGTTGTGGGTCATGGCGCCGCCGAGGTCTTCGAAGCTGACTTCCTCCGAGGTCACGGCCTTGATCACGTCCGGGCCGGTGACGAACATGTGACTCGTGCCTTCGACCATGATCGTGAAATCGGTGATGGCCGGCGAATACACCGCGCCGCCGGCGCAGGGGCCCATGATCGCCGAGATCTGGGGAACCACCCCCGACGCGAGCGTGTTGCGCAGGAACACGTCCGCGTAGGCGCCCAGCGAGAGCACGCCTTCCTGGATGCGGGCGCCGCCCGAGTCGTTGAGGCCGATGATCGGGTTCCCATTGTCGACGGCGAGGTCCATGATCGTGCAGATCTTGCGCGCATTGGCCTCGCTCATGGTGCCGCCGAACACTGTGAAATCTTGGGCGAAGCAGTAGACCAAGCGGCCGTCGACCGTGCCCCAGCCGGCGACCACGCCGTCCCCCACGATGCGCCGCGCATCCATGCCGAAGTCACGGGCACGGTGGGTGACGAAGGCGCCGACCTCCACGAACGAACCGGGGTCGAGCAGCAGCTCGACCCGCTCACGCGCCGTCAAACAGCCCTTCTGGTGGATCTTGGCGACCCGCTCCGGTCCGCCCCCGGCCAGCGATTGGTCGCGGCGTCGGCGCAGCTCGGCGAGACGTTGTTCCCGATTCAAGAGTCCTCCAAGTCTTACGGACGCAGCGTGCGCGCGAGGGTAGGGAGGGCCTCCCGGGCGGTCAAGGGAGAAGCCAGCGGGGCCGGCCCGCGGCGGTCTCGCCTGGGGGCGCAAGCACGATGCCGGTGACGCCGTGGTGGCCCATGTGGCTCAGCCCGCCGCCCGAAGGCTTCCTGTCGCTCGGGGGATGGACCCAGAACCTGGTCTTCGTCGTCCTGTTTTGCGCGCTGGTCGACTTCGTCAAGCTCGTGATCGAGCTACTGGGGCGCAGCCAGCAACGACGCTTCCGGGTGGATCCTGCTGTCGTGACCGCGGTGATCGCGAGCCGCAACGGCGCCCGCGTGCTGCCGGGCACGGTGGGCGAACTGCGCCGATTCTTGCCGCCCGCGCGCATCCTGGTGGTGGACGACGCGAGCTCCGATCAAACCTCGCGGGTCGCGGCGTCCCTGGGCTGCGAAGTCCATCGCTTCGACAAGCGCAAAGGCAAACCCGCCGCCGTCAACTACGCGATCCATCGCGTGAAGACGCCGCTCACCCTGCTGCTCGACGACGACACGCGCCTCGGGGGCGCGCAGATCCCGACCTCGCTGCTCCTGAACGATGGCTACGACGCGGTGGCGTTCCACGTGCTGCCCGATCGCCGCGATCGGGACGGCGCGCAGGGCAACAACCTGTGGGGCCACCTCCAGCGCTACGAGTACGGCAAGAGCATGGAGATCGGCAAACGATTCCACGACGTGACGCAGTCCGTGAGCTGCGTGTCGGGCGCGATCGGGCTGTTCCGCACCGCCGACCTGAACGCGTTCCATCACCAGCACACCGGCGCCTTCCAGGGCGAGGACCTGCAGCGCACGATCATCCATCTCCTGAACGGCAAGCGGATCGTGTTTGCGAACGAGCCGGTGTGGACCGTCGCTCCGAGTGGACTGGGCCCGTGGATGCGCCAGCGGCTGTTCGGCTGGTACCCGGGCCTCTATCACCAGCTCGCGAACTTCCTTCGCCTGCTGTTCTGGCGCGATGCCTCGTGGCGCCTGCGCTACGAGATGACCTACAACGTGTACACGGCGCTGAGCGACCCGTTGAAGACCTGGTCGATCATCGTGCTCGCCCTCACGCCCGGGTTGCGTTGGTGGTTGGCGGTGCTGTATCTCACCTACCTGGCATTCGAGCTCTACCCGTACTGGGTGGTGCGGGTGCCGGGAAACCAACGCCGGGCCCCATGGATCGTGCTGCTCGTCTATCCTTTGTACGGCGCGATCAACACCGTGCTCCGCACCGGCGCCCTGCTCGCCTGGGTCTGGTTCCGGTATGTTTCCGGGACCATGCGCCCACGCCGTGGTCCCAAGGATCGGATCTCATGAACCACCGGACGATCTTCGCCGCCCTCGTGGCGCTGGCGCTCGCCGCGCCCGCCGCGGCCACGCCGCCGGCCTACGTCGGGGCCCAATACCGGTACTGGGCGTTCGACAACCACAACGACTTGCGCGACGTCCTCGCCTACTGGGTGCCGGGTTGGGCTCATGTGCAGCTCGAGTACTGGGACTTCGTCAACCCGCAGAGCGACGACCAGTTCCGGCCCGAGATCGGGATCCACCTGCGGGACCCGCGCCGCAGCGTCTACACGGTGCAGGCGCGGCACGAGCGCCATCAGGATCGGTTCTGGCTCTCCACCGAGCAAGTGCTCAGCCGGGGTTGGGTCGGGCGCGCCGAGATCAGCCCGGTGGTGAACTCGGACTCGACCGAGTGGGTGGTGAGCGCCGGCGCCGACTACTACTGGGGCTCGTACCACTTCGGCCAGGTGACGGTGATCCGTGACCCGCGCGGCGACGATCTCTGGGTGGTGCCGATGCGGGTCCGGCTGGCGACCGAGCAGGATGATTGGGTGCAGGTCACTGTGGCGCCGGCCAGCCACGAGACGATCGGGTGGGCGATGGACGTCAAGAAGGGATGGCTCAGGGCCGGCGTCGAACGCAACAACCGCTTCGACTTCACGACGCTCGACAACGTCATCTACACGGTGGGCTTCCAGGTCCCGCTGCACCCGACTCCATAGCCCAGGATTGCCAGGCCCCGCCGCATGAAGGAGAGGGCCGGATGAGGTGGCTGGGCGTGGTGCTCGGAGGGCGGGCGGGCGGCCGCTGCGCCCCGGGCCGCGAACCTGCTATCTTCGGGCCTCATGCCGCTACCCGCCCTTCGGCACCTGACGTGGAGCAAGGTCGAGGCCCCGCACCACCACCTTAATCTGGCCGAGAGCGCGATCGCGACCCCCGACCTCGAGGCCATGGGGCTGCCCCATCGGGGCGCGCTTCCGGTCACCGGCTATCGGCTGCTCGAGACCTTGGAGCGCTCGCTCGGCGAGCGGATCGGGGCGCCCGGCGGCCAGGTGCTGGTCACGGCCGGCGGCAGCGAAGCCAACGCCTGCGTGTTCGGCGCCCTTCTCGAGCCGGGGCAAGAGGTGCTGGTCGAGATCCCGGGCTACGAGCCGCACCGCGAAGTGCCCGGGATCTTCGGGCTCCTCGCGCGAGGCTTCGCTCGACCGTTCGAAGCCGGCGGGCGCGGATTGGCCGATGCGGTCGAGGCCGCCCTGTCGCCCGCGACGCGCATGGTCGTGATCTCCCACCTGCACAATCCCAGCGGGCTCGCGCTGGCCGAGGGCGAGGCCGCGGCGCTCGATCGACTGGCCGCGTCGCGGGGGCTGTGGCTCCTGTGCGACGAGATCTTCCGCGACGCCACCCGCGCACCGCTCGGCACCTTTGCGTCGCTGTCCCCGCGCTGGATCTCGACCGGATCGCTCACCAAGATCTACGGCCTCGGGGGCTTGCGGATCGGGTGGATTGCGGGGAGCCCGGAGGTGCGTGCGCGTTGTGCCGCGCTCCAGAACGCGCTCTCCGTGCTGCCCGCGCTGCCGAGCGTGTCCCTCGCGCTCGAGCTGTGGCTGCACCTGGACACGCTCCGGGCCCGGGCGCACCGCATCCTGGCCGAGAATCACGCGCGGTGGGCGGAGTTCTCGGGCAACGGCGCCGCGATCCGCTGCCCCGCCCAGAGCCTCGGCACCACGGCCTGGTGCCAGTTCGCGGGCCCTTCCGAGGGCGATGCGTTCTCCGACTTCGCCTCGCGGCGCTTCGATCTGGCGGTCGCTCCGGGACGGTTCTTCGGCGAACCGGCCGGCTTCCGCGTGGCGCTGGGGGTGGAGCCCGCGCCGTTCCGAGCGGCGCTCGAGGTCCTGAACCAGGCGGCGCAAGAGTTCGGGGCCGCAACCGTGGACTCGCGGCACGCCGTCGCCGAGCGCCCATGAGCCCCGAGTCGATCCTCGAGCAGATCCAGCGCGATCTGATGAGCGCCATGAAGTCCAAGGACGCCGACACGCTGAGCACGTTGCGCATGCTCAAGGCGGCGCTCCTGGAGGCCAAGACCAAGAAACCCAAGGATCAGGTCCTCGACCGCAACGAAGAGATCGAAGTCCTGCAGCGCTACGCCAAGAAGCGCCGGGAGGCGGTCGAAGAGCTGCGCAAGCTGGGTCGCGTGGATCTCGTGCCGCGCGAGGAACAGGAGATCGTCGTGACCTCGCGCTACCTGCCACAAGCCCTTTCCGAGGACGAGCTGCGCGGGCTGGTCCAGCAGGAGATCCAGCGCCTCCAGGCGGCGGGCTTGAAGGAGGCCGGCAAGGTGATTGGCGCGGTCATGGCCCAGGCGCGCGGCCGTGCCGACGGCGCCATCGTCGCGCGGCTGGTCCAGGAGGCCTTGAAGAGCGGCTGAGGCTCGATCCGAGACCTTTTCAGGGTCCGGTGCTGTCGTCCGGGGTCATCAGCGAATCTGGCGGCAGGGTTTCCGGGGTTACCTCCTGCGGTATGGCCGCCGAGTCCTCCGCCGTCTTGGGTCCACCGCCCGGGCCGAACAGCCAGTCCAGCGGCCCGGCCGGGGGCTCCCGCTCGAGCGCGGCGCGGTACTCGTCCTCGGTCAGCAGCCCCCGACGCGTCATCCGCTGGAGGATCATTCTCATCCGTCGCTCGATGCGCCGGTTGGGATCGGTCGGCGAATAGCGTCTCGGGTTGATGATGACCGCCGCCAGCAAGGCGGCTTGGCGCGGGTTCAGATCCGACGCCGGGACACCGAAGTGGTGCCAGGCCGCCGCTTCCGCCCCATAGACCCCGTCGCCCCATTCGATCAGGTTCAGGTACAGCTCGAAGATGCGGCGCTTGCTGAGGGCCCGCTCGAGTCGCAGCGCGAGGACCACCTCCTTGAGCTTGCGGGTCAGCGTGCGCTCCTGGGCCAGGAACAGGTTCTTCGCCAACTGTTGGCTGATGGTGCTGCCGCCGCGCAGCACGCGGCGCTTGCGGAGGTTCGTGCGCGCCGACTCGCCGATCTCGTGCCAGTCGAGCCCGCCGTGCGAGAAGAAGGCGTCGTCCTCGGCGATCAGGACCGCGTGCCGCAGCAGGGGAGAGATCCGCTCGTAGGGCACCCACTGTTGGTCCACGCGATAGCCCCGTCCCCCCTTGCGCGCTTCGGCCTCGCGCGCCCGCATCAAGGCGGTCCGCCGCGGGATCCGGTGCGCCAGGTCGCCGATCTGCCATTGCCCGGCGTCGGCGACGAGCCCGAAGATCCATCCCGCGAGCGCCAGGACGACCAGCGCACCGATCGCGATCAACCAACGCTTCATGAGATCGTCCGGAAGGTTGCGCCGCGGTGCCGGAGGTAGGGATGGTGCCGTTCGAGCCGCGGCGGCCGGCTAGGCCCCGCCGCGGCGGGGCGGTCCGATCCGTGCACCAGGGCCGTGCGCGCCCGCCTCGACTACCCGCCAGACCGGGCGCCGACCACGACCGCCGTCATGTCGTCGCTCTGGCCGGCGCTGCCGCGGAACGTTTCCACCTCGGACAGCAGACATCCGATCACCTGTCCGGGCAGCAGCGTGCAGCAGCTCTGCCACAGCGTCTTCAAGCGCACCTCGCCGAACTGCTCGCCTCGGGTATCGAGCGCCTCGCTGATTCCGTCGCTGTAGAGGAGCAGCGCGTCTTCGCGGCCGAACGAGACTTCCGCCATCGGGTAGTCGGCATCCTCGAACAGGCCCAGCAGCAACCCACCCTCGGTCAGCTCTTCGACCACGCCGCTGGCGCGCCGCAGCAGTGGATAGTTGTGACCGGCATTGGTGAACCGAAGGACGTCGCAGCGATAGTCGACCTCGCCATAGAACAGCGAGATGAACTTGCCGCCGGTCGCCGTGCGCGCCACGCTCCGGTTGACCCTGCGGATCGCCTCGGCGATCGGGCGCTCTCCGGTGCAGAAGGCCCGCAAGGACGCCTGGACGTTGGACATCAGCAGGGCGGCCGGCACGCCCTTGCCGGAGACGTCGGCGATCGCGATGCCGAAACGGTCGTCGTCCAACGCGAAGAAGTCGAAGTAGTCGCCGCCCACCTGGCGGGCGGGGACCACGGTGCCATGGACCTCCCAGGGCCCGAGCATCAGCGGGGCCGAGGGCACCAGGCTCATCTGGATCTCGCGCGCCAGGTTGAGCTCGTCCTCCATGCGACGATTTTCCACTTCGAGGCGCTTCTTCTCCTCCGCCTCGACTCGGAGCCGCGCCTGCTCGATCACGCCGGCCGAGTTGCTGGCGACGATGTCGAGCAGCCGGACCTCTTGCGGAGTCCAGCGCCGCCCCGGTTTGCGGTTGGTGACCGCCAGCATGCCGGTGGTGCGGTTGCCCACCCGCAGCGGCACCGCCAGCACGGCGCGGACCCGGCTCTCGGATCGCCTCAGACCGGGGAAGCGGTCGTCGTCGAGCAGGTCGGGCGAGCTCAGCGCCTCGCCCTTGTGCAGCAGATAGCCCATCACGCTGGTCGCGATGGGCAGCTCCCAGGAGCCCGAATCGACGCCCTGCGAGTGCTTGCGCACGATGGTTTTCGCGGTCGGGACGGCGACGTCGGGACCCAAAAGCTTGATCGAACCCTCGTCGGCCGAGAACAGCCCAGTGGTCTTCTGAACGATCCAGTCCAGGATCGGCTGGAGCTCGGTGTTGGACGCGACGACTTGGGAAAGCTCGAACAGGAATCCAACCTCGGCCTGCAGTGTGGGCAAGTCGGCGGCCGTGGGGGGGGGAGAAGCTCGCGTCGGGTCGATCATGGTACGCGAAAGCGGCTCCGGGGTCGTGCAGGGGAGTTCGAAGCGCCAGCGCATTGTAGGCCGGCCATTGGCACCGCACAAGCGATCCGTGGGCTACGCCTCGAGACGTTCGTAGCCGAGCAACCCGGGCACCTCTCGGGAGCGGCCAGATCATCTGCTCCCTACACGCTCATTGCCGACCATCTTGTCGCCTCGGGACGCGGTGCCTATACTCCGGCCCCGCATCGCGCCCGCCCCGACCGCCCACAGGGAGCCGAGAGCCATGACCACGACCGTTTCCAGCGCATACAAGAACCTGCTCGTCGAACGAAGAGGCCC
>DASXTP010000151.1:0-6502 GCA_036505355.1 Candidatus Eiseniibacteriota bacterium | reverse complement strand
GACCAGCACCACGGGGTTCTGCAACAACGCGCCGAACAGCCCGCCGGTGAGCGCGGCGACGAGGCCGAGCGTGCTGTACAAGACCGAGATCCCGAGCACGTAGAGCAGCGCCAGGCCAAAGACCTGGAGCGGCGGCGCGGCGCGGCGTGCGCCGAAGATCGAAACCGTGACGCCCAGCATCGGGTAGACACAGGGCGTGAGGTTCAAGGCGAGCCCGATCAGGAACAGCGAGACGAAGGCCGTCACCGAGCTGGCCGCGAACGCCCGAGCGATCGGATTGTCCAGCGCCGCCGATGAAGGACCCGCGCCCTTGGGGCCCGACGAAAAGGTCGATCCCGCGGATCTGCTGACGCCCGAAGAGCCGGCCGGCGCGGGCGTCGTGGAGCTCTCACCCGAGGCCGCGTCGCGGTCGGACGCCGTCGCGGCTCCCGCGCCGATCACCTCGACCGAAAGCTCGAACGGCAGGTCCGCCGGGGCGAGGCATACCTGGTCGTTGCAGGCCTGGAAGCGCACGCTGCCTTTCAACGTCTGCGCGCCCACTGCGGCCCCGCGAGCCGACAGCGGAAGGCGCACCTCGGCCTCGCCGTCGTAGACCTGGAGCGGGTTCTCGTCGAACGCGAGCTTGAGCCGACGAGGCGTGGGATATTGGGCCGGCCCCACGGCGAGTCCCGCGCCGCCAGCCAGCTTCACCTCGGTGGGAATCAGGTAATCGGTGGCCGGGGGGTTGGCATTCACGTGCCAGCCGGCGCGGATGCGCAGATGGACGACCGCCGTCGTGCTCCCTCCGACTTCCACCCTCGGCGGGGCGGCCGACACTTGGACCAGCTCGGCCGGCTCGGGAAGCGATGGGCCCTCCGGAGACTGCGTCCACGCCGGAGCCGCCACCAGCAGCGCGGCCACGGCGGCGCACCGCGCGACCCCGAGTGCCAGCGGCCGGCCCGGCCCGTGCCGCTTCGGCTGCCCGATGCGGATCATGGTCGTCCGCGCTCCGCCACCGCTTCCCGGTCCAGGGCGGCCGCGAACGCGGCTCGTTCGGTGGTCGGCAGCTTGCACGCGTAGTGCTCGCAGACGTAGGCCGTCGCCCGGCCCTTCGTGGTCTTGAGCGGCGCGGTGAAGGGCGCGAGCCGCGCCAACCGCTCCTGGCCGGCTCCGCCGTCGGCCAGCAGGAGCTGATCGTGGGGCAGGAAGCGACGGTTGAACTCCGCGATCAGCGCCCGCGTGTCGGCGGCGTCCGCCCGCCCGGCGATGACGACGTGGCGGGGATCCCCCTCGGCCAAGTCCATCGCCACCAGCATCTGAGGCATCGCCGCCGGGTTCGCCCCCAGGCGCCGCGCGAAGTGGTCGAAGGTGCGGTTCGCCTTCTCCTGCCAGTCGCGCCGGTCGAGCAGCGTGGCCAGAAGCTGGAGGACGTACGACGCGATCGAGTTGCCGGCGATCTCGGCACCGTCGAAACCGTCTTTCATCCGCACCTTGATCGACGGATCACCGGCCGGGCTCTCGAAGAAGCCACCGTCCTGCTCGTCCCAGAAGCGCGCGACGGCGGCCTCGGTGACCGTCACCGCGCGCTCGAGCCAGCGCGGGTCCAGCGTCGCGCCGTAGAGATCGACCAGGCCGAGCGCGTAGTAGGCGTAGTCGTCGAGCTGCCCCAAGCCCTTCGCCTCGCCGGCCCGCCAGCGGCGTTTGAGGTCACCCGAGCGTGGATCGCGCAGCCTCTGCCACACGAACTCGGCCGCGCCCACCCCGCGCTTGGCCAGCTCCGGATCGCCGAGGATTCGCGCGCCGCGGGCGAAGGCCGAGATCATCAGGCCGTTCCAGGCCGTGAGCACCTTGTCGTCCCGATGCGGGCGAACCCGCCTCGATCGCGCCTCGAGGAGCTGCGTGCGGGCCTTAGCGAGCTTGGCCTCCACCTGGTCGGGCAGCAGTTGGAACGCGATCGCCAGCTCGGCGATCGGCGTCGCCTCGTGCAGGATCGAGGCGCCGTGCTCGAAGTTGCCGGCCTCGTTCACCCCGTAGCGACGATTGAAGAGCTTCGCGTCCTCGGGACCGAGGACCTTCTCGACTTCGGCCGGGGTCCAGACGTAGAACTTGCCTTCCTCGCCTTCGCTGTCTGCGTCCTCGGCGGAGAGGAAAGCCCCTTCGGGCGTGCCGAGGTCGCGCGACACGTAGGCGAAGATGCCGCGGGCGGTATCGGCATAGCGGGTGTCGCCCGTCACCTGGTAGCCCTCGAGGTACGACCAAGCCAGCTCGGCCTGGTCGTAGAGCATCTTCTCGAAATGCGGCACCAGCCAGATGCGGTCGGTGGCGTAGCGGTGGAAGCCGCCGCCCAGATGGTCGTGGATGCCGCCCGCGCGCATCCGGTCGAGCTGTCGCACCACCATCTCGCGGGCGCGGGGGCGGGCCTTGGGATCGCGGGCCCAGTAGCGGAGCAAGAAGTCGAGGTTCACCACCGACGGGAACTTGGGCTGGGAGCCGAAGCCACCCTGCTCGGCGTCGAACGATCGCTCGAGGGTTTGGTAGGCCCGGTCGAAGAGCCGCTCGCGCTCGATCGGCACCGAGTCCGGCGCGCTCACCGCGGCCAAGGCCTCGAGCACCTGCGCACCGGTCGCCCGAATCTCCCCGCGGTGCCCGACCCAGGCCTGGTGCACGCGCGGCAGCACCTCCAGCATGCCGGGCCGTCCCATCATGGAGCGGGGCGGAAAGTAGGTGCCGCCGAAGAACGGCTGCAGCTCCGGGGTGAGGAACACGTTCAGCGGCCAGCCCCCGCCGACCCCCATCGCCTGCGCCGCCGCCATGTAGACGCGATCCACGTCCGGCCGCTCCTCTCGGTCCACCTTGATCGGCACGAAGTCCTGATTGAGCAGTGCCGCCACCGAGTCGTCCTCGAACGACTCGCGCTCCATGACGTGACACCAGTGGCAGGTGGAGTAGCCGATCGACAGGAAGATCGGCTTGTCCTCGCGGCGCGCCTTCTCGAACGCCTCCTCCCCCCAGGGATACCAGCCCACTGGGTTGTAGGCGTGCTGCAGCAGATAGGGGCTCTTCTCGTGGATCAGTCGGTTCGGTTTGCCGCGGCGTTCCTCCATGAGATGGGTGGCCCCGACGAAGGCGAGCAGGCCCGAAAGCCCGGCCGGGATTCGCTTCTTCTGGGCCAGGGTGCGGGAGCCTAGGGTCGCGACCAGGACCACCAGCAGGAGGCTTCCGAGACGCCAGCCCGGCTTGAGACGCGGGGAGCGTTTCACGCGCTCCAGGGTAGCAGAGGGGGCAGGAAGCGTGTCACGAGGGGGTTACACCAGTGCTGCCGGCGCCGGTCGAACAACAGGCAAGAACCGCGCAGCCCCCTAGAGATCGTCGTCGAACCCTAGCTGGGCCCCTACATCTGCGTTCAGCCGGACCAGGCGGCCAGATTTCGGCGACCTGACAGACTGTCCGGACGCTCCTGTCCTCGCGAACGGGCGATACCGAGCTGCCGGTCGCCCCGACCGCCTGTGGCGGCACGGGGGCCGGCCCGTATCCGGCCAAGCCGCGACCCAGGTGATCCCCAAAGGCGCTGGCATCACGCTGCTTGTGAGCCCACATGCAGAATTGGACGCCGGGGCTCCCCAGAACCGCCTGGCGCCCGGTCCGCACCGCTGGGGCTCGGGTGCTGGCCCGGCACGGGCCATGCGGCGCACCATGGTCTGGGATTGAGCGGCCCTGCGGGGTCGTCGGAGAGAGGAGCCGAACCCATGGGTGTCTCGGATGTGCTGGTGGCCCATCCCCCCCGAACGGGAAGCGCGAAAGATCATGTCGCCGCCCTCCTGGCTTCGGTGAGGACCAAGAACCCGAACGAGATCGAGTTCCATCAGGCGGTTCAGGAAGTCGTGGAGTCGCTGCTCCTGGTGCTCGACCGCCATCCGGAATACCGGGCGGCGCGAATCCTAGAGCGCATCGTCGAGCCGGAGCGGGTGATCATGTTCCGCGTGCCCTGGATGGACGACCGCGGGGAGATCCAGATCAACCGGGGCTTTCGGATCGAGATGAACAGCGCGATCGGCCCCTACAAGGGCGGGCTGCGCTTCCACCCTTCGGTGAACCTCGGCATCCTCAAGTTCCTCGCCTTCGAGCAGGTGTTCAAGAACTCGCTGACCACCCTTCCCATGGGCGGCGGCAAGGGGGGCTCCGACTTCGACCCGAAGGGCAAGAGCGACAACGAAGTCATGCGCTTCTGCCAGAGCTTCATGACCGAGCTCCAGCGCCACATTGGACCCGACACCGACGTCCCGGCCGGTGACATCGGCGTCGGTGGGCGCGAGATCGGGTTCCTCTTCGGCCAATACAAGCGCATGGCCAACGAGTTCACCGGCGTGCTCACCGGCAAGGGCCTCCCTTGGGGCGGCTCCCTCATCCGGCCCGAGGCCACCGGATACGGCTGCGTGTACTTCGCGGCGGAGATGCTCAAGACGCGCGGGCAGACGCTTGACGGCAAGGCGTGCCTCGTATCGGGGAGCGGCAACGTGTCCCAATACACGGTCGAAAAGCTGTTGGACATGCACGCCAAGCCGGTCACCTTGTCGGACTCGAACGGGGTGATCCACGATCCGGATGGCATCGACCGCGAGAAGCTGGCTTGGGTGATGGAGCTCAAGAACACCCGCCGCGGCCGCATCCAGGAGTATGCGGAGCGGTTCCGCAACGCCCGGTACCTGCCCACCGATCCGATGCAGGACTCCAATCCCTTGTGGGACATCCGGGCCGACTGTGCATTCCCGAGTGCGACCCAGAACGAGATCAACGCCCGCGATGCAGCCAACCTGGTCAAGAACGGGGTCACGGTGGTCGCGGAGGGTGCCAACATGCCGAGCACGTTCGAGGCGACCAAGGTCTTCCTCGACGCCGGCATCCTCTACGGTCCGGCCAAGGCGGCCAACGCCGGCGGCGTGGCTACCTCGGGCCTCGAGATGGCGCAGAACAGCATGCGGCTCTCGTGGACGCGCGAGGAGGTGGACGAGCGGCTGCACAAGATCATGCTGGCCATCCATCGTAGCTGCTACGAGACCGCAGAGAAGTACGGCACGCCGGGCAATCTGGTGAACGGCGCCAACATTGCGGGCTTCCTCAAGGTTGCCGACGCGATGATGGATCAGGGCCTGGTCTGAGCGCATAAGACCGGGCGTTCTGGCCGCGACGTGCGGCGGCCAGGTGGGCGCGGGGTGAGACGCTTCGCCCCGCGTTCCGCTACCCTGATGACGGTGACTCGAGAGACCCCATCGCAAGAGACCGGCGGACCCTTTCAGGGCTTCCAGAACCTGATGCCCTTTAGGGTGCAGGACATCCTGCTGGCCTCGAGCCTCTATGACTCGTTCACGCTCCAGGAGGACGGCCGGCTCAACGAGCTCATCCTTGGGCAGTTCCTGGAGCTGAGCCTTCACCACACCCCGGGCCTCACCCACGTATCGAGCGGCACCGAGGCGCTGGCCGCGGCCGAGGCCGAACGCCGCTTCAACCTGATCCTCACCACCATCCAGTTGGGCGACATGGACGCTTCGCAGCTCGCGCGCGAAACCAGGCGGCGTGGACTGGACGCGCCGGTGATGGTCTTGGCGTACAACAACGACGAGCGAAAAGCGTTCGTGGCCACGTGCGACACCGCGGACGTCGAGCGCATCTTCATGTGGCAAGGCAACGCCCGAATCCTGGTTGCGATCGTCAAGTACCTCGAGGACAAGCGCAACGTCGCCCACGACACCGCCACCGTCGGCGTGCCGGTGATCCTCCTGGTCGAGGACAACGTGCGCTACTACTCCTCGTTCCTGCCCACCATCTACACCGAGCTGATCCACCAGTCCGAGCGGCTCATCAGCGAGGGGATCAATCTCTCACACAAGCTGGTGCGCATGCGGGCGCGACCCAAGATCCTCTTGTGCAGCACCTTCGAAGAAGCGTGGGACCTCTTCACCCGCTACCAGCCCTATCTCCTGGGCCTGATCTCCGACGTCGAGTTTCCGCGCCAAGGCCAAGTGACGCGCGGCGCGGGGTTCGACCTCGCCCGCATGGCACGGGCTGCCGTGCCCGACCTGCCCATCTTGCTGCAGTCGTCGCGGGTCGAGTTCGCCAGCGGGGCGCGCGACGTGGGGGCCACGTTCGTGCGCAAGTACTCGGACACCCTGCTCGCCGACCTGCGCCGTTTCATGGTCGAGCACTTCGCCTTCGGCGACTTCGTCTTCCGGATGCCGGACGGTCACGAGGTGGGACGCGCCACCGACCTGAAGGGCCTGGAGCAGCTGCTCCGGGTGGTGCCGGCGAGCAGTATCGCCTTCCATGGCGAGCGCAACCACTTCTCGAACTGGTGCACGGCCCGCACCGAGTTCGCCCTGGCGCGGAAGCTCAGGCCACGGAGAGTCTCGGATTTTTCGACCCTGGAGGACCTGCGTCACGACCTGATCGAGTCGATCGCCGAGTACCGGCGCGAGCAGAGCGAGATCCTGGTCGCGGACTTCGACCGCCACGCCTTCGACGCCGACCG
>DASXTP010000150.1:0-22603 GCA_036505355.1 Candidatus Eiseniibacteriota bacterium | reverse complement strand
GATCGTCGCGCTGCCTGCCGAGGAGCGGGCCGCCTTTCGCGCCGAGCTGATGCTCGCCGAAGACGGGCTGTCGCTGATCATCGATTCGTGCTACCGCTTGCTGGGTCTGATCTCCTTCTTCACCGTGGGGCCCGACGAGGTGCGAGCCTGGACCCTGAAGCAGGGTGGGCGGGCGGTGGAAGCGGCGGCCGAGATCCATACCGACCTGGCCAAGGGTTTCATCCGGGCCGAGGTGGTGGGCTACCCGAAACTGATCGAGGCGGGAGGCTGGGGCGAGGCGCGCGAGCGCGGCTGGCTGCGGCTCGAGGGCAAGGAGTACCGAGTGCAGGATGGGGACTGCTTGGAGATTCGCTTCAATCCATGAGCCGCAGCATCGGCGTCGCACCGGTTCGAGCGCAAGGAGGGCCTGCATGAGACGCTTGCCAGGCTCGGTCGCGTTGCTGCTCGGGCTCCTGCTAGCCGCTCCGGTGGCGGCCGGGCCACGGCTGAGCGAGCTGCGCGGTCATCTGGGAGTGGGCTACGCGAAGCTGCTGGTGACTTCGGCGCCCGGGGGGTCGATGTCGGCTTCGGGTGGGCTCGACTACCCGCTGACACAGGCGCTACGGCTCGGGGCCGAGGTCGGCTACGACCTGCTGGGCAGCCGCACCGAGGAGCGGGGGAGCCTGGTGGGGCAGCTCGACTACAGCCTCTTCGAGACCCTGGCGCTGCTCCATTGGTCCCCGGAGCGGGCGGGTCCCATCGAGCGCCTTTCGATCGGACCCGGCGTGTTCAATGCCCGCGCGGATTTGACGTCTTCGGGAGCCGCCGCCTTCAGCGACTTGCCGGTGGAACAGACCGCGGCGGGAGCCGCCATGGGGCTGACCCTGATGTCCCGCAAGCCGGCGCCGGTGCGACTGGGATTCGAGCTGGCAGGCCGGCTGGTGTGGTTGCGGAAGGAGGATTGGTCGCTGCTCAAGGGACGGGTGGTGGTTCACTACTGATAGGCGACAGTTAACGCCCCGGATCGGGTTCTTCCGGCGGCAGCACCGACTCGACATCGCCGCCTTGATCCTCGTCGGCCACCCACTCGCCTTCTTCGTCTTCCTTCCAGGAGGCACGCACCGCCCGTGCCCGGGCGCGGCGGTGCGCTCCTGCGACCAACGCCAGAAGCGAGATGCCGAGCCACAGCACCGTGCTCGAGGCGGTCAGAAGCGGCAGCCATCGGTAACGCAGCAGGCCCTCGCGCCGCCATTGCCGCTCCGATTCCTCGAGTCGGGCGCCGCTTGCGGCCTGCCAAGCGGCGGCAAAGGAGCGCTGCCTTGCTCCCCGAACCACGTTCCGCACGAACGCCTCGCCGTAGCGACGGCTGGCCCAAGTGACGAAGGCGAACGAGCCGGCATAGGCCATCCGGGCCTCCGACTCCGAGGCTTGGAACGCTCCCTCTAGCTCATCCAGGCTGGGCAGGTCGGTGGTCAGCAGGACGGACGAGAAGACGAGAGCGTCCTCCAGGCTCCACCGGCGCCCCTCACGCGTGGCCACGCCTTCCTCGAACCAGCGTGGCAATCGGCCCGCCGCGGCGTCCGCGAGCAGGGCATGGCTCGCTTCGTGTGCCAGGACCGACTCGAGCGTCCCGTACGGGTAGCGGCTGGCCTGGGCGATGCGGATTGCGCCGATCCGTGGGCCGGGCAAGAAGAACCCGGCGGCCCACGGCGGGGCGGTGGCTTCGAGCAGGAAGATCTCCCGGTCGGTGGAGGGTCCCGGGGGGATCAGGATCATTCGATAGGGCGCGGCGGGCCGGCAGCCCAGGTGGGCTTCGAGCCCAGACAGAATCGCCGGCGCTCGCTTCGCCAGGGCGAGCAGCGACGGCTCCGAGGCGGACGGCGCCTCGAGCGTGCACAGACGCACCTGAACGCGGATCCTCGAGCCGACCGGCAGGCTCTGGGCAGCCGCGAACGCAAAGGCCAGGACCAGGCCCAGGAGTGTCGCCACCGCCGAGCGCAGCGGTCGAAGTGCATCACGCTGACGTCGGCTGCACGATCGAACCACGCTTTCACCGGTGTCCGTCGGGTGGCTCACAGTGGCCAAGATACTCCGCAGTTGCCCGACGATTGACAGGCATGCCGGCGGCGCCTACATTGCCGCTCACGCGGAAAGGAGGTGATCCATTGTCTAGTCATCAAGAGCTGTGGATCGCGGAGGTGGCTGTCCGCTAGGCGGCCCCCTTTGGCGGTTGGGGTCGCCCGCGAATCCCAACAGCCCACCGGATGTGCGGAAGGCGCTGAAAGGTGCCTTCCGCCGTCTTTTTTTGGGCGTGGCGGGCGGCTCTGGCGAAAGCAGCGATTCCGGCGGCGCTTGTGGTGGCCGTGACCGCGGCGCGATTCGCACCGAGCGCCCCAGGCCCTTTTGACACTCCTTAAGCCACGACCTATCCTGCCCGTTTGCAGCTCCTTCGGGGCGGGGTGAGAAGTCCCCACCGGCGGTAAAGCCCGCGAGCGGCTGCGTCCGGCGCCTATTCTCTTGGGCGGGAAGTCAACCAGTCGGATGCCGTCGTTGACCCGGTGAGACTCCGGGGCCGACCGTGATAGTCGGGATGGAAGAAGGAGGGGGCCCACGTGTGCCCGGGCCCCGGTGCCGTTCCTTTGCCCCGTGGTGCGTAGGCCACGGGGTTTTCTCATGAGGCGGATGTCGGCCGAGGACAAAGACGAGGCGCGATTCATGCGACGAGCCCTGCGACTGGCCGAGCGCGGCCGCGGGTGGGTGAGCCCCAACCCGATCGTGGGCGCGGTGGTGGTCCGCGATGGACGCATCATCGGCGAAGGCTGGCATCGAGCCGTGGGTGAAGCGCACGCCGAGCGCATGGCGCTCGAGCGCGCCGGACGCCGAGCCCGCGGTGCGACCCTGTACGTGACGCTCGAGCCTTGTGCCCACGAGGGCCGGACGCCGCCCTGCGTGGACGCCATCGTCGCGGCGGGGATCAAGCGTTGTTGCGTGGCGCTCAAGGACCCGCACGACATCGTCGACGGCCGCGGCCTCCGTCGGTTGCGGGCCGCCGGCGTCCAGGTCGAGGTCGGGCTCTGCTCGGCCGAGGCGCGTTGCGCTTTGGGAGGCTACTGGCTCCTGCACACCCGCGGCCGCCCGCGCGTCACGCTCAAGCTCGCGGCCTCCCTGGACGGCCGGCTAGCGCCGGCCGGCGGGTTCGCGAAGCATGGGCCCGGACGCTGGATCACCGGAGCCTCCGCGCGCCGGCACGCCCACCGCCTGCGCGCGGCGTCGGATGCCGTGGTGGTGGGTGCGGGCACGGCGCGGGCTGATGACCCCCGGCTCACGCCACGTGGCCTCGGCCGCGTGCACGCCCCGCTAAGGATCGTGTGCGACACCCGGCTCAGGTTGCCGTTGAGCCTACGCCTGTTCTCGCGGCGCCTCGGCCCCGGCACCGTGGTGGCATGTGGGACCTCGGCGTCGCGGCGTCGCCAGGCGACCATGGAAGCGCGCGGCGCGCGCGTGTGGCGGCTTCGCGAGGCGGGGGGCGGGGTGTCGCCTCGAGCGTTGCTCGAGCGGCTGGCTCGTGAGGGTCGCTACGACGTTCTGGTCGAAGGTGGGGCCCGCCTGGCGGCGGCCTGGATCGAGGCCCGCGTGGTGGACCGCATCGCGCTGTTCGTGGCGCCCCGGCTGTTGGGGGCGGCCGGGCTGCCCTGGACCCCGCGCCTGGCTTGGCCGGGCTGGTCGGGCCGGATCGTCGAGCGCGCGGATCTCGGGCCCGACGCCTACCTGGTCGTGGAAAGCGGGGCGTAAGCGGATGTTCACCGGCTTGGTCGAAGAGATGGGGTGGATCGAGCGGATCGCGGCCGTGCCGCAAGGCCGGCGTATTCGGGTCCGAGCCGAGCGCGTGACCTCGGACGCCCGGCTCGGCGACAGCCTGGCCGTCAACGGATGCTGCCTGACCGCGGTGGCCGTCGATCGCCAGGGGTTCGAGGCCGAGGTGGTGGCGGAGACCCTCGAACGCACCACGCTCGGCTCGCTCGAGGAGGGCGAGCCGGTCAATCTCGAGCGCTCGCTCAAGCTCGACCAGCGGCTCGGCGGCCACCTGGTCCAGGGGCACGTCGACGGCCGGGGCGAGGTCCGCGGGCTGGCGCCCGAGGGGGACGGCGTGCGGGTGACGCTGGGGATCCCGGAGGGCCTCGCGCGCTTCGTCGCCGAGAAGGGCTCGCTCGCGGTCGACGGCGTGAGCCTCACCGTGGCGCGCGCCTTGGGCACGACCTGCGAGGTGGCGTTGATCCCTCACACCCTCAAGGCCACCATCGCCGGCCGCTATCGGCCCGGGCAGGCCGTGAACCTCGAGGTGGATCTCATGGCGCGCTATCTGGCTCGGCTGCTGGACGAGGCCGAGTGGGCCCGGAGGGCGGGATGAGAGGGGCTGTCAACCTGGAAGGTCGGACCCGAGGCCGCAGCGGCCGGCGAGCCGCCACGGTGCGTCCGAGGCGAGCGAGAGCCGAGGAGGGCGGAGCGAGCCTGGATGCAGCGACGCGGAGCAGGATGCGCAGCGGAGCGGGCCGTGACGGCCCGCCGGGCGCTGCGGCCCGTTCCAGGCCGGCCCGGCGCGGTGGCGCGTTCATCACCGTCGCCGACGCGGTCCGTCGCATCCGCGCCGGGCGCATGATCATCGTGGTGGACGACGCCGAGCGCGAGAACGAGGGCGACTTGGTGTTCGCCGCCGAGAAGGCCACGCCCGAGATGGTGAACTTCGCGCTCAAACACGGGCGCGGCATCTTGTGCGCCCCGATGACGCCGGAGGTGGCGAAACGGCTCGAGCTCAAGCTCATGGTGGCCCGCAACACGGCGAAGTTCGGCACGCCGTTCACGGAATCGGTCGACGCCGTGCGGGGCACCTCCACCGGCACCTCGGCCTTCGACCGCGCGCGGACGCTGCGCGTCCTGGCCGATCTGCGCACGCGGGCCGGCGACTTGGTCCGCCCCGGCCACGTGTTTCCGCTCCAGGCCGTCCCGGGCGGCGTGTTGCGGCGCGCGGGCCACACCGAGGCCGCCCCCGACCTGTGCACGCTCGCCGGTCTTCAGCCGGTCGCCGCGGTGTGCGAGATCCTGAGGGAGGACGGGCGCATGGCCCGGCTCCCGGACCTGGAGCGCTTCGCCGGCCGCCACGGCCTCGGAATCCTGACCATCCGCGACCTCATCCGGCACCGGCGCCAGCGCGAGGTGCTGGTCGAGCGCCTGGTGTCGGTTCCCCTGCCGACGTCGGAAGGCACGTTCCAGCTCCACCTCTACCAGTGCAAGCTGGAAGGCGATCATCACCTCGCCCTGGTCAAGGGCCGGGTGCGCGGCCGCGGCCCGGTGCTGGTGCGGGTCCACTCGCAGTGCCTGACCGGAGACGTCTTCGCATCGCAGCGTTGCGACTGCGGCGAGCAGCTCCACGCCGCGCTGCGCGCCATCGCCCGCCGCGGGCGCGGCGTGCTGCTCTATCTCCGGCAGGAGGGCCGCGGCATCGGCCTGGCCGCCAAGCTCAAGGCCTACGCGCTCCAGGATCGCGGGCTCGACACGGTCGAGGCCAACGTCAAGCTGGGATACGCGCCCGATCTGCGCGACTACGGGATCGGCGCCCAGATCCTGGCGGACTTGGGCGTGCGGCAGATCGAGCTGTTGACCAACAACCCGCGCAAGCTGATCGGGCTCGAGGCCCATGGGCTCACCATCGCGCGGCGGGTGCCGATCCGCGTCGCGCCGACCCGGCACAACCGGCGCTACCTGGCGGCCAAGCGCGACAAGCTGGGCCACCTGCTGGACCTCAAGCTCGGGGAGACGTGATGGCGCACGAGCTTCGCCCGGAATACGACGCCCACGGCCACCGCTTCTGTCTGGTGGCCTCGCGCTTCAACGAGGCCTACGTGCGGCGCCTAGTCGACGGGGCGCTGGAAGTGCTGCGCCACCGTGGCGCGGCCGACCAGGATGTCGAGGTGGTTTGGGTGCCGGGGTCCTTCGAGCTGCCGCTCGCTTCCCGGTGGATCGCGGCCTCGGCGCGGTTCGACGCGGTGTTGGCGTTCGGCGTGCTGCTGCGTGGCGAAACCGAACACTTCCGGCTGGTGGCCGAGGCCTCGTCGCACGGCTTGATGCGTGCCATGATGGAGACCGGCGTGCCGGTGCTGAACGGCGTCCTCGCGGCCCACGACGCCGAACAGGCTGCCGCCCGGACCGGCGGCAGCCTCGGTAACCGCGGCGCCGAGGTGGCGCTGGCGGCGGTCCAGATGGCCCGCTTGAAGCGAACCCTGGGGGGCCGGTGAAGGCGCCCTCGGGGAGCGCCCGCCGGCGGGCACGCGAGACGATCTTCCAGATCGCCTACCAGGCAGACCTAATGGGCGAGCCGGTCGCGCGAGCGTGGGACGCGACCCGCGACCGCGCCCAATTCTCCCCGGACCAGCGCGCCTTGGTCGAAGACGTGCTCCAAGTGCTCGAGCGGCGCGGCGGCGAGGTGGACGAAGCGCTGGCCAAGGCGGCCGAGCACTGGGAAATCGGACGCCTGGCGGCCACCGACCGCTCGGTGCTTCGGGCGGCGGTGGGGGAGCTGCTCGGTCGTCCCGGCACGCCCGCGCGCGTCGTGCTCGATGAGGCGATCGAGATCGCGAAACGGTACGGTACCGAGGAGTCCGGTCGGTTCGTGAACGGGGTGCTCGACCGGGTGGCCCGCGAGCTTCGTCCCGGAGAGCTGTGATGCTGCACGCCATCGTGTCGGACATTCACGGAAACCTCGAAGCGTTGGAGACGGTGCTGGCGGACATCGCACGGCACCGGCCGGCGAGCATCGTGTGCCTGGGAGATTTCGTGGGCTACGGCGCCTCCCCGAACGAGTGCATCGACCGGCTGCGTCCGCTGATCGAGCACGCGGTGGTCGGGAATCACGACCTGGCGGCCTGCGGAAAGCTGAAGCTCACCTACTTCAACTCGAACGCGGCGCTGGCCGCCCAGTGGACCGAGACGGCGCTGACCGCGGAGAACCTGCAATACCTGCGGGATCTCCCGTTCTCGGTGCGATGGCTCGACACCCTGCTGGTGCACGCGTCCCCGGCGCAGCCCGAGGACTGGCATTACGTGCTGTCGCCGGTCGAGGCGCAGATGGAAATGGACGCCTACGCCGAGGCGGTGTGCTTCATCGGTCACTCCCACTACCCGGGCACCTTCGATCGCTACAACGAGCACGTGCGCTACTCGCGGGGTCCGGAGGTCCGGCTCGAAAAGGGGCATCGCTACCTGGTGAACGTGGGCAGCGTCGGCCAGCCGCGCGACGGGGATCCGCGCGCCGCCTACCTCTTGTACGACGACCTGGAGCGGGTGCTGCGCCACGTCCGCATCGACTACGACATCTCGGGCGCGATGCGGCGCATCCTGGCGGCCGGCCTGCCGCGCTTCCTCGCCGAGCGTCTGCAGTGGGGCGAGTAGCGGTGGGGGACGGGTCGACCCTGCGCCACTGGGAATCGTACTGGCGTGGCCACGGCGACCTCGACCGAACCTACTCCACCGGCGGCCGACTGGTGCGGGAGGTGCTCGCCGACGGCCCGGTCGCCGGGGCGCGCGTGCTCGAGGTCGGGGCCGGCTCGGGGCGCGACACCATCGGCCTGGTGCGGGCCGGGGCCATCGGCGTGGTGTTGGACTACTCGCCCGCCGCGCTCGCCCTGGTCCGACGGCAAGCCCGCGAGCAGGGCCTTCCGGTGCACCTGGTGCGCTCGGATGCGCTGGCGATGCCGTTTCGCGACAGCGCCTTCGACGTGATCTTTCACCAGGGTCTGCTCGAGCACTTCCGCGACCCGCAGCCATTGCTGCGCGAGAACGCACGAGTGATACGCCGCGGCGGCCGGGCGGTGGTGGACGTTCCCCAGACGCTCCATGCCTACACCGCGATGAAGCACGTGTTGATGTGGTTTCGCGCCTGGTTCGCCGGCTGGGAGACGCAGTTCACGCCCGGCCAGCTCGAGCGCGAGTGCCGGCGGGCGGGGCTCACGGTGCGCCGCACCTACGGCGACTGGATGGTGCCGGGCCTCGGCTATCGGGTGGTGCGCGAGATGCTCAAGCGCACTTTCGGGGTCCAGTGGCCCCTCGAGCCGCGCGGCCCCGGGTGGTGGGACCAGGGCTGGAGCTCGCTGCGCGGTCGCTTGAGGGACCGGCGCTGGGCACTCTATACCTGCCACGTGATCGGCACGGTGGCCGAGAAGCTGTGAGCAACGGCCGTTCGCTGGTGGCCGTCAACTTTCGCGATCCGGCTCACCCGGAAGCCGGCGGCGCCGAGCTGCATCTCGAGCACATCCTGCTCGAGGCGGTCCGCCGCGGATGGACCGTGACCTGGCTCGCCAGCCGTTTCCCGGGCGGCCCATCGGAGGCGCTGCATCGCGGTATCCGAGTGATGCGGCGCGGCGCGTGGTGGAACTTCAACCTGGTCGTCCCGGGGGTGCTGCGTCGGGAGCTTTCGAACCCGCCTCCCGACTGGGTGGTGGAGGACGTCAACAAGGCACCGTGCTTCACGCCGCTGTGGCTCGAGCGGCCGCCGGGCGTGGTCGTGCCCCATCTGTTCGGCACAACCGCGTTCCGCGAGGTGCACCCGCTGGCCGCCCTTTACGTGGTGGCGCTGGAAGCCCTGATCCCGCTGGTCTACCGCCGTTCGCGCTTCGTCGTCATCTCCGAGAGCACGCGCGACGACCTGGTGCGCCGCGGCATCTCGGCCGATCACGTCGCGGTGGTCCACTGCGGGCTCGACCACGACGCCTACCAGGAGACGCCCGGGGTGACGAAGGCCGCGCATCCGACCGTGCTCTTCATCGGCCGGCTGCGCCGTTACAAGGGCGTGGACTGGCTGATGCGGGCGTTCCCGAGCGTGCGGGCCCGGCTTCCCGACGCGCGCCTGGTGGTGATCGGAGACGGCCCCTTTGGCCCCGAGCTCAGGCGCGCCGCCACCCGGCTTGGCGTGGCCGAGGCGGTGGAGTTCCGCGGCTTCGTGTCGCTCGAGGAGAAGGTGCGATGGCTCCAGTCGGCCTGGGTGCTGGTGCAGCCGTCCCCCAAGGAGGGTTGGGGGCTCACGGTGGTCGAGGCCGGAGCCTGCGGCACCGCGGTGGTCGCGACCGACGCTCCCGGGCTGCGCGATTCGGTCCGGCACGACGTCACCGGGCTGTTGGTGCCGTACGGCGACGACCGCCGGCTGGCCGATGCGCTGTGCGCCGTGCTCGAGCGGGGCGACCTGCGGGAACGGTTGGCGGCCGGCGGACGCGAGTGGGCGCGGCGCTTCGACTGGCGCGACTGCGCGGCGCGCTCGCTCGACTTCCTGCTCGGCGGTACGGGTCGGGAGCGATGAGCGCCGAGTCGTGGCTCCGCCCGCGATGGACCCACAGCCTGGCGCTGGCCGCCAAGGTGGCGCTCAGCCTCGGGCTGCTCGGATACCTGCTCGGGCGCCTGCCGGTCGACCAGTTTCTCGGCACCCTGACCGGCGCTCGCCCCGGCTGGCTCGCCGCGGCGTGGGGGGTGATGCTCGGCAGCAATCTGCTCGGCGCCTACCAGTGGGGGCGGTTGCTGCAGGTGGTGGACATCCGCATCCCGTTTTGGAAGGTGTGTGCCTACTACCACGTCGGGCTGTTCTTCAACAATTTCCTGCCCGCCAACATCGGCGGCGACATCTCGCGGGTGATCGACTCCTCGCGCTACGGCCCCACTCGCGCCGCCGCGTTCTCGGCGGTGCTCATGGATCGCCTCATCGGCACCGTCGCGCTGGCCGGTCTCGCCCTGACCACCTCCTTGCCGGTGATCGATCGCTTCCATCTCACCCTCATGTACCTGGCGCTGGTGGGCTTCTTCGGCTTCAGCGTGACGTTGCTGTGGGCGCTGTTTCACCCGGCGCTGCTGCCGGCCTGCGAACGGGTGCTCTCCCGCGTCGGGCTGGGCCGGCTGGGTCCGCACCTCGACGACCTGGCGGTGCGACTGGAGGGCTACCGCGAGCAGCCCCGGCTCCTGGCGCAGATGCTGGCGGTGGCGGGCCTGACGCAGATCTCACGCATCGCGGTTCACGTCCTGGTCGCCCGCGCGCTCGGCGTCCGGGTGCCGATCGTGTACTTCTTCCTTTTCGTCCCGTTGCTGGCGGTGATAGTCTCCCTTCCCATCTCGTTGAATGGCATCGGGGTGCGTGAAGGCGCCGGGATCGTGATGTTCGGTTTGGTGGGAGTGGATCGCGCCCACGCGTTCTCGCTCCAGTTCGTGACCTACCTCGTCGCCATGGTCGTCAGCCTGCTGGGGGGCCTGGTGTTTCTCGTGCGGATCCCCCGTCGTCGCGCCGAGTCCCGCAACCAACGGAGGAGTTGATGGGTTGGACCCAGCGCGCCGCGCTTTGGCTCGGCTTGGTCGTCTTTCTCGTCGCCGCTGCGGTCTACCTCATCACCCTGACGCCCACCGTTCCGTTCTGGGACTCCGGCGAGTTCATTGCCGTCTCCTACATCCTCGGCATTCCGCACCCGCCGGGGACGCCGTTTTATGTCCTGATCGGTCGCATCGCGACCATGATTCCGTGGGCGACGGTGGCGCAACGGGTCAACGCACTCTCGGCCCTGGCTTCGGCCCTGGCCGTGTTGATCACCTTCCTCACCACCCTGCGCCTGATCCGCCTGGCGCAGGGGCCGAACCGCAGCACCCAGGACGAGTGGCTGGCCCGCATCGGAGCGCTGACCGGGGCATGGATGTTGGCCTTCTCCGATTCGTTCTGGGAGAACTCGATCGAAGCCGAGGTCTACTCGCTCATGAGCCTGGCCCAGATCCTGGTGCTATGGCTCGGCCTGCGTTGGTGGGAGGCCCACGAGAAGCGGCCGACCGCAGGGCCGTTGCTGCTGTGCGTGTACGTCATGTGGCTGAGCGTCGGGCTCCACCTGGGCGTGGGGATCATGGGGCTCCCGCTCATGGTGCTGGTGAGCCTGGTGGACCGGCGGGCGGCGGTGGTCTTCGCCATGCCCTTCTTGTCGGTGCTGCTGGTCACCATGGGCCTGGAGCGGATGGCCGGCGGGATGCTGCTGCTCTCGACGCTCACGTTCCTGGTGTTCGCCGCGCAGAAGAAGTTGAACGGCTGGGTGGCCTGGTCGGCCGCCGTGGCGGCGGTGATCAGCATGACGGTGGCGTTCGGCGACAAGGACTTCACGCCCGGCACCGCCCTGCTGGCGGCCGCGTCGCTGCTGGTGCCGCTGGCCCTGCTGGCATGGCGCGCACGTGAGGGCCGAATCATCGCGCTGGCGCTGTTCTTGATGGTGGCAGGCTACTCGACCCATGCGTACCTGCCGATCCGCGCCGCTCAGCACCCGGCGATCAACGAAGGCAATCCATCCACCTGGAACAGTCTGCGCGACCTGCTGGAGCGCAAACAGTACGGCCAGACCAGCATGTTCGTGCGGCGCGCCCCCTGGTCGGCCCAGCTCGACAAGGAGTTCTGGCGCTACTTCAAGCGCCAGTGGCCGCTCTTCCCGACCAACCGGTTGTGGGGCGCGTTGCTGCCGTTGACGCTCGGGCTGCTGGGGGCGGCCTGGCAGGCGCGCCGCGAACGAACCTCCTTCTTCACCACCGGAGCGTTCTTTGGGCTCACCACCGCCGGGATGATCTTGTTCTTGAACTTCACCGACCACGAGGTGCGCGAGCGTGACTACTTCTTCCAGAGTGGCTACCACGCCTACGCGCTGTGGATCGGCATGGGCGCCACCTGGCTCATCGGCTGGATCCGCGATTCGTTCCGGGTCGCCCGCGCGCGCGACATCGCGGTGGCGGCCGGCTCGGCCCTGATGCTCGCGCAGCCGGTCTTGCTGCTGGCCAACCTCTGGTACACGCACGACCGGCGTGGAAACTACGTGGCCCGGGATTACGCCTACAACATGCTCGCGCCGCTGGCTCCCGGCGGTTTCGTGTTCACGAACGGCGACAACGACACCTTTCCCCTCTGGTACATGCAGGAGGTCGAGCACTTCCGCAAGGACGTGAGCGTCGTGAACCTGAGCCTGCTCAACACCGACTGGTACATCTTCCAGCTCCGCGACGAAGAACCCAAGCTGCCGATCCATTTGGACGACGAAACGATCCGCTTCCTGGGCCAGGGAGCGATGCAGGACGAGGCCGGAAACCTGGTCTACACCAGCCAGTTCATGGTCAAGAGGTTGCTGACCGACGACCGGTTGCCGGACGGAGGCTGGAAGAAGATCCCGTACTTTGCCGTCACCGTGCCCGAGCACCAGGGCCTGGACCGTCAGTTCTCGCTCGAAGGCCTGGTCTACCGCGTCTATCCCGATACGCTGCACCCTGAGCTGGACGTGGAGACCACGCGTCGGGCCCTGTACCAGACGTTCCGCTATCGCGGGCTGTTCCGTGCCGACGGCAGCTGGGATCCGAGCGTGTACAAGGACGAAAACGCTTCGACCCTGTCGCGCAACTACGCGGCGGCCCACCTGCAGCTGGCGATGCACTACGAGAGCCGTGGGGATCTGCCGCACGCCATCGCCGAGATGGAGCGGATCGAGCGCATGTTTCCGGGCTACGTCGAAGTCCTGGTGCTGCTCGGCAGGTACTACATGGAGGCCAGGGACACGGCCAAGGCCATTGGCCTGTTCGAGCGGCTGGCGGCCAGCAGCCCCAACAGCGGAGAGGCGTACTACTATTTGGGGGTGACCCACATGATGAAGGGCAACTACGGGGTGGCCCTGCCGGCGCTCGACAAGTCCATCCAACTCGATCCTCAGAATTACTATGCCTACGTCGCCGCGTATACGGCGCTGTGGGAGAGCGGGGACCGGGAACGGGCTCTGACCTACTTGCAGCGCTGGGTCGAGAGCCACCCGGAGGATTCGGCGTCGCGCGCGACGCTGGAGGAGCTCACCCGCCAGGCGCGAGGCGTGCCCCTCGGCGCGCCTCCCGGGCCGCCCCCGGGCCGACCGTAGGGAGGACGCGTGGCCGCTCTACCCATCGTCGTCACCGGGGCCGCCGGGTTCGTCGGCTCCCACCTCGTGGATCGCCTGCTCGCCGACGAGGCGACGGTGGTCGGGGTGGACTGCTTCACCGACTACTACGATCCCGCCCTCAAGCGCCGCAATCTGGAGGGACCCCTTCGCCATCCCCGATTCCGACTGCTCGAGCTGGATCTCGGGACCGCCGACCTCGCGACCCTGCCGCAGGCCCGGGCGGTATTCCACCTGGCCGCGCAGGCGGGCGTGCGCGCCTCGTGGGGCGCGGAGTTCGCGACCTATGTTCATCACAACGTGCTCGGCACCCAGCGATTGCTCGAGCGCTACCGGAACGGCGGACTCGAGCGTTTCGTCTACGCGTCGTCGTCGTCGGTGTACGGGGACGCGGAGCGCTACCCGACGCACGAGCTGCTCCTGCCCAGGCCGTTCTCGCCCTACGGGGTGACGAAGCTGGCCGGCGAGCACCTGGTGCTGCTCTACGGACGCAACTTTGGCATCCCGGTGGTGTCGCTCCGCTACTTCACCGTCTACGGGCCGCGGCAGCGACCCGACATGGCGTTCCATCGCTTCAGCCGCGCCCTGCTCGGCGGCGAGCCGATCGCGGTCTACGGCGACGGCCGGCAGACCCGGGATTTCACGTTCGTCGCCGACGCCGTCGAGGCCACGGTGCGGGCCTGGCGCCGCAGCGCGCCGCAAGGCGTCTACAACGTGGGCGGCGGCTCCCAGGTCGAGGTTCTCGAAGCGATCCGTATCCTGGAGCGCGGGCTCGGGGTCGAGGCGAAGATCCGCTTCGAACCTCGGCCGCCCGGCGACCCGCTGCGAACCTGCGCCGACACGGCGCGCGTCCGCGCGGATCTCGACTTCCTGCCCGCGGTGGGCATCGAGCAAGGGCTGCGGGAGGAGGCGGAGTGGGCGCGCGGCATCTACGCGCGAACATGAGGGCGAGCGGCAGGGGCTGGCGGGCCGACCGGCGGCCCAGGTCCCAACCCGGTCGATCGACGGCCGCCGACCGGATCGGGACGGGCCCAAGGCGGGGAGCCGGGTGATCGAAGCGCCCCATCTCAGCGTGGTGGTCCCGGTCTTCGACGAGGCCGAGAGCCTGCCCGAGCTCCATCGTCAGCTCGCCGCGGCGCTGGCGGCGATGGGGCGATCGTGGGAGGTGATCTACGTCGACGACGGCTCACGGGACGGCTCCGACCAGACGATCGCCGAACTCGCCACCCGGGAGCCGCGAGTGCGGGGCTTGTCGTTCCGCCGCAACTTCGGCAAATCCGCCGCCCTGGCCGTCGGCTTTCGCCTGGCACGCGGCGCGTGGGTGGCGACCCTGGATGCGGATCTGCAGGACGATCCGGCCGAGCTGCCCAAGCTGGCCGAGGCGCTCGAGCCCGGCCACGACCTGGTCACGGGTTGGAAGCGGCAGCGCCAGGATCCGTGGAACAAGACCATTCCATCCCGGCTCTTCAACGCCGCGACCTCCGTGGTCTCGGGCGTGCGGCTCCACGACTTCAACTGCGGCTTGAAGCTTTGCCGTCGCGAGGTGGTGGAGTCGATCGAGATCTACGGCGAGCTGCATCGCTTCATCCCGGCGCTCGCCCATTGGCGCGGCTTCCGAGTGATGGAAGTCCCGGTGCGTCACCGGCGCCGCCAGTTCGGCCGCAGTAAGTTCGGGGCGTCCCGTTTCGTGAACGGCTTCCTCGATCTGCTGTCGGCGGCGTTTCTTTCCACCTCGGCGCTCAAGCCGCTTCACCTGTTCGGTCGGATCGGCCTGGGCTTCCTCGGCGTCGGCGGTCTCTTGGCCCTGTGGTTCGTGGCGTTGTGGGTCCGGGGCGATCCGATCCGGGTGCGGCCGCTGATGCTGTTCGGCGCCGGCCTGGTGCTGCTCGGCATCCAGTTCATCCTGATGGGGCTGCTCGGGGAGATGATCGCGCGGCTCGGCGCCCGCACGGACTACCCCGTGCGCGCGCGGTACAACCTGGACGGTGACGGATGACCCGGCCGCCGCGATGAAGGCCTTCGTGCTGGCCGGCGGGCTCGGCACCCGACTGAGGCAACGCTTCGGCGACCTACCCAAGCCGCTGGTGCCGCTGGGCGGCCGCCCGTTCCTCGAGCGGCAGATCGAGTGGTTGGCCCGACACGGGATCGGCGAGATCGTGCTGTGCGTGGGTCACGGTGCAGATCGGGTCCGCGCGGCGCTGGACGATGGCAGGGCCCTGGGCGTGACCCTGCAGTACTCGACCGAGGCCGAGCCGCTCGGCACCGCGGGGGCGTTGCGTCTCGCCGCTCCGTGGCTCGAGGGACCGGCGCTGGTGGTCAACGGCGACACGCTGCTGGCCTGCGACCCCTGGGCGCTCGAGCGCTCGCGTTGGGAGCGTGGCATGGTCGGAGCGGTCGCGCTGTTCGAGGTGGCGGACGCTTCCGCGCGCGGGCGGGTCGAGTGCGGCGCGGAGGGTCGCGTGGTCCAGTTCGTCGAGAAGGCGCCGGGCCCCGAAGGCGCTGCCTGGGTGAACGGCGGGCTCTATGCCTTCGATCCCGCACTGTGGCGTTGGATTCCGCCGGAGGGTCCGGCCTCGCTCGAGCGGGACGTGCTGCCGCGTCTCGCCCGGGCCGGCCAGCTCCACGGGCACTGCGTGCCCGGCGAGTTCTTCGACATCGGGACGCCCGAGCAGTGGGAGCGGGCCGAGAAACGCTTCACCGCATGAAGAGCGGCCGCTATTTCCGCGCCCGCGCACCCTTGCGGCTGTCCTTCTGCGGTGGCGGCACCGACGTCTCGCCCTATCCGGAGGAGCATGGCGGGGTCGTGCTCTCGGCCACGATCAACCAGTACGCCTACGCATCGCTGAGGCCGCGCCGCGACTCGAGGCTCACCCTGGCGAGCCTCGACTACGACATCGTCGCCAACTACGACCACCCGCGACGCCTGCGCCTGGACGGCAACCTGGACCTCATCAAGGCGGTGGTCAAAGCCCTCCGGGTTCGTCGGGGGGCCGACCTGTGGGTGCATTCCGACGCCCCGCCCGGCTCGGGGTTGGGCTCCTCGTCGACCCTGGTGGTGTCGCTGATCGGCGTGCTCACCGAGTGGCTCGGGCGATCGCTCTCGGGCTACGAAACGGCCGAGTTGGCGTACCGCATCGAGCGGGTGGACCTGGGGCTGGCCGGGGGTCGGCAGGACCAATACGCGGCGGTGTTCGGTGGGTTCAACTTCATCGAGTTCGGACGCGACACCACGGTGGTGAATCCGCTGCGGATCCGCCCCGAGGTGCTCCAGGAGCTGGAGTACCGGCTGCTGCTCTGCTACATGGGGCAGACCCGGCAGTCCTCGGACCTGATCGCGAGGCAGACCGAAGCCTACCGGCAGGGCCGCAAGGACACCGTGCAGGCGCTTCATCGCCTCAAACAGGAGGCCCACGAGATGAAGAAGGCGCTGCTGCTCGGCCAGGTGGATGCCATGGGCGAGCTCCTGCACCAGGCCTGGGAGACCAAGAAGCGGCTCGAGGCGGGGATCTCGACCAGCCAGGTCGATCGGCTGTATCGGGTGGCGCGAAGCGAAGGAGCGATCGGGGGCAAGATGCCGGGCGCCGGCGGGGGAGGCTACTTCCTGCTCCTCACGCGTTTCGACCGCAAGCATCGGGTGGCGGCGGCACTCGAGCGGCACGGGGGGCAAGTGGTGCCCTTCCAGTTCGAGCGCCGGGGACTGCTCACCTGGTCCGCACGGAGCGCCCGGAGCCTCCGGCGCGCGGCGGGGACACGCGCGAGCTAGATGGCTTCGCCTGAAGCGGCATCGGCGTTTGGCGGCGGCCAGCGGGGGCGCGCGACGGACCTGGACCCGCGAGCGGGTCCTGGTGCCCGGGCCATTCATGGGGACCCGGCGATGGAGCGCGGCCCCCGCTGGCCGTCGCCCGATGCAGTATCAGGCGAAGGTTCCTAGGGCATGCGCATCGCGCTGCTCGGGCCGGTGCACCCCTGGCGCGGCGGCATCGCGCAGTACCTGGGGCTGCTCGGCGAGGCGTTGATGCCCCACGCCGAGGTGCGGGCCGTCACCTTCACGCGCCAATATCCGTCGTTCCTGTTTCCCGGGCAGAGCCAGCGCGATCCGGGAGCCCCTCGGCCGCGATTCCCGGTCGACGCGCTGCTCGACTCGATCGGGCCGTGGAGCTGGCCCCGCGTCACGTCCTGCCTGGAGCGCTTCGGGCCCGGCCTGGTGATCCTCAAGTGGTGGCTGCCCTTCTTCGGCCCGGCGCTGGCCGCCTCGGTGGGTCCGCTGCGAGGGCGAGGCACCCGCGTGGTGGTGGTGTGCGACAATCTGGTGCCGCACGAGCCGCGGCCCGGCGACGCGCTGTTCACCCGCTGGATGCTCCGCTCCTCGGACGGCTACCTGGTGATGTCGGAGAGCGTGGAGCGCGATCTCGATCGGCTGAAGCCCGGCGCGCCGCGGCGGCGCGTGCGGCATCCGCTCTACGCCCAGTTCGACCGTGGGCGCCACACCCGGGAGGGCGCGCGCGAGACGCTCGACCTGCAGGGAGAAGTAGTGCTGTTCTTCGGCTATGTCCGCCCCTACAAAGGGCTCGACACCCTGCTGGAGGCATGGCCCAGGGTGCGGGCGCGGCGGCCGGCGACCCTGGTGGTGGCGGGGGAGTTCTACGAGGACCCGGCGCCCTACCGGGCCCGCGCCAAGGCCGGTGGCGCGAGCGTGAGACTGCTCGAACGCTACCTCGACGACGGCGAGGTGGAGGCGGTGTTTCGCGCCGCCGACGTGGTGGTGCTGCCCTACCGCTCGGCCACGCAGAGCGGCGTCACCCACGTGGCGTACGCGCTGGGGGTGCCGGTGATCACGACCGACGTCGGAGGATTGTCCGAAACCGTGCGTCCCGAAGTCACCGGCCTGGTGGTGCCGCCCGAGGATCCGGTCGCGCTCGCGGAGGCCATCGTGCGCTACTTCGAAGACGGGCTGGCCCCGCGCCTGCGCGCCGGGGTGGCGGAGCTCAAGCGCGAGCACTCGTGGGAGCAGCTCGCCGAGCACGTGATCGCGCTCGGCGACGAGCTGGCTCCCGGACGGGGGTGGCGATGACCTCGGCGGCCGATCCCACCGAACCGAAGGGCGCTCACGCGACCGCCCGCACCGCGCGCTGGATCGCGATCGCGGCATTCCTGATCTACGCCTCGAGCGGCGGCGGACGGATCGTCGGCAGCGACGAGGTCACGATGCTCCAGCTCTCACGCGCCATGCTCCGCGGCCACATCGACGTGCCCGCCGGCGCCACCATGGTGGGCCGGGGCGGAAAGCAATACACGAAGAACGCGGCGGGGCAGGCGGTGCTGGCCCTGCCGCTCGTAGCCGGGGCCGAGGCCGCGGCGGCGGCGGTGCCAGAGCGCCGCGAGCTGGCGGTGCGCTTCGTCGTGTCGTTCTTCAACGCGATCGTGACGGGCCTGCTCTTGGGTTGGTTCTACCGGGCGGCGCGTAGTCTGGCGGTGGGCGCCGGGGCGGCTTTGGCCGCGACGGTGCTCTTGGGGTTCACCACCCCGCTGTGGGTCTACGCCAAGAGCTTCATGGCCGAGCCGCTGCAGGGGCTCGGGCTGCTGCTTGCGCTCACCGGCAACCTGCACACCGATCGGGGACCGCAGCGCCTCGCCGGAGCCATCGGCGTCCTGCTCGCCACGTTGGTCAAGCCCAGCATGGCGCCGCTCGCCATCCTGTGCGCCGTGTGTGCCCTGCCGCTCTCCCAGCGGCCCTGGCGGGCGATGGTGCCTGCGCTGCTCGGGTTCCTTCTGGCGGTGATCGGGCACCTGGTCTACAACGCGGCGCGGTTCGGGAACCCGTTCGAAACCGGATACGGCGCGCAGGCGACGCCGGCCGCCTACACCACGCCGCTGCTGGTGGGTCTCTACGGGCTCTTGTTGTCGACCGGCAAAGGCGTGTTGTGGTTCGCGCCTGCGCTGTGGCTCGCGCCGACCGGGGGGCGTCTCATGCGGGCGGCCGGCGGGACGGCGCTCGCGGCGGTCGGGGCGATATTGGCGACCTCGGTCTTCGCCCTGGGCTTGTACGGGACGTTCGAGCACTGGGCGGGGGACGGATCGTTCGGGCCGCGCTACCTGGTGCCGCTCTTGCCGCTGGCCTTCCTGCCGGTGGGCTTCGCGCTGGATCGGGCGTCCCGATGGGGCCGTCGTTGGGCGTTCGTGCTCGGTGTGCTGGGGCTGGTGGTTCAGCTCGGCGGGGTGTCGATCCACTTCGGCGCCCAGATGCGCGAGGCCGGCGACTATCCGTACCGGCTGCCGCTCGGCGACCCGCGCTTCATGAGCGACAGCCATTTCAACCCCAGCTACAGCCCGATCACGGGCCACTGGCGGCTGCTGCTGCGCAATCTCGGCGAGCACCTGCGAGGCGACTGGCCGCGGATCTCCGGAGCCGGCGACGTCGACCCGCGCGTCGGGGTGAGCGCCGAAGACCAGCGGCGGCTGCTCCACGCCCTGGACTACTGGTGGCTCTATGCCCGCTACGCCGGTGTTCCGGGGGCGCCGCTCGTGGCCGCGCTGATCTTGGTGCTCGGGGCGACCGGGATGGCCACCGCCCGGCTCGACGCCGCGCGCCGGGCCGAGCCCCAAGCCCCGTGAAGAAGCTGGTGGTCGTGATCCTCAACTGGAACGGGCTTGCCGACCTGCGCACCCTGCTGCCGAAGCTCGAAGCCTGCCGCTCGCCTGCCGGCTGGATGGTGGAGGTGCTGGTGGTCGACAACGGATCGACCGACGGCTCGGTCGAAGCCCTGGGGCGCGACTTTCCTACGATCGACGTGCTGGCGTTGCCCGAGAACCGGCGCTTCGCCGGCGGCAACAACCAGGGCCTCCGGCGCGCGCTCGGGGCTGGGGCCGACGCCGTCCTGCTGCTCAACAACGACACCGAGCCCGACGAGCGACTGCTCGAGCACTTGGTGCTCGCGCTGGAGCGGGATCCCAAGGCCGGAGCCGCCGCGCCGCTCATCTATTTCCAGGCGCCGAGCCGGCGCATCTGGTACGGCGGCGGGCGCTGCGTCCCGGCGCTTGGACTGGTCGCACACCGGGCGCTTAGGGCTCAGGACCGCGGACAGTTCCGGCAGGTCGAGACCACCGGATATCTCACCGGCTGCTGCCTGCTGGCACGCCGCGAGGCCTGGGAGCGGGTCGGCCTGCTGGACGAGCGCTACCACATCTACGCCGAGGACGCGGATTGGTGCCTGCGCGCCCGCGCCGCCGGCTACCGGCTGCTGTTCGTGCCCGAAGCGCGGCTCTGGCACAAGGTGTCGGCATCCAGCGGCGCGTCGAGCCCGTGGAAGATCTACCAGCGCGCCCGGGCGAACCTGACGTTGTTCGCGCGCCACGCCCGCGGGCCGGGGCGTCTGACCTGGCTGCCGGCGTTCCTCGCCCAACAAGGGATCCTTTGGGCGTGGCTCCTGCTGCGCGGCCAGCCGGCGGCGGCGTTGGCCTTGCCCCGCGCGCTGTGGGATTGGGCGCTCGGCCGCTCCGAGGCGGAGGCTCGTTGGTAGGAACTTCATGGGCCCGCCGGCCCGAGCGCGACCCCGGCGAGCCGCCGCTCTTCCTGCGCGAGCTGATCGCGGTCGCCCCGGCCGGGGCGCGGGTGATGGACGCGGGCTGTGGCCCCGGTTCGTGGAGCTACGCCGAGCGGCCAGATCTCCACGTCACCGCGTTCGACGTCAAGTTCCCTCCGGGACCGCCGCCCCTGGGCCCCCGAGTCGCGGTGCTCCGCGGCGACCTGGCGCGGCTGCCGCTGCGCGATGACGCCTGCGACCTCACGGTGTGCCACTACGTGCTCGAGCACGTCACCCAGCTCGACGCCTGTTGCGACGAGCTGGCCCGGGCGACGCGATTGGGCGGCATCCTCTACGTCGCCGTGCCGCGCAGCGCGTCGTTCGACGATCGTCTCTACCGTTTGGCCGGCGTCTTCGCGAAGTATGTCCTGCTCAAGCTCGGCAAGCGGCTCGAGCACCAGCAACGGTTCGACCGCGACAAGCTGCTCGCCCTGTTCGAGGCTCGCGGCTTCGAGGTCGAGGCCCTGGCCCTGGTGCCGGCGGGATTCTCGTGGATGAACGACCCGCGCACCCAGCGCCTCCAGGGGCCGTTCACCCAGGTGCTGGCGTGGCTGCACCGCGCGACCGGCTTGGACCTGGCGCGCGACGCCAACTTCGTGATGACGTTCCGCAAGACCGGCGCCCGCGGCGTGCGGCGCGAACCCCAGTGGCGGCGCGTGACCCACGTCTGCCGCGAATGTGGCGAGCACAGCGTGGTGACCCCGCCGTGGCCCTGGCCCAAGCACTGGATCTGCCCTTGGTGTGGAAAGCCCAATCCGCTGGGGAGACCCCGGTGAAGCCCCTGCGCGTGCTCCACGCCCCGGCCGAGATCGCCGGGCAGGCCTCGATCCTGGCCCGCGCGCTGCGCGCCCTGGGCGTCGAAGCCCATTCGGTCGCCTACAATCCGGGATTCCCTCAGTATCAGCCCGACGAGATGCATGCGTACGACGCCCGGCCGCTGCTGCCTCGATACGCGGGCTACGTTCGGACCGCGCTCCGGCACGTCGGGCGCTACGATCTCTACCACTTCCATTTCGGACGCACGCTGATCCCGCCGCACAACTTCGATCTGCCGCTCTACCGCGCGTTGGGGGCCCACGTCGTGTTCCATTACCACGGCTGCGACGTGCGCAACCGGGCCCACATGCGGGCGACCCACGCCCAGGCCACCTGCACCGAGTGCGATCCGTTCTGCGTCCCTTCGCGTCAGCGCGCGATCCTCAAGTCGGCTCGCCGCTTCGCCGACGCCGAGCTGGTCTCCACACCCGACCTGCTCGAGTCGGCTCCGCAAGCCCGGCACCTGCCGGTGGCGGTGGATCTCGCCCAGTACCCGTTCCGCCCCGGGGGAGAGCAACCGCGGCTCGTCCTCCACGCGCCCACCAACCGGCTGATCAAGGGCACGGGCTACGTCGAGCGCGCCTACGAGTCGCTGCGCGCGCGCTTCGCCGGCGTGGAGTTCGCCACCGTCGAGCGCCTGCCGTGGCGCGACCTCGCCCGACGGATGGCGGAAGCCGACGTGGTCGTGGACCAGCTCTTCATGGGCTGGTACGGGATGGTGGCGGTGGAGGCCATGGCCATGGGCAAGCCCGTGCTGTGCTTCATCCGCGAGGACTTCGAGCCGCGGCTCGACCGCTGTCCGATCGTGCGCTGCACCAAGGAGGATCTGGCCGAGCGCCTGGCCGAGCTGCTGTCCGATGCCGCCCTGCGGCGGCAGCTCGGCCAGGCCGGGCGCGCCTACGTCGAGCGCGAGCACGCCGCACCGGTGATCGCCGGCCGCCTGCTCGATCTCTACCGCTCGCTCGGCGGACTCGCCGGAAGCCCGGTGCCGGCCGCCCCGGCGGGAGGCGCCGGTGCGTGAGGCGCTCAAGCACCTGACCGGAGAATCGCTGGTCTATGGGCTCGGCCAGGTCAGCGGTCGCGCCGTCCAGTTGCTGTTGGTGCCGGTCCTGACACGAGCCCTGGCCCGCGACGTCTACGGCGTGGCCGACCTGGTGTTGGCGTATTCCCAGTTCGCGGTCTTGGTGCTGGTGTTCGGCATGGACGCCGCACTGGTTCGCTTCTTCTACCAGGAGCCCGACCGCCAGGCGCGCCGCCGCATGGTGGCGA
>DASXTP010000149.1:0-6219 GCA_036505355.1 Candidatus Eiseniibacteriota bacterium | reverse complement strand
CAGACCGTCCCCGTCAGGGCCGCGACCCGCCATCCCGAGGCCCGCTCGGCCCGCGGGCGCGGGAACACGCAGCTCGCGAGCAGGACGCTACGATTCCTAGCCGCCATGGCTCGCCTCTCCCTTCGTGTCGTTCTTGACCGGCGCCGCAGTCGGCGGGCGAGCCGCCGCCGTCGTCGCCGCGTTGAGACTGTAGGCCGACGCGACCAGCGACACCGCGGTCGTCGCCGGCGCGTCGTTGACCGGCGTGCTGGTGAGCTTGATCGTGGACACGGTGACGATGCGACGCATGTTCGCCAGCTCGGCCAGGAACGAGCCTACCTGGTGGTAGCCGCCGCGCACCGAGATCTCCACCGGCATCTCGCTGTAGTAGGCCTGCGCTTGGACTGCCTTGGGCTTGAACAGCACGAACTGCACGCCGGTCTGCTGCCCGGCGAGCGTGATGCGACGCAGCAGGGCAGCGAACTGACGGTCGATCGGCAGCAGCTCGGCCGCCCGCGACCAGCGCTGGTGGAGCTGTTCGTACTCCGCCTCGAAGCGCGGCAAGTCGGCCACCGAGGCGCGGGCCCGCGCCAACTCGGTGGACTTCTTTTCGTAGTCCGCCTGCAGCCCCCGGACCTCGTCGCTGCGGCTCGGATAGCTGAACGGCACTAGGTGGGTGAAGAAGAAAACCGCGAGCACGCCCCCGGCCAGCACCGCGCAGAGGACGAGCTTCAGCAGCGCCGGGTTCTTGGCATCGACGTTGGCCACGGCTTCCTCCTCAGTTGGCGGGCTGGTCTGGAGTGACCTGACAGCTGATGTGGAACTTCACCACGTCGTGACTCGCCACCTGGCCGCGCTCGGCCACGCCCAACTCGACGTTCGCGAACAGCGGCGAGCGTTCGAGACGCGACATGAAGTCGGACACCACGAGGTTGGAAAAAGTGACCCCCTCCAGGTCGAGCTGCGTCCCTGCATCCTGCTGGGCCAGCGTCAACCAGAGGTGGTCGGGAACGCACCGCGCCAGCTCGTCCATGAGCCGGACGCTCTGAGTGCGTCCCTTTTCGAGCTTGCTGATGATGCCGAGCCGCAGGTCGAGCTCCGCCCGCTCCTGGGCCAGTCGGTTCACCCGCTCGATCTGCGGGGCCAGCGCCCGCGACTCGGCATCGATGTCCGCGATCGAACGGCGCAGGGAAGAAATGCGGGCGCCCTGTGACAGCGCGGTTCCCATCACGATCAACGCCGCCGCGGCGACCAGCGCCACCGGCACCACCAGCTCCCCAGCCTGCATCGTGACGGCCGGCCGGTGCTGCGCCTTTTCTTCCCGCGGCAGCAGATTGATGCGGATCATTTCTTGTCCCCCAGACGGCGCAGGGCGAGACCGATCCCGACCGTCAGGAGGGGCGCCACCCTCATTACGTCCTGGCCGGCGAACAGCGCCGGGTCGTACGCCACGCGCGACAGCGGGTTCGCGATCTCGGTCGACACGCCGAACCGCCGGCCCAGGAACTCCGGAAGCACGGGCGTCAAGGCACTGCCCCCGCACATCATGATGCGAGTCACCGAGCCCGACTCACCCGCGGTCCGCAAGTACGCCTGGGCGCGCTCGAGGGCGGTCGCGAGGCTCTCGCAGGCCTGCTCGATGACCGGAGCGATCTCCAGACCCGGCTGCGAATCACCGCGCACCGCGGCGGCGGCCTCGCCCTGGCTCAGATTGAACTTGCGCTGCACCGCGTCGATCAACGTGTTGCCGCCGAACTGCAGGTCCTTGGTGAAGTACGGGACGCCGGCCTGAGTGATGTTGATGTTGGTGATTTCCGCCCCGATGTTGACCGCGGCGACCACTTCCTCGGGCCCGAACGGATAGTTGGCTTCCAGCGCGTTTTGGGTGGCGAAGGAGTCCACATCCACGATCACCGGGTGAAGCCCGGCCTCACGGATCAGGTCGCCGAACGACATCACCATGTCCTTCTTCGCCGCCACCAAGAGCACCTGCATCTGCTTGGGATCCGTGGGCACCGGACCCAGGATCTCGAAGTCGAGCGACACGTCGTTGATGTCGTACGGGACGTGCTGCTCGGCCTCCCAATAGACGGCCTGCTGCGCATCCGCCGCCGACAACCGGTTCATGGTGATCTTCTTCACGATCACCGCCCGCCCGCTCACCGCGGCCGCCACGTTGCGGGTGCGGATGCCGCGCGACTCGAGCAGGTTGGAGATCGCGTCCACCACCAGTTGGCGGTCCATGATCTCGCCGTCCACGATCGCCTCGGCGAGGGGAGCCGAGATCCCCCAGTTGACCAGGCGATGTCCCTTGTTGGCCTGGCTCTCCACCTCGGCGAGCTTCACCGAGTGGCTCCCGATGTCCAATCCCACGAGGGACTGCTTCTTGCCGAACGCCATCGATTTGCTCCCTGAAAGGGGCCGGTCCGGGCCGACGACTGGCCCGTGGGTCCGCACGCCGCATGCCAAGGCGATGTGGAGTCGGCATCGGGTCGCGCGGCCCGCCACCGATGCAAATCGGCCCTCGGGCCGGCAACCTTGAGGGCGTTTTTCAACGTTCCCCGGCCCGGCGTTGCGGATCGAACGCGGGGTCGGGGCGACTCCCGCGAGGCGGGGGACCGAGACGAACCAACCGGTCGGTCGCCTTCCGCCGGTTCCCTACGGGTCTCTCGTCACCAGCACCCGCGGGGTGGTCAGCCGCTTCACGGCCAGCTCCGCCCGGCCGGTCCCAAGCGCGTCGCGGATCTTCCGCATCTCCCGTTCGGCCATCTCGCGGAGCAAGCGGTTTTTCGAGCGCTCCCGGACTTGGGACCACATCTCGTAGGCCACCCTCAAGTCCCCTGAATGCTGGCGCGCGAAGGCCGCGAAGCGCGCCGAGGCCGGGGGTCCGTCGGCCTTGCGGGCGGCCTGCGCGAAGCATTGGGCTGCGTGGCGCAGATCACGCCCTCCAGGGCGCACGTAGTAGAGGAAACCCAGCTCGAAGGCGAGGCGGCCGCTGTTCGGATTCGCCTCCAGACCCTTGAGCATGAGCTGCTCGGCACGCGGAAAGTCCGAGCCTTCTTGAGCGAGGGCGAAGGCGCCGAACACGTAGGCCGGCACGAAGCCGGGCGAGAGCGTGGTCAGGATGTCGAACACGTGATACATGCGGCTGAACCGGTTGTCGGTCTGGCGGTGTTCTCCGTAGTACTGGACCGCACGCAGCCACGCCAAGTCGGCCGCGGTCTCGGCGTGCCCCAGCGTGGCGGGCTCGAGATGCCGCCCCGACGGGTAGTACGAAAGCTCCTCCAACGGATGCGGCCGCGGCAGCTCCCGATAAGCGAAGCCGGCCAGCGCGGCGGCGGCGGCACCGCAACCCAGCGCCAGGGCCCAGGCTACACCCATCCTGAATCCGCGACGCTCGAGGGCGGCGAGCTCGCTCATTTGAAGTCGCGCGACTCGAAGGCCGCCGCCGCGAGAGAGAGCACGCAGGCGCAGTAGAGGGCGGCGTAGAGGGTCGCCAGCCCGAGCTGGGCGGGCGGCGCGAGCTGGCAGGCGGCGGCCAAGGAACGGACATTGAACAGCGGCAGGTTGGGAACCAGGTTGGCGACGACGCCGATGGTGGTGCCGAGGCCGGCCGGAAACTGGTGCGCGAACCCGCGCAGGTCGTAGCTCCACTGACCTGCGCAGTAGAGCCCCAGCGTGTAGAGCGCCGAGAGCACGGGCGTCGACAGCGCCGAGAACAGGACCGCCACCGCGGTCACTACCGTCAGCTCGAGCCCCGCCAGGAAGGCCGCCTCGAGCACCGCCGGGCCATAGGGGGCGAGGCCGCTGCCGCACAGCAGCAGCCACAGCGCGACCGTCAGCGTCCCGACCATCACCCACAGCGCGCCCGAAAGCCCGATCCACTTGCCGATCAGGTAGACCGGCCGCGCGATCGGCCGCGAGAGCAGGTTGTAGATCGTGCGACGCTCGATCTCCTTGCCCACCAGGCTGGTCCCGACCATCACCACTACCAGCAGCCCCAGCATCGAGATGCCGCTGAGCCCGAGATCGACGGTCAGACGCGGACCCTCGCCCAACGCCAGCGGCGTCAGAATCTGGGTCAGCCCGAGCATCACCAAGCCCGCGACCACCACGCCCAGCAGCACGCGGTCCCGGGTCGCCTCACGGAAGGTGTTGTGGGCGATCAAAAGGGCCTTCATGCGACCTTCCGACGATCCTGGCCCGGTTCGTTCCCACCCTCAGCCGCTGCCAGGAACAGCTCCTCCAGGGTCGCGCGCTGCGGCGTGACCGCGCGCACGTTGACTCCGGCCTCGAGCAGCCATTGGAGCACGTCGGGAAGCCGTGGCTCGTGGTTCAGGGTGAACACGGTTTCATGAGGATGCTGGCGACTTTCGAGGGTTGCTCGGAGTTTCTCGGGGATTTCGAGCGCCGGCTTTCCGCTGCAGCGGATCTCGATCGTCTGGCCGCTGCCTTCGACCAGCTCCCCGACCGTGGCCACACGGTTGAGTCGGCCCTCGAGCACGATCGCGACGCGGTCGCAGAGCATCTCGACGTCCGGCAGGATGTGCGAGGAGAACAGCACGGTGGCCCCGCGCTGGCGCTGCTCCAAGATCAGCTCACGGACGTCGCGGCGACCGAACGGGTCGAGCCCGCTCATCGGCTCGTCGAGGATCAGCAGCTCCGGCTCGTGGAGCAACGCCGCGGCGAGTCCGAGCCGTTGGAGCATTCCCTTCGAGTACTTCCTAAGCCCGAGCAGCGGTCGATCCCCGAGCCCGACGCGCCCCAGCCAGTGCCGGGCGCGCTGGTGCGCATCCTCGGCCGAAAGCTCCGACAACCGGCCCGCCAGCTCCAGGTACTCGACGCCGTTCAAATGGTCGTAGAAGTAGGGCTGCTCGGGCAGGAAACCGAGGCGCCGTCGGCTCGAGCTCTTCTCGACCGGCTCGCCCAGGATCCAAGCCCGCCCGCGGCTTGCGCGATGGAGACCGGTGAGTACCTTGAGCGTGGTGGTCTTGCCGGCGCCGTTGGGCCCGAGGTAGCCCATGATCTCGCCACGCCGCACTTCGAGATCGAGGTCCTCGACGCCGCGCTGAACCCGGCCGGTCCATGGGCTGCGGTAAGACTTGGTCAGCCCCTGGGTACGGACCGCCAGGCCTGGATCGGGGGATCCCTCCGCGGAGGGACGACCGGAGAATCGCCGCTGGTGGTGAAGGCCGATCGAAATCTGCACGGCTTGGCCTCGGACGTTCTTCATCCCGGATGGCAACAACTACCTGCCCAGCTTTGTGTTGACATGGTCGGTAACCACACGGGTCGTGCATGTCGCAATGGTTGTGCCGGGCCCAAGCCCTCGAGCGACGTTCGCATCGACCCAGCGGGAATCAGCCCGCGAGGGCTACTGACCGCTACTCAGCACCAACCCTAGGTCCTTGATCTTGCCCCGCCCCGCGATCTGGTAGCGGAGCTGCAGCGAATCCTGGTAGGCCACGATGCCCGGCACCGTCGAGCCGGTGGGCTGCGGGACGTTCCACGCGGCGGCGTCGGTCCAGGCGGCCGCGGTCTTGTCGAAGGGGTTGATGAAGGTGATCCCGGCCGGCGGGATCAGGACCGCGACGGCGCTGGCGGTGGCCGAGTAGATGCCACCGCTCTGGATCCCGTAGTCCTCGGCCGAGAGCTGGAAGGTGTGCATGTTGGCTCGGGTGCTGCCCTCCTTGGCCCGGTCGGCCATGGCGACGTAGTTGGGGATCGAGATCGCCGCCAGGATGCCGATGATCACCATCACGACCATCAGCTCGATCAGGGTGAAGCCGCCCTGCGCACGGCGCCTCGACGCGACCCTGTTACGCGTCATGACCACCACCTCTTTCCTTTCCATCGCCAAGCAGGCGGGGGCGAAGATCGCTCCTCGCCCCCGCAGATCCATCCGCCTCTCGCTGGGAACTACTGCCCGCTCGACAGCACGAGCAGGAGGTCGCCCGTCTTGCCGTGACCGCCCACCTGATACTTCTGGGAGAGCGAGTCGCCGTAGGCGGTGATCCCCATCTTGGTCGACCCCGTGACGAAAGGCACGGCGTACGGCGCCGCAACCCACGAGTTGCCGCTGCCGATGGTACGATCCCACGGGTTCCTGAAGTTGGTGCCCGGAGGCTGGCCCGGCAGCAGACTGGCCACCTGCACCGCAGTACCATAGGCGCCGTCGTTCTGCACACCCCAGTCCTCGGCCGAGAGCTGGAAGGTGTGCATGTTGGCCTTGGTGCTGCC
>DASXTP010000148.1:0-24459 GCA_036505355.1 Candidatus Eiseniibacteriota bacterium | reverse complement strand
GGAACCAGATAGAGGAGCGAGAGCGAAGCCTCGGTCCCGGTCCGGTAGTCTGCCCAGAAGACCGCCAGCACCAAGACCGAGGCCAAGAGCAACCAGAGGAACGGTCGTTTCGTGTGACGCTGTCCCACTGCCATCCCCCGGATGGGGCCCGATCCTTGGACCCGCGATGCGGTCTCGAGGATTGTACGGCCGGCCCGTCAAAGGCGAGACGCCGGCGCCCAGATTTGACCGCGGCTTGGCAGCGGGACGACTGTGCCGCCGTCCGACGGGAAGTCCGTCCTCGGGTTGTCACGCCGATCGCGGCGGCGGAGCCATGAGCCTGTTCGATCCAGCTCGACCGGAGCTTCCGGACTGCTTCGTGACCGACTCGTCGCTCGACTACCTCGCCCGGCGGCTGCGCCTCCTGGGGTACGACGTCTTGACCCTGCATGGAGCGCGGCTCGAAGAGCTGTTCGAAGCCGCGCGCCGCGAGCGGCGCACCGTGCTCAGCCTGAGCACGCGACATCCGCGGCGCTACGCCGACGTCCCGTTGCGCAGCGTGCCGCGCGGCGAACCGCAGCAGGCGGTGCGCGAGATCGCCGCCCGATGCCGCCCCGCCGGCCAGCCGTTCAGCCGCTGCCCGCGGTGCAACCAGGCGCTGCAACGTCGGGAGCCCATCGAGGCGCGCGGCGAGGTGCCGGGGCGGGTGTTGCGGAGTGCACGCCGATTCACCTTCTGCCCCAACTGCGGCAAGTGGTACTGGGAAGGATCCCACGTGGCGCGGCTCAAGGCCTGGTTCGAGGCGGCGCTGGGTCGGCCACTCGACGGCGGGCCGACTGAGCCCCCCGCCAAGGGCTGAGGGCCGGCGCCGCGACGAAGGTTCGCCGATGGCGAGAGCGTCCACTCTACGCCAAGGAAAGAGCGACCGCGCAGCGCGACGGATCCCTCCGCAAGTCGATGCCCTGTTCGGCGACACTCCGCCGCTGGTATCATCACCGCCCGCACGCGAGGTGCTTTCATGCAACAGGGCCGCATCTTGGAATCGGATACCGAGAGGAGCGGACCCCCATCGGCCGGCCGCAGCGCCGCGATGCTCTGCTGGGCGATCGGGTTGCTGCTGTCCTCCGCCGGGATGGGATTCGCCCAAACCATCGACACCACCCTGTGGGTCACGAATGGGGAGGTGAACGCGGTCGTCCGCGACGGTGGGACGATCTACATCGGCGGCTTCTTCACCTACGTGGGTCCCGCCACCGGTGGTGGGGTCGCCATTGATGCGAGTACCGGAGCCGTGCAGCAGCCGTACCCCATGGTGGCGGGTGACGTTCGGGCGGTGGCCCCCGATGGGAGTGGGGGCTGGTACATTGGCGGATCCTTCACAGCCGTGCGCGCGCAACCGCGCAATAACCTGGCTCACCTCGATGCAGCCGGGAACCTGACCGCCTGGGACCCCAACGCCAACGGCACCGTCTCCGCCCTGGCGGTGAGCGGGGGCACGGTCTACGCGGGCGGCGGCTTCAACAGCATCGGCGGCCAGCCGCACGGCGGCATCGCCGCGCTCGATGCCGCCACCGGTACCGCCACGAGCTGGAACCCGGCCGGCGGCACCGTCCTCGCCCTAGCGGTGAGCGGGGGCACGGTCTACGCTGGCGGCTTCTTCACCTTCATCGGCGGCAAGGCGCGCAACCACCTGGCCGCGCTCGATGCCGCCACCGGCGCCGCCACGAGCTGGAACCCGAACGCGAACGGCCCCGTCTTCGCCCTGGCGGTGAGCGGGGGCACGGTCTACGCTGGCGGCGACTTCAGCATGACCGGCGGCCAATCGCGTGTAGGCATCGCCGCGCTCGATGCCGCCACCGGTGTCACCACGAGCTGGAACGCGAACGCGAACTATGCGGTCTACGCCTTGGCGGTGAGCGGGGGCACGGTCTACGCCAGTGGCTCGTTCGGCCAATCGCCCGCAGGCATCGCCGCGCTCGATGCCGCCACCGGTGCCGCCACGAGCTGGAACGCGAACGCGAACAGCGGCGTCGACGCGCTGGCGGTGAGCGGGGGCACGGTCTACGCCGGTGGCTCGTTCACCAGCATCGGCGGCCAGCCTCGCAGCTACCTCGCCGCGCTCGATGCCGCCACCGGTGCGGTGACGAGCTGGAACCCGAACGTGAGCGGCGGCGTCCTCGCCCTGGCGGTGAGCGGGGGCACGGTCTACGCCGGCGGCGAAATCACCGGTATTGGCTTGCAGGCGCGCAGCAATGTCGCCGCGCTCGATGCCGCTACCGGTGCCGCCACGAGCTGGAACCCGAACGCGAACGGCCAAGTCTTGGCCCTGGCGGTGAGCGGGGGCACGGTCTACGCCGGCGGCTTCTTCACCAGTATAGGCTTGCAGCCGCGCAACTACCTGGCCGCGCTCGATGCCGCTGCCGGTGCCGCCACGAGCTGGGATCCGAGCGCGAACGGTTCGGTCTCCGCCCTGGCGGTGAGCGGGGGTACGGCCTACGCCGGCGGCGACTTCACCAGCATCGGCGGCCAGACCCGCAACCACGTCGCCGCGCTCGATGCCGCCACCGGCGCCGCCACGAGCTGGAACCCCAGCGCGGACGCTCCCGTCCATGCCCTGGTGGTGAGCGGGAGCACGGTCTACGCCGGCGGCGTCTTCACCTGGATCGGTGGCCAGCCGCGCGCCTACCTCGCCGCGCTCGATGCCGCTACCGGTGCCGCCACGAGCTGGAGCCAGGGCACGAATATCGGTGTGGTCTTCGCCCTGGCGGAGAGCGGGAACACGGTTTACGTTGGCCACGACTGGAACGGCTCGTACTACGTGCGCTACCTCCACGCGCTCGATGCCGCCACCGGTGCGGCCACGAGCTGGGACCCGATCGCGGACGGCCCGGTCCATGCCCTGGTGGTGAGCGGGGGTACGGTCTACGCTGGCGGCGTCTTCACCGCCATCGGCGGCCAGCCGCGCAACTACCTGGCCGCGCTCGATGCCGAGACCGGTGCCGCCACGAGCTGGAACCCGAACGCGAACGGCCCCGTCTATGCCCTGGAGGTGAGCGGGAGTACGGTCTACGCTGGCGGCGGGTTCACCGCCATCGCCGGCCAGCCGCGCGGCGGAATCGCCGGCTTTCAGGGTGTCCCGATCCTGCGGCTTTCGGCACTCCCCCAGTCGTTCAACGCCGTGACCGTTGGGGATACGACGTCGAAGGTGCTTGCGATCCGAAACATCGGTCTCGCGCCGCTGACGATCTCCGGCCTCGAGGCTCCTTCCCCGTTTTCGTTCAACCCGAGTCCACCCTTCGGCGTCCCCCCCGGGTCGGAAGCAACCGTGAGCGTCATCTTTCATCCGGTGGTCGAGTCCGCACGGGATTCCGGCTTGATCAGGATCACGAGCGATGACCCCTATAGTCCAATGGTCTCCGTCCCGGTCTCGTTCGAGGCGCTCGGCCTGAACTTTCAGACGCAGGCGCTGACGACCGGGGACACTGTCCCGCTGGGACAGGCGATCACGATCCAGGTGGTCCCCGAACCCGGCCATCACGCCGAGCGCGGCGCGGTCTACTTTCGCGCCGCCGGGCAGACGACCTTCGACCACGTGGACCTCGTACCTTATGCCAGCACATTCATTGGCATCATCCCGGGCTCGGCGGTACGCGAGGCCGGGGTCGAGTATTACGTCCGGCTCGAGAACAGCGGGGTGTTCGCCCCCGACCCCCGCGGTGCTCCCCAGGACTCGCTGTTCCGGATTGCCGTCGCGGCTCCCACGTCGATCGCGGCTTTCCCCCAACCCACGTCACGATCGGACTTCCTGCCCGACAGCGCGATCGTGGTGGAGGTAACGCTCCCGGCGGGCGCGATTCCTACGTCGGACTCGCTCCACTTCCGGCGCGGCGGCGAGATCGATTACGGGAGCGGCGCGCTGGCCCCGAGCCCTCGCCCGGAGATCCTCCTGGGTACGATCCCGGCGAGTGTAGTGGGTCCGCGGGGCGTGGAGTACTGGGTCGAGGTCAATACCTTGACGACGACGACCGCGCTCACGTTTCCCGCCGCACATCCCGAGGCGACGCCGGACACGATTCGGGTCACGGTGCGGAGCCTACTGGAGCCGCGCCCGCACCCGGGTGAGCGTTACCGAATGCTCGGTCTGCCCCTGGACGGCCGCGGGTTCCCGAATCTCGACGAGCTGTTGTCGAGCCAGTTCGGCCGGTACGATCCCCTTCGCTGGCGAGTGTTCCGCTACCTGCCCGAGGACAGTGCCAGCCTCGAGGTCTCTCCCGGGGACCTCAGCGGTCGCTTCCGCGCCGTGCCCGGCCGCGCCTTCTGGCTGATCAGCCGGGATGACCACCAGGTCGACACCGGACTAGCGCCGGGTCTCTCCACCCCCACCGGCTCGGCGTACGCAATCGTGCTGGCGAGCGGCTGGAACCAGATCGCCAACCCATTCGACTTCCCGGTGGCCTGGGCCGCGGTCGGCAAACCGGGCGGAATGGAACCCCCGGTCGCGTTCGATCCCGCGCTCGGCACCCGCGGTGATTATGCGGAGCAGGCCCCCGAGGTGCTCGAGCCCTTCGAAGGCTACTTCGTCTGGAACGGATCGGCGGAGCCGGAGACGCTATGGGTACCGCCGGTCGAGGCCCCGCCCGCGACCCCACCGGCGGCGGGCGCGGCCACTCGCGGCTTGGCTCAGGATGACGGCTGGCGCCTGCGGCTTCGCGCCCACACCGAGCACGCAGTGGATGGCTCGAACTTCGTCGGGGTAGCCGCCGCGGCCGCCGAGGGAGTCGACGCGCTCGATCTGCTGAAGCCTCCCGCGCCCCCCGGAGCGTGGGTGCGGCTGGGGCTGAGACTGCCAGCCGAGGGCGCCCGCGACCTCTACCGGGTCGACCTGCGGGAGCCGAGCGGTGAGGGGCACGCCTGGGAGATCGAGCTGCGCAGCTCGACCGCCGGAGAACTGGTGACGCTCGAGGCGCTCGCGCCCACCTCGCTGCCCGACGGCCTTAGCCTGCGGTTGATCGACCGTGAGCTGAGCAGCGCGGTTGACCTGCGCCTCGCCGGCGGCTCGCCGGCGAGCTACCGGCTGCTCTCATTGGGACCCAGCCGGCCGTATCGCCTCACGCTGCTTGCCGGGAGCGAAGCGTTCGTCTCGCAGGCGCAGGCCGCGGAGTTGGCGATCCCGAGCCGCCTAGTGATGGACCCGGCGGTTCCCAACCCCGCGCGTGCCCCGATGCGGATCCGGTTCGGCGTGCCTCGGGCCCAGGCCGTGACGGTGGAGATCTTCGACCTGCTAGGCCGGCGGGTGGCCTTGCTGCTGGATCGGACCTGGCAAACGCCCGGCTATCACGCGCTGCTGTGGGACGGATCGGGCCACGGTGTGGGCCGGGTGCCCCGCGGGATCTATGTCTGTCGCCTGTCCTCGAGCGGGGGCGTGGTGACGCGAAAGCTGGTGCGGCTCGAGTGAGGTCGACAGGGCGGGTCGGCCAGGTGATTAGGCTGTCTTGGCACGGATGACGAGGTCTACCTCGCAGTCAAGCACCTGAAGCAGTGCAATCATCTGGTCGACAGACTTCCGGTAGTTCGTCTGATCGAGAAGCCGATAGAGCTGAGCCGCAGAGGTGCCGAGCCGACGGATGATTTCGCGCTTGGACAGCAGGCTCGTGTCCATGCGCTTCTGAGCCTCGAGGGTCAACCTGTAAACGAGGAGGTCCCTCATGTGATTGCGATCCTGGTTGTACTCGAGAACCTGCTCCGCATGAACCGTTCCCGTCTGCCCGGACCCAAGCACGTAGGTGAATCCTTCCCGACCGATTTCGTCGTCAACGAACACGCGGCGAACTGGATCTCGAACGGTCGGGCAGGGGTCGGCCTTGGCATACGGGAACACAAAGCTCTTGCTGGAGCCCCTGATCTCGAAGGCCTTCCTTCGATTGTTGTGCCTCACGGACCGGATCTTCATAGCTGCCCCTCGGTTTCGAGCTCGGCGATCAGCTCCAGGACTCTGCGTGGCGCGGCCCCTTTCATGGCTTTCTGGTGGTCCAAGTCCCACTTGACCACCAACTCGCCATCCCGATAAACATGCACGTGCCGGGAGGGTGGTCGCTCTTCCACGAGATGAAGACATACCCACCCCGGCGGAGCTTGCCCATAGAACAGATCTGTTACCATGGGCGGTAACAGATACAAGCCTTGGCAAAGCGGTTTCCAGCGTTCGCTGGCGGATCAGGTGACCGCCCCCTACGGACAGTCGAGCGACGACGCCAGTTGCCGGGCCTTCCGGGCCAACGAGCCGGCGCGCCACACTTCGTCGCGCGCCAGGGCGGTGCGGGTCTGCGCCAGCAGGCTGAGCGTGGTCTCGAAGACCGATTCCTGGTCGGGCAGCAGCTTGCGCGTGCTGCAGCGCTTGACGGCGGTGCTCGCCATCGTGGTGTCGGCGACGATTTGCCCCAGCGCTTCCCGGCGCTCCTCGGGCGTCATGACGCTCTCGACCGACGGCCGGGGCGGTTGAGGTTGCGTCTCGTTCTTGTTCGTTCCTGAGGGTGGGTTCACCACGGGCTTCGAGGTGTCGGCGGCCGGCGGCTCCTCGAGCGACGTGTCGGCGCGCGCCACCGGGGTCGGACGCTGCTCGATCGGCACGCCCGTGAGCCGCCCGCCTCTCAGCGCGGCGCAGCCCTCGAGGCTCGCGAGGCCGGCGAGCCCCGCCAGGACCAGGACCACGCGCGCCCACTTCATGCGGCGTGCCCCGTTTCATGACCGCGCACCGGGAGCTGCAAGGTGACCTCCGTTCCCTGCCCGGGGGCCGAGCGCAAATGGATGCGTCCGCCGTGAAGCTGCACCACCTGCCGCACCACAGCAAGCCCGATGCCGGAGCCCGCCTCCTTGGTCGTGAAATAGAGATCGAACACCCGCGGCTGGACTTCCTCGGGGATGCCCATGCCTTCGTCGGTGATGCGGATCTCGATGCCCTCGCTGCCGCGGCGCGCCGCCAGCGCCACGCGGCCACCTCCGGGCATCGACTGCTCGGCGTTGGCGATCAGGTTGGAGAGCGCCTGGCGCAGCAGCGAGGCGTCGCCCCAGAACCGCTCGGGAGTCCCGTCCTGCTCGAGCCGGAACTCCAGCCGGCGGTCCTGACCCGCCTCGCGCGCCCGTTCCACGACCTCGTCCAGCAGCGATCTCAGGTCGAACCACTGAGCCCGCATCTCGCCCAGCATCGAGAAGCGGCGAAATCCGAGCACGATCTGCTCGAGACGCTTGAGCTCGTCCTCCAGCACACTCAGATGACGTGTCGCCTCGGGGGCGGCGCCCTTCCACTTGCGCTTGAGATGGCCCAGATGGAGGGCGGCCGCGTTGAGCGGATCCGCCAGCTCGTGCGCCAGGCCCGAGGCGACCTTGGCCCAGGCGGTGACCTGCCCGGTGGCCATGAGCAGCTCGTCCGGGTCGGCCTCGCCCGACGCGGCGCGCGCCCGTGTGGCCTCGAGACGCTCCCCGAGGGCGTTGATCGAGGAGGCCAGCAGGGCCAGCTCGTCGCGCCCCTCGACCGCCAGGCGGTATCCGAACTCGCCCTCGCGCAACCGCTCGAGGCCCATGGCCACCGTCTTGACCCGCTGCGACAGCAGCTGGGCGAACGCCAGCGCGATCAGGATCGCCAGCAGCAGCGCCGCCGCCGTCACCCAGAGCCCGACCCGCAACGAGTCCACCAGTTGCTCGCGAAGCAACGCGGTCGAGACGCCCACCCGCACCTCGCCAAAGGCCCGCGTTCCGGCGCGCATCGGCACCACGGCGTCGTAGGTGAGCGGTGGACCCAGCAGGCGCATCGCCTGCACCAGCGGGCTGCCGGATTCGAGCACGGCGAGCGTGGCGCGGCGCTCGCGAGGCTTTCCCACCTGGCTGGAATCGCTGTGGGCCAACGCTCGCCCACGGGTGTCGAACACTCCCAGGTCGTAGATCGTCGGGTCCCCGGCCAGCGCGCTCTCGAACAGCGACTTCAAGGCCGGATCCTGGCGCACGGCGTCCGCGGGAGTCGCCAGCCCGGGCCCGATCGCCACCTCCATATAGGCCGCCCCGGCATTGGCGGCGCGGCTCGCCAGCAGCGCCACCTGCTGGGCCCAGGCGCGCGTGCGGTCGGCGGCGGAGGCGATGGTGGTCCGCACCTCGAGCCCGGCGTGGACTCCGATCGACAGCAGCGAGACCAGCAGTGCCAAGGCGACGATCGAGACGGCCAGCGAAGCCCTCAGCCCGACCGAGAACCTCACGTGACCTCGGTGCGGGCGTAACGCTTGAGCTTGTTGTGAAGGGTCTTCTGGCTGATCCCGAGCGCGCGGGCCGCCTGCGTCTTGTTCTGGGAAAAGCGCTCCAGCGCCCCGAGGATCGCCTTGCGCTCGATCTCGTCCAGCGGCTCGACCACGAACGCCGTCCCGCGCTCGATCACCACCACCGGACGAGCCATGCGCTGGGGTAGATCCGCGAGCTCGATCGCCGGCCCGCGGGTCAGCACGACCGCGCGCTCGATGGCGTTCCTGAGCTCGCGCACGTTGCCCGGCCAGTCGTAGTGCTCGAGCGCGCCCATCGCCTCGTTGGAGAGCCCCTCGACCGGCCGCCCGTTCTGCTCGGCGAAGGCCGCGATGAAGCGGGCGGCCAGCGGCGCGATGTCTTCGCGGCGCTCCCGCAGCGGCGGTACCGAGAGCTGGAACACGTTCAGTCGGTAGTAGAGGTCCTCGCGCAATCGGCCCTGGCGCACCGCTTCCTCCGGGTCGCGGTTGGTGGCGGCAACGATCCTCAGATCGGCAAGCCGCTCCTCGCGCCCTCCCACCCGGCGATAGCGCCGCGTCTCCAGCACGCGCAGCAGCTTGGCCTGAAGGCCGGGCGCCATCTCGGTGATCTCGTCCAGGAACAGGGTGCCGCCGGCGGCGTGCTCGAACAGACCGGGTCGGTCGGCGAGTGCCCCGGTGAAGGCCCCACGCTCGTGGCCGAACAGCTCGCTCTCGAGCAGCGCCTCGGGGATCGCCGGGCAGTTGACGGCGATGAACGGCGCACTGGCCCGCCCCGACAGTTCGTGCATGGTCTGGGCGACGAAGTCCTTGCCGGAACCGCTCTCGCCGGTGATCAGGACCGAGGCCGACGAGGGCGCCACGCGCTCGATCATCTCGTGGAGCCGGCGCATGGCAGGCGAGCGGCTCACCAACGTACCGTCGTCGCCCAGGGTGGCTAGCTTGCGCCGCAGTCGAACCACCTCGCTGCGCATCTCGTTGCGCTCGACCAGCCGCTCCACCAGCATGCGCAGGCGGTCCAGGTCGACCGGCTTGGTGAGGAAGTCGAAGGCCCCCTCGCGGATCGCCTTGACGGCGTCCTCGATCGTCCCGTGACCGGTGAGCATGATGAACCCGATCCACGGATCCACGGCACGAACCTGACGCAGTAGCTCGAGCCCGCTCGGCCCCGGGGGCATGAGCAGGTCGCAGACCACGGCCTCGGGTCGCCAGCCTTCCACGATGGCGAGCCCTTCCTGGACGCCCGACGCGCTCTTCGCCTCATGGCCCCACTCTTGGAGATAGTCACGCAGCCCCTCGGCAGAAGCCGTGTGGTCGTCGACCACGAGCACGCGCAAAGCAGAACCCTCCTCCCCTCGGGCTGGGTCGTTCTTTCCGAGTCGGAAGATTTTACCTAGTGCACCCGTAGATAGCAGGCTTTGTTTTGTGTCGCGGCCCCGTACCTGGCGCATGCCCTAACCCGGTCAAAGGTCGGAAGTTGCCCCGTCAGCAGGCGAACATGAGGTGTTTCGCCGTCGCTGGCACCGATTTGGCAAGAGGCAAGGCGCAGACCCAGCAGGAAGCTTGGGGGCACCAACTCGATGGACCGATGAGAGAGGTTTTGACAAGCAGCGGGGGCCGGGTCGGCCCGCCCGGGAAATGGCATCCATGAGCATCGCTCCCCTTCACGGACGGCCCGCACCTCTGCTGTTCAGCGCACGACAGGAGACGAAGTGGCCGCGGTACAGCCCGACCGAACTCAAGAGCGCCCCGCTGAGCACCAGGGCGCGGCGAGTTCGGCGCCAGCGGCTGGAGCGGATCGCATGGAGCGCGACCATCGCGGCCATCATCTTGGTGGGGCTGGCGGCGATTTGGCTGCTGCTGGTCTCCACGCCGAAATAGGGAGCTGGCCCCGGCAGTCCGGGGCGCATGAGGGAGTTGCAATCGGGCGTTAAGACTTGAGCGGGCCTCGGCACCGGAGCCTGGAGAGAGACGTGGGGAGCGGCTCCGCAAGCGTCGATAGTCCGCTCAAGGAACCGCGACCGCCGAGTCACGACGAGGAAGCCCTCGCCGGGCTCGGCGGTTCGCTTCTGGGGGAAGATTCGAGCGAGGCGCCCCCAGGCGGTTTCGCGGGTCGACTCCGGCCAGCGTTCTCTACGAGCGGGGCCGATCCCTGGCGGGCGGGTGAAGGGGCCGAAGCGACAAGCTGCCTCCGTCGGGCCCCAGGCCGGGCGCCCCTTGTCCTGGTGCGACTTCCCCTGGTTCGGGTTTCCTTCTAGACTCCCCGGGCTCGAGGCCCCGCGCTGCCCGCCGCGGGGTCCCGTCGACCCGAATGGATCTCTCCACCATCATCGTCACCTACCAGGCGCGTGGGGTCGTGCTTCGGTGCCTGGCGGCTCTGGCGGACGAGTCCGCCGGGATCGAGACCGAGACGGTGGTGGTGGACAACGACTCCCGGGACGGTGTTCAGGAGGCGCTCCGCAGCGCCTTTCCCGAGGTCCGCCTGATCGCCAACCCACGCAACCTCGGGTTCGCTCGGGCGGTCAACCAAGGAATCGCGGCCACCACCGGGGAGCTGGTTCTGGTCCTCAACCCGGACTGCATCCTGGAGCGCGGGTCGATCGACACCCTGCGAAGACACCTCGAAGCCCACCCGAAGACCGGCGTGGTGGGACCGATGCTGGTCAACGGCGACGGCTCGATCGAGTACTCGGCGCGGAGCTTCCCGGACTCGCTCACGTTCCTCTTCAATCGCTATTCGCTGCTCACGCGGCTCTTCCCGAACAACCGGTTCTCGCGGCGCTATCTCCTCAGCGATTGGGACCATGCCTCGGCGCGCGACGTCGACTGGCTGTCCGGCGCCTGCCTGCTGGTGCGTCGCAACGCCATCGACCGGGTGGGGGCCATGGACGAGGCCTTCTTCCTGTTCAACGAGGACGTCGATTGGTGCCGTCGCATGAAGCTGGCCGGCTGGGCCGTGACCTACGTGCCCGCGGCGCGGGCGGTCCATCTGATCGGGGCCAGCAAGCACCGGCTTCCGGCGCGGGTGATCCTCGAGCGCCATCGCGGCATGGCCCACTATCTCCACAAGCACCATCCTCCCCCGCTCGTGCTGGGGTGGATCGCCGACGGCCTCATCTATCTCAGGGCCGGTTTGATGATCGTGGCCAACGCGTTCAAGGCGCGATGACGCTGCGCGTGCCCTATTCCCTGACGCTGGCGCTGGCAGCGCTGGCGGTGACGCTGATGGCAACGCCGGTGACGATGTCGATCGCGCGGCGGAGCGGTGCCCTGGATCGGCCAGGACCGCGCCGCATCCACGACCGACCGGTGCCGACACTCGGCGGCCTGGCGCTGGCGCTGGCGGTGCTGGGGGTGATGTGGCTGGGCTACGCGCTGCCGGGCCCGGCGCGCCAGCTCGACTCCCACCCCTTGCGGGGCCTCACCCTGGCCTCGCTGGTGATGCTCGCCCTCGGGGTGGTGGACGACCTGCGCCGGCTGAGCCCGTGGGCCAAGCTGGGGGGGCAAGCGCTGGCGGCGCTCGTCCTCGCCGGTTTTGGCTTCGGGATCCCGGCGCTTACCAATCCCTTCGGCGGCCAGCTGGTCACCGGCGTCTACAACTTGCCGCTCACTGTGGCCTGGGTGTTGATCGTCACCAACGCCATCAATCTGATCGATGGTCTCGACGGGCTGGCCTCGGGGGTCGTTCTGATCACCTCGGTTACCTTGTGGTACGTGGGGCGGACGCATTCCGACTTCTACGTAATGTTCCTGACCGCGCCGCTGATCGGCGCGACGTTGGGCTTTCTGCGGTTCAACTTTCCGCCGGCGCGGGTATTCATGGGGGATACCGGCAGCCAGTTCCTCGGTCTCCTGATGGCCGCCGTGTCGTTGGTCGAGAACCGCAAGGGGACGGCGACCATCACCCTGCTGCTGCCGCTGGTGGCGATGGGGCTCCCGATCGCCGACAGCGTGATCGCCCTGACCCGGCGCCTCACCCATCGCCAGCCACCGCTGCGCGGCGACTCCGGGCATATTCACCACCGCCTGCTTCGGCTCGGCTTCTCGCCGCGCTCGGCGCTGATCGTGCTGTGGTACCTGTGCGCCTACCTGGGCGTCATGGCAGCGGTGTTGGCCGCGTTGCCACGGCACTACGGCTGGGTGTTCCTGCTCCTGTTTGCGGCCGGGTTGCTCTTCGCCTTCGAGCTGATCGAGTTCATCGACCGCACGCGTGGGGAACGCGGTCCGCCATCATGGCCGCCGAGGGCTTGACCGAGACCGTTGGGTCCGTGACGTCGCAAGCCGCACGGGCACTGGGATTCATCGCCGCAGGCTCGCCCGAGTGCGCCCGCTCGCGGGCCAGGCCGGGGCCTGGCTGCTCGAGGCGACCCCGGGGGCTCTTCCCCCCTCCTCTCCACCCGGTCCAGCCTTCTGGCCCCGGCCTGCCATCGACCGCCGCTGTCCCCATCGACGCACGCAGCCTTCGTGCCGGTGCGGGGCATCGAACGGCGCACGGGCGGCCGGGCGAGAAACGCGGTGCCGTCGGGGGAAACCTCCCCCGTTAGCTCGTCGGCGTAGGCGTCATCCCCGTCGGCGGAGCGACGCTCGGCCAAGGCGACAAGGACGGCGTCGCGGCGGGATCAGTACACCCAGGCATAGTTGATCTTCACGCTCCAGCGGGTTCCTTCTTGGACCACGGGCGAGGAGCCGTCGGTGACGACGCCAAAGATTCGATTCGTCATCGACTCTTCCGCCTCGAGGATCGTGCGCACATCGACCCCCAGCAGGCTGTGGTCGCTGATCGGCAGGTTCCCGCCGCCCACCAGGTAGGCACCCGGCCGCACCGACGACACGTCGTTTCCGGTGCGGTAGAACTTGTGGTAGAAGGCACCCCCTCCCACGCCGAGATACGGCCGGAAGGACGTGTTCCACTTGAAGTGACGAGTCAGCTCCAGGGTCCAGGGAACCTCGGTCTCGGCCGCGGATCCATAGAGGCCCAGCAGCTCGAAATGCGCATAGGCGCCGGTGGCCCATTGGGAGTTCCAGAATCGGACGAAGCCGAAGCCGAAGCCCACGTTTCCGTCCGCCGAGCCATCCGCGGTGGACTTGGCGTAACCGGCGCGCATCGACCACCACTGGGAATGCTTCGACCACGGGTTGGTCTCGGCGGCGGCCGGGATGGATCGGATCAGCCCGAGCCCAAGGACCGTCAGCCCCACGAGCGCCGTCGCGGCCGGGGCTCCACGAAGAGTCCACATCCAACGGCTCATGAGGCGGTTCCTTTCCTGAGCCACACGACTGCCAAGCTCCACGTCTGCACCCGCACACCCCGCGACCGCGGTCGCGCCCGAATCGAGGCGCGAACCCTAGCAAACGACCCCGGCCATTCACAAGAACAAGGCGACCGGCTCTGCCACCGGGCCAGGGGCGCCACGAATCCCCCCACGCCGCGAATCCCAACGCTGCGAATCCCACTTTCCCCGGGGCCGAGCGTTCGGCTAGCTTCCGCGCATGCCCGTGTCGCGCTTGCGCCCCCCCGCGATCCGCTACCGTCCGGCCCGCCGCACCGACGTCGAGATCCTGGCCGAGCTCGGAAGCCGCGCCTACCGGGTCTCGAGCGTGGAGAAGCGCCGGGACTTCTACACCGACCACCCCCGCTTCGGCTTGCGCGACGTGCGCGTGGCCGAGCTCGATGGCCAGGTGGTGGCGTCCCTGGTGCTCTACCCGCTGACGGTCTACGTGCGCGGGCAGCGCGTGCCGCTGACCGGCGTGGGATCGGTGGCCGTCTCGCCCGAGCACCGGCGCCGCGGCGTGGGCGAAGCCTGCCTGCGGGCCGCGCTTCGCGAGCTGCGCCAACGCGGCAGTCATCTGTCGGGGCTCTACGCCTTCCGCGGCTCCTATTACCGCAAGCTCGGCTATGGGGTGATCGAGGTGGTGCATCAGCTCGCGGTGGCCGCCGCCAACCTGCCGGCCTGCGAGGAATCGCGACGCGTCCGTCGGCTGTTGCTGCCCGACCGTCCCGCGGTCGAGGCTCTCTACGAGCGGGCCGCCACCCAGGGGCACTTCGCGGTGGCGCGCGGCCCGGCCTGGTGGTCCCAGCGGCTGTGGAGCTATCCCGGCGACTGGGTGGTGTACGAGGGGCGGCGTCGCGGACAAATCGAAGGCTACCTCTACTATGACGTGGAGACCTCCCATGGACCGTTCCGGCTCGCCATCACGCTCGCCGAGTGCGTGGCGGTGACGCCCGAAGCGCACCGCGGTCTGGTAGGGCACCTGGCGACCCTGGCCGACCAGGTCGAGGAGATTCACTACGCCGCGCCGACCGACAATGCCTGGCTCACCCTGCTCAAGACGGCGCAGAACCTGAGACCCGGCGCCGAAATCGGGCCGTTCCACGACACCGGAGGCGTGGCCAATGGCGCGATGCTGCGCATCCAGGATGTCAAGGGGGCGCTCGAGCTGCTGCCCATCGCGACCCCGGCGCGCGGGGAGATCGTGCTCGAGGTCGAGGACCCGGTTCTGCCGCAGAATGCGCGCGCCTACCACGTCCAGGCGCGCGATGGCCGGCTCAAGGTGTCACCCGATCCGCGCCGTCGCGCGGCCCCGCGGCTCGGCGCGCCGGTGGACGTGCTGGCTCAGATCGTGGCCGGCACGCTGTCGCCGGGTCGAGCCGCGGCCGTGGGGCTGGTGGACGAGGCCCGGGGCGGGGCTGAAGTCGCCGAGGCGTGGTTTCGCTCCAAGCCGGCATTCCTTCACCAGCTCAACGTGTTCTAGCCCGGGCCCCCCGCAGGCCCGGGATTCGGCGAGGCTCCATGGCGTCCAGCCGCTTCACCGTGACCCACGACATCGTGCCGCGCTTCCGCGACACGGACGGGTTCGGGCACGTCAACAACGCGGTCTACGTCACCTACCTCGAGGTCGGCCGCCAGATCTACTGGGCCCGGTTCGACCCCGGCAGCAGCTATGCGGACGTGCCGTTCATCCTCGCCCACGTCACCATCGATTTTCGCTCCGAGGCCCTGGTGACCGACGTGCTGGAGCAAGGGCTTCGCTGCGAGTGGATCGGCACCAAGTCGTTCCCCTTCCGCTACGAGATCCGCGAGAAGCACTCGGGCCGGATCGTGGTGGAGGCGACGAGCGTCCAGGTGTGCTACGACTATGCTGCCAAACGCAGCATCCCAATGCCCGTCGACCTGCGGCGCCGGCTCGAGGCCTTCGAGGGTCGAAGCCTGAGACGAGCGGTTCCACTCTGAGGTCTCGAGGCGACGTTGTCGGCGGGAACCTCGCCCGCCGAGGTACCAGCCGAGGCGGATCACCTGACGTTGGCGACTTCGATCAGCCGGGCGCCTCGTGTCAATGGAACGCCACTACGCGCAGGTGCCCCTGCTCACGGCCAGCGCGGATCTTCACCAGATAGACGCCGGGGCCGAGTCGGCGCCCCGCCGAGCCCGTGAGATCGAAGGGGACGGTGTAGACGCCGCCCTCCTGGACGCGGTTCACCAGCGTCGCCACGCGTTGGCCGGTCACGCTGTAGACGTCGATCCGGACCGTGGACCGCTCGGGCAGCGTGTAGGTGAGCGCGGTGCGACCATGGAACGGATTCTCGCCGGCGAGGCCGAAGGAAAACGTCAAGGGCCCCTTGCCCGGCTCGTTTCCGACCGCGGTCGGCGAGCAGTTGCCCCTCACCACGTACTTGTTGGCGCCGGTGCCACCGGCCCCGTCCAACGGCTCGAGCAAGCCGTGGCACCCGCCGCCCGCGAGCAGGTAGGTATCCCCCTCGATGTTCTTGAGCGTCGCGCCGATCGGCGCGTGCCACCAGACGTCCCCGGTGACCGTGTTGTTGCCGACGATCGACTTGGGCATCGTGATCCGCATCGAGCCGTCCGCGAGCACGACCCCTTGGGCTGTCCCCAGCATCCGGCTGGTGGTCGTCACCCCGCCCTCGAGATAGCCGTATTCGAACGTCGGCAGGGCCGTCGGGTCGCAGGTCGTCATGCCCACGAAGAAGGTGGTGTCCGGATTGGTGGGAACGGTGAAGAGGATCTCGTACACCCGATCCAGCGGCAGGTTGTTGGGATCGAGGCCCGCCATGCGCATGCTCAGAACGATGCGCTGGACGCCGTCCGCCTGCTCGGGCTCGGCGATGCGAATCTCGCGGATGTCGTCCGCCGCCATGCCCGCCGCCCCCGCGTCCCCTGACGAATCGGCCACCACCTGGAGGCCCGGCAGGACGCACGGATCTCCCGGCGGGATCGGGAGGGGCACGCACCCCGCGACCGAGACCGGGCAGACCGCGGTGCGGTCGGTTACCGTCCTGCCGGCGATCGCCGACCCGCCGGCCAGCTCGCGCGAGATGTACGAGCCGCCCGCGAGCCCATGATCGGTGTAGGTGATGAACGACGAGCCGTCTATCGGGTTGACGTCGATCTCGAAGTCGTCGAGCAGGGCGCGCGATCCCTGCACCGGGCAGCCGAGCGTGCCGCCCTCGCACAAGTCCCCGTTGTGGACGACGTGGTCGCTCACCAGCACCTGCTCGAACAGCGGGACGCCGCCGTGCAGGGCGTCGAGGGCGTTGTTGCAGCGCGCGTGAAACACGCGCCATTCGGCATCCGACTGGTGCGCGGTCCCGGTCGGGGAGCCATACCACGTGAACACCACTTGCCCGGTCGAACCCGCCGCCAGCGCCGGGAGCACGGAGGTCTTCGTCTCGGCACCGTTGTTCACGCGGATCGGCTTGGACCAAGTCGGCGTGGTGGTGGTCTTGGCGTCCTCGGACACGCAATAGTAGACATCGTGATCGTCGGAGAACGCGACATAGACGTTGCCCGCTTGGTCGACGGCGCACCAGGTGAAGATGTGGTCGTAGGTCGACGGACCGACGAACACCAGGGCGTCGGTCCAGGTGGTGCCGAAGTCGCGTGAGATCCCCACCCAGACGTGGTCGCCGTTGATGTTGAAGGCGTGATAGGCGCTGCCTTCCCCGTTGGGTCCGGCATGCGGCGCGGCGGGATTCGTGGTGTCCGCCCCCGCACGCTGGTCACACACCATCGTGCCCGATTGCGAGATCAGCGCCCCAATGGTATTCGGGTCGGTGTAGACCGGCGAGGGGGGGCCAAACGTGAGGGGCAGCCCGCCCACCGCTCTCGCGCGCGCGCAGAACTGCTGGTTCCCGGTATTGGCCGAGCGGTAGGAGAGCAGCACAATGTCTCTGCCGTACGCGGCGTTCCACTGGCGATCGTTGACCGGGGTGTAATCCGAGACGGGCGAGGTGAGGAAGGTGTGGCCGCCGTCGTAGGAGACGCTGGAGTTGAGGTTGACCAACGCGTCTTCCGAGTGCAGCGACGAGGTATAGATGTTGTAGAAGCCGTCCGCGTTGGGAAGCTGGGCGGTCTCCACGTCTCCGTCTCCGCCGCCATTCAGAAGATCGATGCCGAGGAAGTCCGCGGACTGGCCGCACAGATCGGTGGAACGCCAGATGCCCAGGCCCGAGCCGCCGTTGGATACCAGGTACGCGTTGCCATCCAGGTCGAACTTGACGGCGGGCTCGGCGTCGTTCGCATGACTGGCGCCGTTCACGTCGATCCCGGTCAGGTGGAGGTTGCAGCTGAAGACCTCGGCCCCGGGAACGTACGAGCCGATCCCGTATACGTTGGGCGGTGGGGGCGGCAGGGCAGGCGCCGCGAGCGCGACGATTCCCGTATAGCTGTCGAGTGGAACCACGGTGTAGGGAACGATGCGCAGCGTGTACTGGTGTGTGCCGAGCTCGATGGGGAGCGTGGCGATTTCGGGCCGGTCGCCGCTCGCCGAGCTAGTGAGCATCGCATTGTCGGCCGCGTTCGTGACGTAGAGATCGAAGTCCGCGTTCTCGTCGGGCCAGTTGATCTGGAAGATGATTCGCTTCGTCGGATTCGCGTCCAGGTAGGCCTGCGCCACGCCCGACACGGTGACCGACACTTGGTCGCAGGTGTTGTTGGCGTAGTCGCAGGTGGGAAGGGTCTGGACCAGGGGGACCGGCGTCGGGTTCGATGCCACGAAGGTGGAACCGGTCCAGCCGCCGCTCTCGATCAGGGGCGAGACGGTGACGCTGTAACTGCCGGCGCGCGCGACGCCCGCGACCAAGAACGAAAGCGCGGCACACGCGATGGCGATGTGGACTCGAGCGCTCATGATCGCGATGTCCTCCCAGGCGAAGGATTCTCGTCCCGAGGGGGGACCGACCGACGCAGCAAGCCGGCGACCTCGACGTGCTCGGGACCCGTGTGCACGAAGGTTCGGTCGATGGCCTTGACTGGGGCTTGAGTGGCCCCGGCCCGGGCCCCAATGGACCGTCTAATCCATTGGCGCTTAGGCCTGTAGCCGGTCGGGCGGAAGTTCGGTCCCGATCCGCGCTAAGGTGCGCTCCTCATGCCACCCGGTCCTCCCCTGCTCGATCTGGCGGCGTTCCTGCTCGCTCAGGGCCTCAAGCCCGAGCTGGTCTCTCCCGGGGTGCCGATGCCGACCGTGGGCGCGGCGGCCGCGGCGATGGGCTGTCCACCCGACCAAATCTTCAAGTCGGTCCTGTTCCACGCATCGGACGGCCGCTGCATCCTGGTGATCGCCTGCGGGGATACGCGGGTCGATCTCCGGAAGGTGGAGGCCCTCACCGGTTTCCCGCGGCTCAGGCTCGCGCGCCCCGACGTGGTGCTCGAGCGCACCGGCTATCCTGCGGGCGGCACGCCGCCGGTCGGCCACCGCGAGCCCTTCCCGGTAATCGTGGATGCCCGCGTCGCGGCTCGTGAGTGGGGCTGGGCCGGAGGCGGGAGGCCCGAGCTGCTGGTACGGATGCGGTCGGCGGACATCGTGCGGCTCAACGGCGCGCGAATCGAGGACGTGGTGGCGCCAGGCGCCGCCGGGGAGTGAGCACGCGCTTGGCAGAGGCCGCCGGGGGAGCGCTCAACGACCATTCCCTGGGAAGCAAGTGGACGGAGTGACGCCGCCCTGGGGTTCTCGAACGAGCTCGGGCTCAGCGTCCCGCTGCTGGCGATCGAGGACGGCGCAAGGGGTGCGTCCACAACAACGCCCCCGCCGTACTACCCCTGCTCCCGTGAGGCGAGGTGCTCGGTGACCCGGCGCGCGAACTCCGCGAAGTCGTCCAACCGCTCGTTGAGGAGCCGGTGCATCATCGCCCGATCGACCTCCAGGTAGCCGTGGACCAGCACGTTGCGGAACCCGGCCACCGCGCGGAAGCGCGCCGCGAACGCGGGCGGCAGGATGTCCAGCTCCGCGAGCTGATCCACCGCCGCGCCGTAGTCCGGCACGTCGAGCCGGCGCTCGCCGCAAGGTGGGTCGCGATGTCGAGGGCGTTCTGCGCGCAGAGCTGCAGGCCTCGTTCCACGACCCACAGCTCCTCGCGGTCGGAGGCCAGTGCCTCGACCGACTTCCCCTGGTGCCGGCGTAGCGTCTGGAGCGCTTCATCCAGAGCCAGCAGGTGCCGCCGGACAACCGTGGCGTCGAGCTTGCCCGGCGTCATCGGCCGAACTCGCCCTTGGCGATGCGCGCGGCGAGCGCGGAGTCGATCTTCCGTAGGTGCGGCAGGTAGTCGCAGTAACGGGAAAGTGCTCGGCCTTCCCGCCCGGTGGTGGCCTCGAGCTGACGGGCAACAAGGCGCACGCCGTCGCGAAGGACTCGGTGGTAGAAAAGCGGCGGAGCGTCGTTCAAGACGGCGACATCCACGCGGTCATGGCGCACGGCCGCCGCCAGGTCGGTCGCCAACCCCGCGGCGTAGCCGAAAGGCGAATCGGGCACGCGGGCCCGGTCCAGGTAGACGGCCACGTCGAGGTCGCTATCGGCCCGCGGGTTTCCTCGCCCGTGGGAGCCGAAAAGATACGCGTCAAGGATCTCTGGCCGCGGCTCGAGCGACTCGCGCAGGCGCGCGATCAACGGCTCGCGGGCGAGTGGGATCATGCGCGTATTCTCGGGGGACCGGGAAACCGTGTCAACGCGACCAGGACGCGACGCGACCTCCCACACGCTTCACAGCATCTGCTTCAGCTTGATTGTGATCTTGCGGCGCTCGCCGTCGCGGCGGATCTCGAGCACGTGTTTCTCGCCCGGCACGCCGTTCTCGAACAGCTTCGTCACCTGATCCACGGTGTAGTAGGCGATCGGGCGGCGGTCGATCAAGATCACCTCGTCGTTCTCGTGAAGCCCGGCCGCCTCCGCGGCCGAGCCGGGGAGCACCCGCAACGTCCGCACCGTGCCCTCGATCCGCGCCAGCTGCACTCCGGCGAGCGAAAAGCGGTCGGGCTCCGGGAACCGCGGACCTGGCTCGAGGTATACGACCCGGCGCTCGTAGTCGAAGGTGCAGCGGAATCGCTCGAGCACCTGGTTGCCGATGGTGCCGGCGTAGTCCTGGCTCCCGAGCCCGCCCCCTTTCACCTGCGACAGCGAGACCAGCGGACGCTCGACGGCGTAGGATCCGATCTCGAACTTTCTCATTCGACCGAGGCGGGCGGTGAAGGTCCCACCGAAACCCCCTCCCGTCACTTCCAGGGTCTTGCCCAGCTTGCCGAGCAAGTCGTGCCGCTCGACGAACGGGCCGTGCAGGTCCACGGTCGAGCCGCTGCCGACGTCCAAGCGGAACTGTCCTTCGATGCCGTCGACGCTCGCCGGGACCGCCGGGATGTTGCCGGCCATGGTCATGGGAACCGCCGTCCCCTCGCCGGCGTACCGGAAGCTCTTCGGATCGTGGATCGTGAGGAGACTTTGGTCGTAGTCCACCTCGATCACGAACCGGCTGATGAAATCGTAGCCGAGCACGCCCGCGACCGGTCGCCAGAAGAACGGCTCGAGATAGGGGTTGAGCGAAAGCAGAACCACTTTCTGTCTGGAGAGGACCACGCCGCCCGAGGAGCCTCCGACCACGATCGAGTCAACCTCGGAGAGCGACGCGCCGCCGGCCGCCCCGGCGCCCGCCACTTGGAGCCGACCCTGGCTCTTGAGCCCGTGCCGAGCCGCATAGGCGCTGTCGATCACCGTCAGGCTGGCCCCGGTATCGAGCAGGAAGTCCTCGGCCGGCCAGGCGTTGAGCGACGCCCTGAGCCACACGTGCCGCTCCCCGTAGCGGAACGGCAGTCGCGCCGGCGGTCCGGAGCCGAGATAGCGCACGTCGCTCACCGCCCGCTCGGGCGGGGCGAAGAGGGCCGGCTCCATCTCCTGGTTCACCCATACCGAGTCGAGCGCGATCGCAGCGTCGTTGGCCGGCATGCCGATCACCGACTGCCGGGTCAGCCCCGGGCGCCTGCGCCCGGCCAGCAGGTGGAACTCGGAGGTGCGGGTCACGACCGTGTGCTGGTCTTCTTGCTGCACCATTCGGGCGATCAGCCCGGTGGCGGTCGCGAACCAGATCTGGCGACGGCGGCCCACCGGCGGCGTCACCTCGAGCACGGAATAGGTGCCTGCCGTATCGCTCTCGGTCCCGCGCAGCGTCACGCTTCCGCCGCCCTGGTCGGGCGTCAACCACATCTCGTTCTCGAAGTAGGCCGCGGCTCTGGCGTCCTCGAGATCCTTGCCGTCGCGTCGCGCCAGCTTGCCGTTCTGGTCGACACGCCAGGCGATGGCGCCGTCGCACCCATCGCGGAGCGTGAACGGCCCGATCGCCGTCAGGCTCGCGCTCTTGTCGGGGCGCATCGCCCAGGCCTCGACCGTGCCGCGAAGCCCGAACGCGTCGAGCGTGCCTTTGCTGTGGACGCTGTGCTCGGCGAGAAACGGATCGGCCCCGCCGGTGACCTCGAGGTACCGAGAGATCACCGCCCGGGCCTCGGGGGTGATGGCGGCATCCGCCGCCGGGCCAAGCAGCAGCAGCCCCAGCGCCGCAAGAACGGAACGGTGTCGCGTCGTCATCGGACCTCCGGGGTGGGGCAGAAAGCGCGGCCGCAGTATACGCGGCTCGGGGCTCTTCGCCGCAGCGGTGGTGCGCCATCGGGCCATCGTCCAGGTGATATGATCCGCACGGTTTCGTTGCCGCCGCGCGAACCGAAGGGGCTCGGCGGTGGTTCAGGTTCCGTCTCGCCGGGGCAACGCGCGTAGGAGGGAGAGATGGCCGAGCCGCACTCCATCGGGATCCATCCGTCCAACCCGACCTTCACCCGCCTCGCCATTGGGCGAGCCGCGGTCACGGGCACGAAGGTCCTGGCACTCGCAATGAGCCTGCTCATTTCCTGCACGGTCGCGGCCGCCGGCGTGCGTAACGATCGCCCGAATCTCGTCGGGGGCGAGCTGGGAGGTCGCGGCCTCCTGCTCACGCTCAACTACGAGCGCTTCGTCACCAACCACTTCGGCCTCGGCGGCGGCTTCATGGCCATCGGAACGTCCGACGGCACCATCGCCGTCATGCCTCTGTACGTCTCGGTCCTGACGGGAGACGTTCACAGCCTTTATCTCTCGATGGGGACCACCTTCCTCGGCGGCGGTGGGTCGGTCCAGGACTTCGAAAGCACATGGCTCGTGCAGGGATCCGTCGGCTATCACTACCAGTCCACGGGGGGTTTCTTCGTACGTCCGTTTTTCACGTACATGGTTCCGACGGAGAGCGGCAGCGACGGCTTCCTCATCTGGCCGGGGCTGACGATCGGGGGCAGCTTCTGAATTCAGTCAGTGTGTCCGGCCGTGGAACCGACCCGTCGGCACACGGTTCCGGGGTGACAGGCCCACCCTCGGCTCGGTTGCGGAGGTATCTGCCTCCGGTTATGCTGCGTTTCGCTCCTCACATGGACTGAACGCGCTCCTGACAGGGAGGTAGAAGATGCATAAGCGACTCGGGCTGTCTGCACTCCTCGTTCTCGGCTTGCTGGGTGCCGCCTTGGCTCATGCGGAGCCCGCCGTGGTCGGCGGACTGGGCCCCCGCGTGGGCTTCAGCACCGATCCCGACCAGATCGTGTTCGGCGGACAGCTCATCATCGGTGAGATCGCTCCAAGCCTGACGTTCGACCCCGACGTGGAGTTCGGGTTTGGGGACGACGTCACGGTGATCGCCCTCAACCTGGACCTGCACTACCACTTCGCCATCCAGGGCTCGAGCTGGCGCCCCTACGTCGGCGCGGGCGCGGGCATCAACTTCATCGAGGTCGACGTGCCGCCGCCTTTCGAGGACGTCTCGGACACCGAGGTGGGCGGGAACATCATCCTGGGCGCGGGTGTCCCGACCACCGCCGGCAACCGCTTCTTCGGCGAGATGAAGCTGGGCCTCGGGGACATCCCGGACCTCAAGCTTCTGGTGGGCTGGAACTTCAAGATCTAACCACCCCCCGCTCGCGGCACGCGGGCGAACAGCGCTCGAAAGCGCCGAGTGCCGAAGCCGCCGCAAGTCAGGCCATGCCCCGGCAGCGCCGGCTTTGGGTGCAACTTCTGTCGGTCGATTCCCCGTGTTCTTCCCACCAGGGGCCCATCCTGCGGGCGCCACAGTGAGCGCGCCGCCACAGCGCCAACGTGGGCGGGGATGGCAGGCTCCCAGGTTTGTCGCCCGGGTGGCACGCCGCGGGCAAGGGGGTGGGGCCATGCTTCCCAGTTTCCGACAGTTCACCGCCTGGGCGATGGTGGTTTCTACCGCGGCGGCCGTGCGCTTGGTGCTTCCCGTCCAAGAGAGCCGTGCCGCCGTGGCGCGGAACCCGGCGGCGGCCGATCGTCTGGCCGTGCGCGCCGGCGCCCATCCCGAGGACGAGGCAACCCTCGACGACCACCTGGCAGCCGTGCTGAGGCGCCAAGGGTTCACCGGCATGATGGAGGCCTCGCTGGAAAACCGGCTCGGTCGTCGCGTCGACCCGCGACTCGCAGACTTGGGGCGCCTGCTCTGGTTCGACACCATCACCGGACTCAACGACGACAACACGTGCGGGGGCTGTCATTCGCCCACGGCCGGCTTCGGGGACACGCAATCGATCGCCATCGGGATCGACAACAACGGGATCGTGGGGCCCCACCGGCTCGGGCCCCGGAACCAACGTCGTTCGCCGATCGTAGTCAACGCCGTCTACTACCCGAACCTGATGTGGAATTCCCGCTTCGCCTCGCTCTCCGGGGACCCGTTCGACAACCGTCAGGGCTTCTCGTTCCCGAGCCCCGAGGGGCTTTCGCTTTCCTATCTGCCGCACCTCCTGGTGGCCCAGGCGTTCATCCCACCCACCGAGCGCAACGAAGTGGCCGGGTTCACCTTCCCGGGCGACAACTTCGCGATCCGCACCGAGGTGCTGCGACGCCTGAACGCGAC
>DASXTP010000147.1:0-2858 GCA_036505355.1 Candidatus Eiseniibacteriota bacterium | reverse complement strand
GCGGGTCGAGCTACGCGGCGCGTCGTATCGTACCCGGCACCTCAAGCGTGCCGAATCGGACCGGAGTCCCCTCCGCGAAGGGGCCAAAATATCCGGAAATCAGGTGCCAGACTTTCCGGAACCCACATGGCCTTGCCGCCTAACCCCTCGTTGCACCGGCCTGCCTTCGGCAGCCGGTGAACTCAAACGTTAGGCGACCCTCGGACTGTGTGGGTTCCGGAAAGTCTGGCACCTGATTTCCGGATATTTTGGCCCCTTCGCGGAGGGGACTCCGGTCCGATTCGGCACGCTTGAGGTGCCGGGTACGATACGACGCGCCGCGTAGCTCGACCCGCCGCCCGCGCTCGAGCACCCGATCGAGGATCGCCTCGGCGAGGTCGGGGTCGTGCAGCACCAGCCCCCAGGCGGCGAGCGGCTTGTTGGTGGTGAACAGCATCGGCCGCCGGTGCAGGTAACGCTCGTTGACGACCTGGAACATCAGGTTGGCGGCGTCGCCGCCGACGGTGAGGTAGCCGACCTCATCGATCACGAGCACCGACGGGTGGGTGTAGTGCGCCAGCGCCCGAGCCAACTCGCTGCGACGGGTGGCCACGGAGAGCGTCTCGATCATCTCGGCGGCGCTGGTGAACAGGGCCTCGTAGCCGTTCTGGATGGCGCGGTAGGCGATGGCGATCGCCAGATGCGTCTTGCCGGTACCCGAAGGCCCGCACAGGATCAGGCTCCGGCCCTCGCTGACCAACTCCGGCCCGAGGCAGCTGCCGAGCAGCTGCAGCCGGATCGAGCTCTGGAAGGTGAAGTCGAAGTCCTCGATGGTGCGCAGGAACGGGAAGCGGGCCTTGCGGACCGAGCGCTCGATCCGGGTCTGGGCACGATGGGCGACCTCTTCGGCGATCAGCGTGGCGAGGAAGTCGCGGTAGGACTGGTCCTCGGCCTCGGCGCGCAGCGCGCACTCGGGGTAGAGCCGGCGCACGGTGGGCAGATGCAGGCGGCGCAGCATGCCGTCGAGATCGAGCGCGGTCATGAGCACACCCCGTCCGGCAGGAGGTCGAGCACATGGTGGGCGGCGTAGAGGTGTCGCTCGCCCGCGGCGGCGAGCGACCGCTGCAGCACCGCGGGCCCGTGCGCGAGCAACGCGCCGTGCAGTTGCTCGACCTCGGCCTTCCAGGTGAAGCGATGGCGATGGACGATCTCGGTGAGGAAGATCTCCGCCACCGGGCCCAGGTCGAGCAGTTCCTGCCGCTTGAGGTAGAGCCGTCCGCGCTCGCCGGCGACCTTCGCCAGTCGGGCGGTGCGGTGCTCGGGGTGGAAGCTGTCGCGGCCGCACTCGGGCACGCGTGCGTGCTCGCTGACGTGGCGGCCGGCGACGATGCGCACCCGCTCGCGGTAGAGCCACAGCGTCCCGGGGATGCCGATCGCCTCGGGCGGCATCGAGTAGCGATAGCCCTCGAAGGTGACCACGCCGGTCGGCCCGACCATCACCGGGAAGCGCAGCGCGTAGTCCTGCGGCGCGATCGCCAGCGGTCGCAGTCGCTCGCGTTCGGCCGCGATGCGAGCGGCCGGCGTGACACCCGTCGCCCGACAGGGACGCACCTCGTTCACCTCGATGTGCCACTCGGCGAGTTGGCTCACCAGGTCGGCATGATCATGAAAGCGACGCACCTTGAAGAAGCTGCCCTTGGAGAACCCGACCAGGTTCTCGACGGAACCCTTTTCCTGCGCACGTGCCGGCGTGCACAACTCGACCCCGAAGCCGTAGTCGAGCGCCACCTGGCCGAAGGTGTCGTTCCACAGGATGCGCCCGCCCTCGCGGCCCAGCGTCACCGTCTTCGGGTTGTCGAACACTGCCACCAGCGGGATGCCGCCGAAGCGGGCGAACCCCGCGAGCAGGCTGCGCACCAGCGACTCGATCCGCTCGTCCTCGACCAGGTGCACGTCGATCCAGCGCGAGTACTTCAGCCGCGAGGCGAAGAAGTGGATCCGCTCCTGGCCGCCACCGAGGTAGCGCACCTCGACCTGGCCGAAGTCGTGCTGCGAGAACTCGCCCGCCACGCCTTCGAACCGCACCAGTGGCGTGACCGGCCGCGGCCGCAGGCCGCGCACCGCCTCGTACAGCGCTGTCTTCGCGCCGGTGTAGCCCATGCCCCGCGCTCGGTGCAGCACCTCGACCGTCGGCAGCTTCGGCTCAGCCGCGAGCACGGCGGCGATCCGGTCGCGATACTCCTCGACCACGCTCGGCCGGCCGACGCCGCGCTCCTGCGCGCTCGCCACGTCCCCGGGCGCCGCGATCGCCGGCTCCTGCACGATCCGCTTCACGGTGCGCAGCGGGATCCCCGTCTCGGTCGCGATCCGCCGCAGCGTCTTGCCGCCGGCGCGCAGCACCTGCACCCGATGCCTGGCCATGGCTCCGATCATCTCCCTTCGCCTCCCGACGCCGCGGTTCCTCCACGATCGTTCGGGACGGCAGGTTATCGGAGCCCCTCAGGGGGCCATATTTTCCGGAAATTGTGGGGCCAGAGTTTTCGGAACCCGCATCTGTCGTCTCGTGCGGGCCTGCCACCAGTCGGCGTGGCGCTTCTTCGCCGCGTCGGGCCACTTCGCGTCGGCCTCGCGCGGGATCTCCCACTCCCGCCACTGCTCCTTCAGTGCGGCATTGAGCCTCTCACGCAGCGGCTCCAGGGTCGCCTGCCACTTGTCCCAGATGACGTCGATCTCGGTGTTATTCGCGATGGATTTGAGAGTGACGTGCGGCACGCGCTCGTAGACGAAGCCCTGGCGGATGCTGCCGTGCGTCGGCTTTGACGAGGGCGCGGTGCGGGCGACCCCCGCTTCCTTGAGTTGGCCTTCGGGTGAGTCCGCGA
>DASXTP010000146.1:0-9004 GCA_036505355.1 Candidatus Eiseniibacteriota bacterium | reverse complement strand
CTGGGGGTGATCCATCGCGACCTCAAGCCGGACAACGTGCTGGTGGCGACCGACGGCAGCTACCGGATCGCAGACTTCGGAATCGCGCGCCTGGAAGGCGCCACTACGCTCACCCAGACCGGGGCCCTGCTGGGCACGCTGCGCTATCTCGCCCCCGAGCGCGTGCGCGGCGCGGCGGGGGACGCGCGATGCGACCTGTTCGCGCTGGGGGCGATCCTCTACGAGGCACTCACCGGACGCCCGGCATTTCCGGGCGACCACGAAGCGGCGGTGCTCTACACCATCCAGAACGAGGATCCGCCGGCGCCGGCCCTCCCACCGTCGCTCGCGCCGCTCGCGTCTCTGGTGATGAAGCTGCTGGCCAAGGAGCCTTCCCAGCGGCCCCCGAGCGCCGAGGCTGCCGCCGCGGTGATCGAGGTGATCGGCGCGCCCGGCGCTCGGCCTCAGGTCGCGCCACGGCAGAGACGGACCTGGGTGGGGGTCGGGGCCGCCCTCCTCGTGGCCGCGTTGGTCGGCTTTTGGTGGATGCGCACCCATTCCGCCGGCAGCGCGCGGGCCGCGCCGCCGGCGGTCGCGGTGCTCTACTTCGAGAACCTGGTCGATGCCGGCGACCGCGAGCGCATGGGGGCGGTGACCAGCAACCTGCTGGTGACCTCGCTCGCTCAGGTCCCAGGGCTAAACGTGGTGAGCACGCAGCGGGTCCTCGAAGCGATGCGGCGGCTCGGCCGGATGGGCGCCGTCGCGGACAAGGGCGTGGCGCTCGAGATCGCGAAGCGGGTGCGCGCCACGCGTCTCGTCACCGGCAGCATCCTGCGGGTGACCCCGGTGCTGATGACCGCCGAGGTCACCGACGTCGCCACCGGTCGCCTGGTTCGGGCCGAGCGCGTCGAGGGCCTGCCCGGGCAGACCGTGTTCGAGGTGGTCGATCTCCTGGGCTCGCGCCTCCAGGACCACCTGGGGTTCCCGGGCGAGCCGACGCGCCTCGCCCCAGTGGCGAGCCGCTCGAGCGCCGATCTCGAGGCCTACCGTCACTACGTTGCCGGGCTCGAGCACTTTGCCCTTGGCGCGATGGATTCGGCCCTGGCTCGGTTCAGCGCTTCGGTGGCGCGCGATTCGCAGTTCGCGCAGGCTCAGTTCCAACTCGCGATCGTACAAGGATGGCTGCAGGACTACATCGGGACGGCAGCGAAGCAGGCGAGCCTCTCCCGCGCCCGGGCTCTCGCGGATCGACTGACCCCGCTCGAGCGCCAGGCGCTCTCGGGCTGGGAGCGACATAGCCAGGGGGATGACGACGGCGCCTTCGACATCCTGCAGCCGCTCGCCCGCGATTTTCCCGACGACCGGCTCGCCCAATACTGCGTGATGGAGGCCGCGGCTCATGGTGGCCGCTACCACGCGGCGATCGGGCCCTTGCGCAAGCTCCTGGAGATGAATCCGGATGACGAAGTGGCCCTGAACCACCTCGCGAGGGTTCTGGTCCCGATCGGCCGCACGCAGGAGGCCGAGTCGATATTGCGCGCGGCGCTGAAGCGGCATCCCGACAATAGCGAGCTTCGTGACGCCCTGGCCGTGGTGTTGGTGGACGAGGGGCGGGGAACCGAGGCGCGCGACGTGTTGCGGGGTCCGTTGGAACGGGGGTACCCCGGGGCCGAACGGGTAAGGATCTGGCTCACCTTGGGCCTCGACTCGATACCCACTCCGGGCGCGTCGATCTACGTGAAGAGGCCTTGGGCGTACCCCTATCGGGTCTGGGCGGAGTACTGGTCCGCTCTCCAGCGCGGGCGTTTTCGAGCCGCGCTGGCGATCGCGAAACGCTGGTGGGAGCACCCCGATGCGTCTGGAGGCTTCGGGGCCTGGGCCGCTCTGGCAGCCGGGGACACGGTCCAGGCGGCCGCCTGGACCGACAGCGGGACGGCAGCGGCGGAGTCGCAGGGCGGGGCGGGCTCCATCTGGGGGCTCAACTCGATCGCGGGGATGCTCCGTGAAGGGCGGATGCGCGAGGCCCAGGCGCTGCTCGAGCGGATCGATTCCCATTACGCGCACCCGGATCCCGACCACGTCGGCCTGTTGCTGCTTCCCCGTGGGCTGATCCTGGGCGAGGAAGGGCACCTGGCGGAAGCCGTGCGCCTCCTCCAGCGCGCGACTTCCCCGATGGGTGGTCCGATCTATCGTCGTTTCTTCATCGGACGGTATGGAGTGCGAGCCGGGCTCTTCCAGGAAGCGCTGGCGGCACTCGATACCGTGGTCGCGGCTCCGTTGCTCCTCCCCGACGACGCGGTCCGAGCGCACTTCTACCGCGCGCAGGCGCTCGAGCCTGTCGGGCGCCGTGCGGAAGCGGCGCGCGAGTATCGATGGGTGCTCTCGGTGTGGCGCAACGCCGATCCCGGAACACCGGAGGTGGATGCATCGCGGGCCGCTCTGCGCCGGCTCGCGCCGTCCTGACGGATTGGTCGTCTCCCCGCTACCGCAGGTGCTCGACCAGGATCAGCTTGGAGCTGGGATGTTGGTCAACATAGATGATCTGGGTGCCGTCGGGGCTCAGCTTGGACGGGGAGAGAAGCCCGAGATGAGTAAACTTGGTCGCGAGTCGCTCGCGGCGCATGTCCGGCAGCCAGATGCGCTCGATCTGCTCCGGAGCGGGGAAGGTGATCAGGAAGCGCCGCCGCCGATCGATTCCCCAACTGGCGAATTCCGGAACCGGGACGTCGCGGAGCCTGGCGAGCGAGTCGGGCCCTCCGGCCGGGAGGCGCAGCCGGGGTTAAGTCGGCGAACTCGAGCCGGGGCTCGCCTCCGCCTGCCGGCACGGTCCACAGCTCGGGTCGCTTCGATTGGGAAAAGGCGGCCGTTACGTAGCCGATCCGGCGGCCGTCCGGCGACCAGTGGGGGCCGTTCGCGAAGTCGGCCAGTCGCCGGCCGCTTCCGCCAAGCGCCTCGACGACGCGCAGCTCCCAGCCTCTCCTCGCGTCGTCGGTTGCTGCATAGGCGATCTGACTCCCATCGTTCGAGACGTCGACGTACTGGATCGCTCGTGCCGAGTCGGCGGTGATGCGGCGCGCCTCGCCGCCGGCGGCGCCGAAAGCGATCCAGTGACCGTCGGGCGACATTCCGGGATACGAGATCTGGGTAAAGGGCAGCGGGATCGCCCGGAAGGTGGCGCTGGGACTGATGCGCGGCGCTCGATTGCGCACGATGGGAACGAGCACGGCGAGCATCGCGAGGAATGCGGCGGTCACGCCGAGGCGCCCGATCCAGGGGCCCCGCCTCGCTGGGGCCGAGGCCCGCGTGGGTGCGGTCGGCGCGGCAGCACCCTCAGCGACGAGGCCGGCCGACGCTCCTGGTGCCGCAGCGGCGACGTCGACGCGGGCAGGGCCCTGCGCCTCACGCCCCAGCCCCCGCTTGATCCGGCGCAGGTCGATCAGCGCCTCGCGCGCCGTCTGATAGCGGTCCTCGGGGTCCTTCTCCAGCAGCCGATCGAGCACGTGCTGCCACTCGGACGAAAGCCCCGGCCGCCACGTCTGGATCGGCTCGGGCGCGGCGTTCAGGATCGCGTAGATCACCGCCACCTCGCGCTCCCCCGGGAACGGCAGCCGCCCGGCCAGCAGCTCGTAGAGCAGCACCCCGAACGAGAACAGGTCGGAACGCGCGTCCGCCACCCCGCCGCGCACCGCCTCGGGCGCCAGATAGGAGAGCGTCCCGGGCCCGGTGCGGGTCAGCTTGAGGGCGCCCCGCAGCTTGGCGAGGCCAAAGTCCATCACCTTGACCTGGCCGCGCGCGTTCACCATCACGTTCTCGCTCTTGAGGTCGCGGTGCACCACGCCGCGGGCGTGCGCTTCGTCCAGCGCCTCGGCGATCGCGATCGCCCAGTCGAGCACGGTCGCAAGCGGGAGCAGCCCGGCCGCCAGCTTCCCGCGCAGCGTCACTCCGTCCACCCACTCCATTGCGATGAAGGGGCGCGCTTCGCGCTCCTCGATGGCGTAGACCGTGCAGACGTGGGGGTGGTTGATTTGCGAGGCGGCGCGGGCCTCCTGCAGGAAGCGGGCGCGGTCGGTGTCGTCGGCGAGCAGGTCTTCGGGCAGGAACTTGAGCGCCACCCGGCGCTGGAGCTTGAGGTCCTCGGCGAGATAGACCACCCCCATGCCGCCGCGCCCGATCTGCTCGACGATCCGGTACTGGCCGATGGTCTTGCCGATCACGAAGAAGGATCGTAGCACGGGAGGGTGACCGATTCGCTCGGATCGCCATCGGCCGATCGAACCGGCCTATTTCAGGAACAGGTTTTCCCTCGCTCCCGACGGCCGCCGATTTGCCGTGGACGTAGATGGCGACATTTGGGTCTACGACCTCTCGCGTGGCACCGGGATCAAGCTGCCGAAGCAGGGCGTAGGTTCCTGCTCCTACCCGGTGTGGGCTCCGGATGGGCGATCCCTGGCCTTCAGCGGTGTGCCCAATGGGGGCTCGGATTTCGATCTCTTCCGGCAGGCAGCCGACGGTCACGCTCCCCCGGAGCTGCTGGGTGGCTTGTCCGGCGAGGACGATGCGAGTTCCTTCACGCCCGACGGTCATACCTTGATTTTCTGTACCTTCGACGCCCAGGCTAGGGGCGGATCGGCCGTCTGGCGACTCCGGCTCGACTCGAAGGGGCCGCCCGACCGGCTTTCGAGCGGCCTGCTGCGGGAGCGATCCCCCCGCGTGTCCCCCGATGGGAGGTTGATCGCTTATCAGGGGGTCGCCTCGGACCATTCGGACCATATGGAGATCTTCTGGTCCAAGTTTCCCGACATGGGGGCCGGCATACCGGTCTCTGGCGGAGCTCAGCCCAGGTGGTCGGAGGCGGGGCGCGAGATCTTCTTTCGGAGGGGCCCGCGTTTCTACGTTGCGCCGGTGGGAGCGGGCCCTGAACCGAGCGTCGGCGAACCTCGCCTGCTCTTCGAGTGTGCGGACATCGACGCGTATGACGTCCTGCCGGATGGCTCGGGCCTGATCGCGCTGCGCGGCCTTCCGAACGCCGGAATGCAGAGCCGGCTTCGGCTCGTCACGAACTGGTTCGAGGAGTTGCGCCGCCTCGCTCCCTGAGCGGGATGGAGCCAAGGCCGAGCGCGGCCCGCGGTCCGGGGTGCGAGAGAGTGAGGTCGGGCCGCCCCCTGAGATCGTTGCGGAGCCGGGATGGAAAACCGAGCCAAAGCAACGCTGAGCGCAGCAGTCCGCTGAATCATCGTGTCGCTGAATCATGGGTGGGCGCGGCTCCGGCATGACGTAGAATCCACCGCCCGTGGTCCTCGCCCCCGGCTTTCGCCTCGGCCCCTACGAGATCACTGCCCCGCTCGGCGCGGGCGGGATGGGTGAAGTCTATCGCGCTCGCGACTCACGCCTCGGGCGTGAGATCGCGATCAAGGTGCTGCCCTCTCACCTCTCTGCGAACCCCGAGGTCCGCGCGCGTTTCGAGCGCGAGGCACGAGCGGTCTCGAGCCTCAACCATCCGCACATCTGCACGCTCCACGACGTCGGGCACCAGGACGGGGTGGATTTCCTGGTGATGGAGCTGGTCGAGGGCGAAACGCTCGCGCGCCGACTGGAGCGGGGGCCGGTCGCCACTGCCGAACTGCTACGAACCGCGGTCGAGGTTGCGAGCGCGCTGGACCGGGCGCATCGCTCGGGGATCGTGCACCGGGACTTGAAGCCCGGGAACATCATGCTGACCAAGGCCGGAGCGAAGCTGATGGACTTCGGGCTGGCGCGCGCGACGGGAGCGGCCGGTGCGGGCGTGGGCAGCGGAGCCGGGCGGGCCCCGGAGGCGGGTGTGGCGGGGCTCACGGAGTCACCGACGATGTCGCGGCCGCTGACCACCGAGGGGGCCATCGTCGGCACGTTCCAGTACATGGCGCCGGAGCAGCTCGAGGGGCAAGAGGCGGACCCCCGCACCGACCTGTGGGCGCTGGGGTGCGTCGTGTACGAGATGGCGACGGGGAAGAAGGCGTTCGAGGGCAAGAGCCAGGCGAGCTTGATTGCGGCGATCCTCAAGGAAGAGCCGCGGCCGATCACGGAGCTTCAGCCGCTGGTGCCGCCGGCGCTGGAGCGGGTGGTGAAGCGCTGCCTGGCGAAGGACCCGGACGACCGCTGGCAAAGCGCGCGGGACCTGATGCACGAGTTGGAATGGATCCGCGAGGCGGGCTCCCAGGCGGGTGCGCTGGCGCCCGTCATGCCTCGGCGGCGGAGCCGGGAGCGGATCGCATGGGCGCTGGCGGTCGCGGCGCTCGTCGCGGCCGGGGTTTTCGCGCTGCGCTCTCGTCCGCCCGATGGCGAACTCATCCAACTCTCGATCCCAGCGCCAGTCCCGTCTGCCCTCACCGGCAACGCCTCCAATGCGGCGATCTCGCCGGATGGGCGGATGGTCGCGTTCTGCACCGAGGACTCCACCGGCGCGTTCCTGTGGGTGCGTCCATTCGATGCCGACTCGGCCAGGCGGCTCGCCCGTGTGGGTGACATCGGCTCGCGATCCCACGTGCCGTTCTGGTCACCGGATGGCCGCAAGATCGCGTACTACTCGAGCACCGATGGCAAGCTCAAGAAGATCGCGGTCGCCGGCGGCGCGCCGGTGACCATCTGCGATGCGGAGCCGGTGCGCGGTGGGACCTGGAATCGGGGCGGCGTGATCGTGTTTGCGCGAGCGGTGGGTCCGCTCTACCGCGTGTCCGCCGGAGGAGGCGACATCGTCCCGGTCACCGCGCTCGATACCACCCGGCACGAAACCGGTCACCGTTTCCCCCAGTTCCTTCCGGATGGCGAGCATTTCCTGTTCGCGGCGCTCCCTCCCGGGGCGAACGGCGTGGGCGTATTCGTCGGCTCCTTGAGATCGAAGCGGGTGAAGAAGGTCATGACGGCCGAGGCCACCCCGATCTACGCGGCGCCCGGCTATCTCCTGTTTCCGCGCCAGGGGAGCACCATGGCCCAGCGCTTCGACCACCGGCGGCTCCAAGTCGAAGGGCAAACGGTGCAGATCGCCGAGGCCCCTCCGACCTCGAATCTACTCGCGGAATCCGTGGCGTCTGCTTCGCGAAACGGCCGCCTCGTGGTTCTCAGGCTCCGGTATCCGGAAACCCGACTCCAGTGGTTCGACCGGAGCGGTCAGGCTCGGGAGACGATCCCGCTGCCGGCTGGGGTCTGGTTTCCGTCGAGCTTCTCTCCGGACGGCCGGAAGTTGGCCGCGTTATATGGGGGCAAGCCCTGGGTGGTGGACCTCGATCGGGCCATTCCCACGCGCCTCGCGCCCACCGAGCTCAATGGGGGGCACATGGTGTGGTCACCCGACGGCAGCCGAATCGCGTTCGTAACGAATGCCAGCGGCCGCGCTGAGATCTACCTCGTGGCCGCCGATGGGACGGGAGAGCCCGAGATGCTTCTCACGACCGCGTCGCAGTTCAAGAGCATCGCAGATTGGTCGCCAGATGGTCGCTACTTGGTGTTCGGCGACCAGGATAGTCTCTGGCTCGTCCCGATGACGGGCGACCGCAAGCCCGAGCCGTACATCGGCGGTCCCCCCGAATCCTGGCGGGCAAGGATTTCCCCAGACGGCCGCTGGCTCGCTTATCCCTCGAGCGAGTCGGGACAGGTTGAGCTCTATGTGCAACCGTTCCCCAAGGCAGGTCAGAGGGTCAGGATCTCGACCGACGGCGGCACGCGGCCGGTCTGGACTCGAGGAGGAAAGGAGCTGATCTACTTCAGCAAGGGCAGGTGGATGTCGGTTGCGATCGAGGCAGGCAAGAACTTCCGGCCGGGCGTACCGCGCACGCTGTTCGCCGAGCCGCGCGGCGTAGGGCCCGTCGCCTGGACAAAGGACGGCGAGCGCTTCCTGGCAAGCGTCGCGAGCGAGGAGGTCCATCCCGAGATGCAGGTGCTCCTCAACTGGACTCGGTTGCTCGCGCGCTGAGCCTGCCCCCCCCGGCACTCGGCTCGGTCTGTACGAAATCCTTGTGCCTCTCGGCGCGGGCGGGATGGGCAAGGTATGGGGGGCCCACCCTCCTCCAGCACCCTCTCTCCACCCTTGCCGGGGCCACTGCCGCCCGCTATCGTCCCCCGCCGGGTCACGTCCGACCCATCACACCCGTCACCGTTATCCAGGCGGCCGGACCTGCCGATGCAACCGTCCGACCGGCCGCTGGCCGAGCACCACGCAGGACAAGGAGGCCTTGTGCGCGCGTGTCTTCTTCTGGCGCTGGTGGGGATGGTCGCGGCACCCGCGGTCGAGACCGCCGTGGCCGAGCCGACCGGCTCTCATTTCGAGTTGACCCCCTTCGCAGGCTACACGGTGTTCGACGGCCAGTTGCGGTCCAACGGCCGGCCGCTCCGCGACGATCTCTACCTGGGGGGGCGCGTCAGCTTCCAGCTCAACTCGTGGGTCGGCCTCGAGGCCGCCGGCGGCTTCACCCCGACGAAGGAGGACGCCACGGCGGGCGGCGACGTGGACTTCGTGCACGCCTCGGGCAGCTTGCTGCTGACGCCGTGGGCCGGACGGCTGGGCGGACCGTACCTGTTCGTCGGCGGCGGGACCAATCAGGTTCATCCCGCGGGCGGCAGCACGGAGAGCCACGGCGGCCTCGAGCTGGGAGGCGGGCTGCGCCTGTGGATCACCGATTTCATCGGGCTCCGGGTCGAGATGCGCCAGCTCTACTACACGATCCCGACCCAGTCCGGAGATCTCAACATCAACCATTTGATCGTGGGCGGCGGGCTGGTCCTGGCGCTGGGCGGCAAGCCGCGTGACACCGATGGCGACGGCGTGCCGGATCGCAAGGACCGGTGTCCCGACACGCCACTCGGGGCCACGGTCGACGCCAACGGGTGCCCCAAGGACAGCGACGGGGACCAGGTGCTCGATGGGATCGACAAGTGCCCCGACACGCCGAAGGGATGCACCGTGGACCAGACCGGCTGTCCGAAGGACGACGATGGCGACGGGGTGTGCAACGGGCTCGACCAGTGCGCCGAGACGCCGAAGGGGGCGACGGTG